>CBIHNR010000193.1:0-9736 GCA_966211215.1 uncultured Pedobacter sp.
TGAAATTATCGCTATTTATAATTTCCGTATTACGGGTGCAGTTGATGCAACCACCAAAAATAGCGACTTAGAGAGAAGTGTTAATTCGCGCAAAGTTGGCGACTCGCTTGAATTCCTAGTCTCCAGAGATGGCGTTCTTCAAAGATTAAAGGTTACCTTAAAAGCTAATCCTTCCGGAAAATTTAAGCTTGAGTTCGATAAAGATGCTACAGCGGAGCAGCTAACCATACGAAAAAGATGGCTGGCTTTGTGAAGTGGGAGTTTATAGATTAGAGACAAGAACGCAAGAATCAGGAGGCAAGAACACAAGAATCAAGAGATAAGAATCAGGAGACAGGAATCATTAGACAAGAATCAAGAGACAAGAATCAAGAGATAAGAGACAAGAATCAAGAGACAAGAATCAAGAGACAGGAATCAGGAGACAAGAATCAAGAGACAGGAATCAAGAGACAGGAATCAGGAGACAAGAATCAAGAGACAGGAATCAGGAGACAAGAATCAGGAGACAAGAATCAAGGCGGAAAATTTTTCCGCCTTTTTTTATGCCGTTGCTTTGAGAGCAAACTTCTCATCATGCACATCTTAAGGCAGATTCCACTTTATTGCCAAACCATTTTTATTAATCATTGGTTAATAAAATTCATATTCCTAAAATCATCTCCTTCTTAAACCTCCTTCCTATGAGCAAACATCTCCCTCTTTTTATTTTTCTACTTATCAGCACATTAGTTAGTGCCCAAACTTTAGAACGTATTGCTATTTCATCAATTACCCCTAGCGAGTACACCGGGCAAGATTATTCTCCATGGTTAAATGATGACTTAAACAGCCTGGTACAGTTTACCTGGGGAAACAATGATCCCAATAAGAAATACGTTGACGTGAACCTTCGCCTGGCAAAAAAAATCAGGTTGTCAAAAGTCTCATTATATGACCATCAGGGCGTTTTCCCGGCAGGACAATACACCTATATTTTTGCTGTAAACGGAACAGACACAACTTCCATCGGCACATTCGATGGGTCTTCCTATATGGCCTTTATCGATTATCCAACCGACACCTCTGTGATTGCTGAGTCCATCGTTATCAGAAAATATGCAAACGACATCCCTCAAAAGGTAAGGGTGTACGGCTATCCACTTCCAGAAATAGAGGAGCGCATCAGTGTTACATCGATCACTCCAAGCGAGCCTGGAGTTCAGGATTTTACCCCCTGGATTACCGATGATTTAAACAGTTTTGTGCAACCTACCTGGGGCAACAACGATCCTTACAATAAATACATTGATGTTAATTTGAAACTGGCCAAGCACATTAGGCTTTCAAGAGTCTCCTTATATGATTATCAAGGAACTATCCCAGCCGGTCAAATCACTTACATGTATGCACTAAATGGAAACGACACAACAGCTTTAGGTACCTTTGATGGCTCTTCTTACATGGCCTTTGTTAACTTAAAGCCCGATTCTACCACATACGCTGATGCTATAGTAGTACGAAAATTCAGGAATGACATGCCACATAAAGTTTGGATCTATGGTTTCCCAACTGGTGTCACCACAGCTAAGCAGACATCCGTTATAACGTTTAACCCTATTCCCGATAAAACAACGGCAGATGCTCCATTTACGCTTCAGGCCAACAGCACAAACACGCAAACGCCGATAACTTTTCAATCATCAAATCCTTCGATTATATCAGTATCCAATGCCTCAGGTATCTGGAAAGCCAGCATTTTAAGCGAGGGGACAGTGACGATTACCGCAAGCCAAGCCGGTAATGGAAGCTATCTGGATGCCGTAAATGTGTCCCGACAGGTTGTGATACTTAAAGGTTCAGGTACAATAACAAGCCCTAAAATACCGCTGGATTGGAAACGCTGGTATCATGTAAATAGCAATAATATCCATTTCGATATGCTTACAGATGGAATCGCAAGCAATGAAATAAGTACTATTCGTGACGGAAAGATTTTGCAGGTTTATGATTCATATTATCCATTGCGCCAGGGTGAAAGCATGTCGATTGATGCCATACGGTTTTACGACGGCTTTGGAATGGATACGAACCATCCTTTTAAATTATCGGTAATTACAGACACCTGGCAGAGAATTCAGATTGCCACATTTACTGGGGAGCATTATTTAAGCTGGGTGGGCCCTTATCCGGGCAGGACAAATGAATTTCTTTTAGACACGGTAATTAGCAACGCAAGGTACCTGGTGATTACTGCGGATGGGCTCTTTCCTACAGAGATGGAGCTTTATGGCAGTTACACGGCTGGAACAATCCCTTCCCAAGCAGTAAAAAAGCCTGTAAAACTTCGCGACATGTTTGCAGTAAACGCTTTTGAATGGGATTTTGAAAACCTCGCCATCGAGATCGACACAGCGAAACTAAAGGCCGCCAAAAGTTTTACCGGCATTAGGCATTATATGGATTGGGAAAAGCTTGAGAGCGAAGAAGGCAAGTATACCTTTAATCCAACCCGCAGCGGCGGCTGGGATTACGACAGCATGTACGAAACCTGCAAAGCAGAAGGAATTGAGGTGCTAGCCTGCATAAAAACAATACCCGCGTGGCTTCAGGCAAGTTACCCTGTTGAAATCCGCGATGCCGAAAATGTTCCGGCAAGGTATGGCTCAGATTTGCTAAATCCCGCCTCGTACATAGAGCAAGCAAAATGTGCATTTCAATTTGCAGCAAGATATGGCAGCAACAAGAATATAAGCCCGGCTTTGTTGAGCGTAAATTCTACTCCCCGCTGGAATTTTGACCCTGTAAATGTGGTAAAAGTGGGCTTGAACCTTGTTAAATACTTTGAATGCGATAATGAGCGGGATAAATCCTGGAAAGGGCGCCAGGGTTACCAAACCGGCCGGGAATATGCAGCCAACCTTTCAGCATTTTACGATGGACATAAAAATACGATGGGGCCCGGTGTGGGAGTAAAAAACGCCGATCCTAACATGAAAGTTGTGATGTGTGGAATTGCCTCGGTTCAAACTGATTATGTAGAAGCTATGGTTGACTGGTGCCGCGAGTTTAGGGGCTACAATCCAGATGGTACGGTAAATATTTGCTGGGATGTAGTGAATTACCATGCTTATTCAAACGATGCACAATCCTCTCAGGATGGGCGAAATACAAGAGGGGCTGCACCCGAAGTTGGGGGTCTGGCTAAGGTAGCTGATGAGTTTGTGCAGATGTCGCACGAGATTTCGAACAATGTAGAAGTTTGGGTTACCGAAACCGGATATGATATTAATCAGGGAAGCCCATTAAAAGCAATTCCTATTGGCAATAAATCTGCCGAAGAGGTACAGGCAGAGTGGATATTGCGTACTTCATTGCTTTACTCCAGGCATGGCGTAACCCGCTGTTTCTTTTACCAAATGTATGATGGGAATGTAAATTATGACATAGTATTCCAATCGTCGGGATTGATAAGAGGACACGACTTATCCCGCAAGCCCGCCGCGGACTATCTCTATCAAACCAATAAACTTTTTGGAGAATATATTTATAAAGAAACATTAAACGCCGACCCGGTGGTTGCCCGCTATGAATTAAATGGCAAGTCTATGTATTCGCTTTTTGTACCTGATGAAAAAGGGAGAACAGCAAATTACACCCTGAGCCTGGGCTCTGCAGATTCTGCCTATATCTACAAACCACAAATTGGCAGCGATAATATGAGTCTTGAAAAAGTGAAATTAACAAGCGGACAGCTTCCCTTACTGGTAACTGAAACGCCAGTGTTTGTGATGGGGATAACTACCAGGCCAAACAATTCATATGCATGGACAGGTACAATGAGTACCGAAACCGATAAGCCAGCCAACTGGAAAAATACAATTACAGGATCTACAAGTGACGTTCCAGATGAAAAAAGCACAATTTTAATTCCCGGAGGGTTAAGTCGGTATCCAATTCTATCCTCGGTACTCTCCGCCAAAAACATTACCATTGCCTCGGGGGCCAGCCTCAACTTAAATGGCCATGAACTAACACTTTCTGGCAATCTAACCAATAATGGCAACCTGCTTTCCGCCAGCAAAGCCACTTCCTCGCTAATCTTTAACCGTACTGATTCTATCCAGATATTTAGGGGAAACACCCACAATGGTAGCAGCACAGGCCGGTTAATTTTAAATAACCCTAACGGAATGTTGTTACAAGATGGGCAACTGGATATTTATGATTATGTAAAAATTTATAAAGGCAACTTAAATGCAAATGGAAATCTCACTCTAAAAGCAACGGCAGAAAGTTTCGCAAGCATTGCAAGCCTGCCGATTGGTTCTTCGGTTTTGGGCAACGTGACCGTAGAAGCTTACCTCAGCGGTGGTAGTATAGAAAACCGAAGCCTCCGGATAATTTCTTCCCCGATAAATGACAACCTAATTGCGAATGCTAAAAGCCTTGAACAACTAAAAGAGTATATCATAATAACAGGGCCGGGCGGTAATGCTAATGGCTTTGATACAGGTAGCGGTTCTCAGCCATATTTTCCAACTTTAACCCGTTATTATGAACCAGCAAGCCCTGTTGCCCTACAGTTTAGCAATGTGAATGCTATTAACGAGGCATTTGCTCCAGGCAGCGGTATGCTCCTTTTTTATCGCGGCGATAGGTCGGGGTATACACCAGAAACTGCAGCAACGTCTTTGAAACTCAATCAACCCTATGCCGTGCCGGAAAATACAATTGTAAAATATACCGGCCCGATTAATCAGGGCAATATCAATGCTAGCCTGTCTTATACTTACCATGAAGGAGATTCGAAAAACGGCTACAATCTTTTGGGCAATCCCTACCCTTGCGCAATCTCCTGGAAAAAAATTACCAAAAATGAGATAGCCGACCAATATATGATTCTTAAGCCCGATGGCAGCTTTGCAACCTACTCACAGGGAGTAACCAGCAACGCCGGGCAAATTGACATGCGCTTTATTCAACCCGGACAAGGATTCTACATACAGGCATACAGTAGCCCTAACCGTTCTTTAATCTTTACCGAAGCCTGCAAAGTTATTGGCAAAGTTTTTACAGGCAGGCTAGCCAGCACTACTCAAGCTGAATTAACGGGCTTTGAGCCGGTAGACAGGAGTTCAGTTCAAGTTGATAATAAATCCTTAGTGCGGGTTCTTTTGACAGATGAGAAAATTTCTGAAGAAACGGTTATCGCCTTTGAAACAGGCAAACAAGCTGCCTTTAGCACTCAAGATGGCGATGCCTGTTATCTCGGGAGTGGCTCACTTAGGCTAAGTTCCTTAACTCAAGAAGGAGAGAATGCAACTATCAACTTTATGCCAGAAATAAGCACTGTTAAGTCCGTTAGGTTAAATATTTCTTCAGCACAGTCCGCAACCGCAATTCTTCGCTTCACTGAAGTTTCCAACCTGGAAAGCCATGAACTCTGGCTAAGAGATAACCTACTAAATAACAACGTTTTGATCTCACAAGGCACTGAATATCGATTCTCTATCGATAAATCAAACCCAGCCTCTTACGGCTCCGACCGTTTTTTGATTCTATCAGGACCTGCAAAAAATCATCTCACAGCCACCGGCAATGTAAAAATCTATCCAAATCCCGCTGAAAACAGCTTATATATTGAGCTGGATGAGCGCTTTAAGGCTGCTTCCATATCGATATATGATACATCAGGCAAACTTGTTAAATCACAAATAGCTAATTCTACGCTTACATTGATTGATATAAAGGATATGCCATCCAGTACTTATATCATTTTAGCGAGGAATCTAAAAACTAACGAAATTGTCAGCAAAACCAAATTTATTAAACGATAAGAAGCAAATGGAGGCCTTACCTCTGGATTCTAAGTTCGTTAAGTGTCTGTTAAGTGCCTGACACCTTTGAGGTGTCTGGCACTTATGCGCCAGCCTTTTCACTAGATTATTAGGTGTTAATAAATCAGTTGTATTTTTTCATCCGAAATTGCGGCATATGAGTCGTTATAGAATGTTGCGAGATCTAGAGAAATCATCTGATTGGCCAGCTCTTTATTGCAAATGGTGCCATTCCTTAAATTCATATAATCCCTAAAGGATGAAAAGGGCCAATCTTCCATTCTTTTAACAAGCCCTGCCTTCAATGGATTCTGATGGATGTAATGAAATGCAATCATTAACTGAAGCTCGCTATTCAGATCAATTTCTTTCGCTTTAGTTTTTTGTTGAAAAAGGCTTCCACTTCGATTATTTTGCTTATTTATTGCTTTTGTATAAGAACTTAACAAGCCCTTAATTCCTTCAGAAAACTGTTGTACCTCAATGCCATTTCGGGTTGCTGTCTTGACAGAATTTTCATTAGCATAGATTAATAGATGAAAATGATTAGGCATTAGAGTCCAACTAATAATTTCGGCTACGGGAGAAATGAAGTGTCGAATTTTTCTGAGAAAGAAAACATAATTATCGTCCGAGAAAAAGATAGGCTGCCTATTATTTCCTCTATTATAAACGTGATAGCATTTGCCGATGGTTAGGTTCATCTTTAAAAATAAAAGAGATATTGTTTTTGCAAAGCCTGACACAATCTTCACCTCAAAAGTGTCTGACATCTTTGAGATCTTTGAGATGTCTGACACTTATAGGCGCCATAACCATGTGTTTTGGCGTCATTAGGGTAAGCCCCCATCAAAACAATGTTTTACGGGGAACATTCTTAAATGCTATCATATTTATCCTAAAAAAGCGTTAAAACCATCAACCTTTAGCGCTTTTTTCCACATAACCAACTCCATACGTTTAAAAATCGATAAATTCGCCCTATGACAAAATTTGCCGAAGATTTTCTGGAAGCGTCTGAAACAAAAGCATTTGATTTAGGGCACCGGCGCATCATCAATTTCAATATGGGCAGATACCATACTGCCGTTGAACGTGGCTTGTCAAAACTTGCAAATCTTGAAGCCTCAAAAAAGAAAGCCCACACCATTAAGTGGCGGGTGATGGAGAACCTTGATAAATTTCTACCCGAGTTTGAAGCTAATTTCCAAAAAAGAGGCGGAAAGGTAATCTGGGCAAACGATGCCGAAGAAGCCCAACGCGAGATATTGAATATCCTGAGGAAGGCAAAAGCAAAGAGTGTCATTAAGTCAAAGTCAATGTCTACCGAAGAAATTCACCTTAATGAATTTCTGGAAGAACATCATATTGAAACACTTGAAAGTGATCTGGGAGAGTACATAGTACAGCTGTTGGGACAAAAGCCGTATCACATTGTAACTCCGGCAATGCACCTCAGCAAAGAGGATATAGCCAAACTATTTCATGAAAAATTTGGCACTTCGCCAGATGCTACCCCCGACCAGCTAACAGCCAAAGCCCGAGAGATCCTTAGAGAAAAATACACAACAGCCGACGTGGGTATAACTGGTGCGAATTTCTTAATAGCCGACACCGGGAGCATTGCACTAACGGAAAATGAAGGCAACGCCAGACTGTCAACCACCTTTCCTAAAATTCATATCACCATTGCTGGAATTGAAAAAATCATTCCTTCTATGAATGATCTGGATCTGTTTTGGCCCCTGTTAGCAACCCATGGAACAGGCCAAAATCTAACCGTTTATAATAGCATTTTAAGCGGCCCCCGCCAGGAGTGGGAAACCGATGGGCCCGAAGATATGTATGTTATCTTACTGGATAATGGTCGAACCAATCTGCTGGCGCAAAAAGAGCAACGCCAAGGTTTGTATTGCATTCGTTGCGGAGCTTGCTTAAATGCCTGCCCTATTTATAAAAATATCGGAGGCCATACCTATGAAACTACTTACAGCGGCCCAATTGGATCTGTAATCACGCCGCATATGAAGGGCATGGAAGATTTTAAACATCTTAGCTATGCTTCCAGCTTATGCGGAAAATGTTCTGAAGTATGCCCTGCAAAAATAGATATTCATAAAATGCTGCTCCTCAACAGGCGCGATGCCGTAAAGGATGGTATAATAACCAAATCTGAAAAACTTGGTTGGAAAGCCTGGAAAAAGGGCATGCTAAAGCGCAAATGGATGGATTTTTTGGGAGGGAGTTGGAAAAACTTCTTCATGAAAAAATTCTTCCGAAAACCATGGGGTAAACATCGTGACTTACCCGAAATGGCTCCAAAATCCTTTAGCAAGCAATGGCAGGAGAACCACAGAGAATAAGAAAGAGCCGGGGGATATTTTTCCCTGGCTCTTTTTTGTGAAAGTTTAATTTGCTTTTAAAAGGACACAAAGAACCTGCTTGCTACTTTCATCGCCGTTTGTGAGCTTTTGCTCATGCAGGTTTTATTTAAAAGGATATCATTGGCAATTAGCCTCTGGTTGGGCGGCTCCTTCTGGCATCTCCCTGGTTGCTGCCACTTCCACTCTGAGGCCGTTGTCCGGAATTATCTGAAGAACCGCCACCTCTCTGCGGCCGGTCATACGAGCCTCTTTCAGATTGTGTCCGTTCACTTGAGGTTCCACTTTGCGAACCAGGATTAGCAGAAGGTACGTTTTGCCTTTGATTCCCCCTTCCATCCCATTGTCGATTATTTTGAGACTCGTTATCTCCCCTGCTATCATCTTGCGGCCTTTGAGGAGATGTTCTTTGTTGAGGCTGCTGTCCTTCCTGTTCTCTGCCCCAACGCTCCCCACGGCTTTCGCTTCCAGCATCTCTTCGTCCATATTGCGAATTTTGTTCGCGTTGGGCATCGCTCTGACTTTGGTTATCCCGACCCTGCCTATTGTTATTATCATAGGATGGACGATTGCCATATTGACTATTCGTCCTGCCATCAGAGTTTCGATTATTTCTATCCGAAAACTCCGGCCTGTAAATTCGTAATGAACCATTATTATCCACGGCACGGGCGGGCCTATCACTATTATCAATTCTGTGTACTACCACATTAGACCTTGTAACCCTTTGAATCTCATCCCTATGGGGGCCAGAAACATATTGGCGATTATTATTCACATAAACATTATTGATTATTGTTGTATTTCGATAAACATTTACTACCCTTTGCCTTGGCAGGCAATAGTCATAAACCCTATAATGGGTGATATATCTTTTCGGCACGAATATCCATCTAATTACCGGAATGTTAATATTGACATTAATATCAACACCAGGGCCTAAAGGTGCCCATCCATAATAATCGTTATCCGACCGCCAGCTAACCCAAGCCGGCCCCCATTCGTGTCCGGGAATCCAGATCCAGCCATAATAGTCATCAAAAGTCCAACGGCCATAGTGAAAAGGTGCCCATCCCCAATCATAATCCGAAACCCAGGTATTTCCATACTCTGTTACTATCCAGTGCCCCCGTGTGGCATAAGGCTGAAATCCAGGTTCAACCCGAGGAATCCAAACCCGTCCGAAATTGCGATAACTAACCCACCGACCATAAGGAGCCAAATCTGTATAAAAATCGTATGAAGAGCCATACATTCTTGCTTGCGCCAAAGCTACTTCGGCACCGCCAAGGCTTGCAGCTACCATCAATAGCAGGCCAAGCGCCAGTTTTTTAAAAATTTTCATTCGTGTGTGTATTTCCGGTTATCCCTAGTTTTTAGAATAACAGATATTCCCAAAAGTTTATTGTCAACAAAAAATTATATTTTCCTGAATATCAACAAGTAGACAATCAAACAGCGATAGTAAACTCCTAAAAATTACTTTTTTAGCGTCCTTATCCCTTCTCCTCCACAGGAGTCCTTTGGACAAAAGAG
>CBIHNR010000194.1:0-9496 GCA_966211215.1 uncultured Pedobacter sp.
CTCCACAACCGTAGTGCCCAGCAACTATTACGTGCTTAACCTTTAGCACATTAACTGCATAATCCAATACACTCAGCATGTTCATATCTGAGTGAACGCATACGTTTGCAATATTTCTATGAACAAATACCTCGCCCGGTTTGGTGCCAGTTATTTCATTTGCAGGAACACGGCTATCAGAACATCCAATCCAAAGCACTTCTGGATTTTGGCCGGATGCTAGTTTTTTAAAAAAATCAGGATCGTTTGCCTTCTCTTTCTCAACAAATGATCGGTTCCCCTCTAACAATTGCTGATAAGTACGTTGACTCTTTTCTCTAATTTCTTTTGCCATCTCGGGGGTTATATTCTTTCTAATTTGTAATTCGGACATGTTACAGTTCAACTTTTTCAGGTTTATAAATCAAATCTTTTAGTTTAGGCACATCATACCTGTGCTTTACATTTACCAATTGAACTATAATCCCTCTACTAAAGGCGTTATGTTTAAAGTTATGAATAATCTCTAGTACGTCAGAATCAATATATCTTGAATTTGTACCGTCGATAATAACATCAGATTCAGCTGGCAAATGGTTCAATGTATATTGAATTGCAGCTTTGTTTAAAAAGGATACTTCTTCCGCTAATTTAATGCGTATTACTTTCTTATTACCATTTCTATCAATGGTATAAAAGTAAGGGTTACGAAGGTTGTTCCGCAAAATATAAAATACGCCAATCATCATACCTACAGCTACGCCTTTTAACAGATCGGTAAAAACCACAGCCAGTACCGTTACAACGAAAGGAATAAATTGGGCTTTGCCTTCCTTCCACATCTTTTTAAACAAATCAAGCTTAGCAAGCTTGTATCCGGTCATTAAAAGGATTGCAGCCAAGCAAGATAATGGAATACTATTTAATAAGCCTGGGATTAATAACAAAGACAGCAATAACCATGCACCATGAAAGATAGCGCTCATTTTCGTCTTTCCACCGGAGTTTACGTTTGCAGAAGAACGTACAATTACCGCGGTCATTGGCAAACCGCCCAGCATACCGCTTGTTAAATTTCCAAGGCCTTGCGCAACCAACTCTCTGTTTGTCGGTGAAACCCTTTTATAAGGGTCTATTTTATCTACTGCTTCGATACTTAGCAGCGTCTCCAGGCTGGCAACAATAGCAATGGTAACGGCAACTGTCCACACTTCCGGGTTTAAAGCCTGTCCAAAATCTGGAAATACAAATAATCCGACAAATTCATCAAAGGAATTAACGACCGGAATTTTTACCAAATGTTCCGCCTTTATTTCGAATTGGCCGCCTTTAAAGAGCATGTTTAATAGAATTCCAACAACAACCACAATTAGCGGTGCTGGAACCATAGCCACCTTTTTAATCTTTGGCCAATAAATTAAAATAGCCAAAGAAATAGCACTAATAATTACAGCACCATAGCTGATGCGGCTAAATGCAGAGGTAATTGCGGAAAAGGTATTATCATTGGCTCCTTTAAAGCTTTCGTCTCCCACATAGTCAGAATCATATCCCACTGCATGAGGTATTTGCTTCAAAATCAAAATAATTCCTATTGCCGCCAACATGCCCTCAATCACAGAAGATGGAAAATAGCTGGCAATGGTTCCGGCTTTCAACAGCCCCAACAAAGCTTGTAAAACACCGGCAATAACAATGGCCATTAAAAATGTTTCGTAAGCGCCTAGTTTAGTAATAGCGCCAAAAACAATAACCGTTAAGCCCGCCGCTGGGCCACTCACACTTAGTTGCGACCCACTTGCGGAGGCAACTACAATTCCTCCAAGAATCCCCGTTAATATACCTGCAAATAAGGGAGCACCAGAGGCAAGTGCTATACCTAAACACAAGGGTAAAGCCACAAGAAATACCACAATACTCGATGGTAAATCCTTCTTTAAATTAGCCGATGAAAAATATGTCTTAAAACCAGTACGTGCAGGCTCATGAGTTGCTGCCATAAATATTACATTTAATCAAAATTCACATAACAATTCCATTAACCCGGCTGCACTGCATCCAGATTAAAACCAATAAATAATTTTGAGATTAAACGTTGGGGGGAGGTGTAGGAACGGAGGGATAGAAGGGCTGCAAATGTTTTGCATGATCGTCGTTACCAGAGCCAGATTGCAAGATATGTACAGGATGTACGAGTTGCAGGTCGTAACTGGTAACTGTTAAATACTCTTTAACCGACATCTCCTTAATATCAGTCGGCTTAGTTTCATTCTCAATTTCAAGCTGCATAATTGCAGCATTTACCGAGCGGGGATCAAAATGAGCTACAATTATAGGTGCTATAGATATAACCATCTTACAAAAAAAGATAGTTATAAAAAGAATACTGAAAAGCTTTCTTGCTATAGCTTTATACATGACTCAATTCGGTTAGCCGCGATCAAAGTTAATTAAATTGATAAAATTTTATAGTTGAAATTAGTTTTTTACAAAAAGCATACAAACTTGCCCGACTTCACTCTGCCTTTAACGATACTTAAACAAATTTGTTGCTTCAAAATTCTAATTCTTACAAAACACGGATTGGGCAGCAATACTTGTTACATTATAATCTGTAATTTCGCACGAATATAACAATGGCAAAAGTAGCAGGCAAGGCTTACGATATACATCTTCTTAAACGGGTTTTTAAATACATCAAACCCTACCGAACAACCTTTACATGGTCGTTGGTTTTAACAATAGCCATAGCAGCTCTCGCCCCTTCCAGGCCGTTGCTTATAGAATATACTTTAGATAGGTTTATCCTGAATAATGATAAAGATGGTTTAACATTAATGATTACATTGATGTTCGGGCTGTTGCTTTTACAAACCCTAATTCAGTATTATCACACATTTTTAACAAATACACTGGGGCAGTCCACCATTCGGGATTTGCGCGTGCATGTGTTTAATCATATCAGTTCATTAAAACTGAAATACTTTGACCGCACTCCTATCGGACACCTGATTACACGCACTGTGTCCGACCTGGAAACCATTGCCGATATATTTTCAGAAGGCTTAATAGTAATTGTTGGCGATATACTGCAGCTCATAACCATTATAGGTGTTATGCTTTATACCGATTGGAAGTTAACGCTAGTGGTTTTAATGCCAATGCCCTTGCTCATTGTAGCTACCTATATATTCAAAGAATCCATAAAATCTGCCTTTCAAGAAGTAAGAAGTCAGGTAGCTCATCTTAACACGTTCCTGCAAGAACACATCACCGGAATGCACATCACCCAATATTTCGCCCGAGAGGAGCAGGAAATGGTAAAGTTTAAAAAGATAAATGCACTACACCGCGATGCCAACATACGCTCTAATTGGTATTATTCGATTTTTTTTCCAGTTGTCGAAATTATATCGGCATTATCGATTGGCTTACTGGTTTGGTATGGCTCAAAATCGATTATTGCCCACCAGATATCCCCGGGGGTGGTAGTTGCTTTCATCATGTACATTAATATGATGTTTCGTCCGATCCGAGAGTTAGCTGATAAATTCAATACCTTACAAATGGGCATGGTAGGCGCGGAACGAATTTTTAATGTTTTAGACACCAAAGAAGAAGAGGATACCAGTGGAACTATTATAAAAGAAGGCATTAAAGGTGAGATTCAATTTGAGGATGTCTGGTTTGCATACAATGAGGAAAACTGGGTACTTAAAGGGATTAGCTTCACTGTAAAACCAGGCGAAACCCTGGCGCTCGTTGGAGCTACAGGCGCCGGCAAATCATCCATTATTAATCTTCTTAACAGATTTTACGAGATTAATAAGGGAAGCATTAAAGTTGACGGCATAAACATCAAAGATTATAATCTAAGTTTCTTGCGTTCACAAATAGGCACTGTAATACAAGATGTCTTTCTATTTTCCGACTCAATTGCGAACAATATCACCTTAAACAATCCTGATATTAGTCAGAACCAGCTTATCGAAGCAACCAGGGAAGCTGGAGCAATGGATTTTATTGAAAAATTACCAGGCGCCTTTAACTATAATGTTATGGAGCGTGGGGCAACACTATCGGCCGGGCAAGCGCAATTAATCTCATTTATCAGGGCAATGGTTTACAACCCAAAAATCCTTGTGCTTGATGAAGCAACATCCTCGGTAGATACAGAAACAGAACACCTTATTCAACAAACGATACAAAAGTTAATGAAGGGGCGCACATCTATTGTGATAGCCCATCGCCTGTCTACAATACAAAATGCGGATAAAATCATTGTATTGGATCATGGCGAAATCAAAGAAAATGGCACACATCAGGAACTTTTAAAACTAAACGGAGCCTATAAACGCCTTTACGACCTTCAATTTAATTCTACAGGGATAGAAAAAAACACTTTATCTGCTTAAAATCATATTAACTTTTGCTTTTTTCTGTAAAATCATCGTTAAAATATGTTTAAAGTCTCAAACAAAGCAGATATTTTTTCCTTTTTGTTGCAATTTCTAAACTTGATTATCTAAGTTTGCAAAACTTTAAAAACCGATCAATGAGTGTATTAGTAAATAAAGATTCAAAAGTAATCGTTCAAGGTTTTACCGGTAACGAAGGTACCTATCATGCGTCGCAAATGATTGAGTACGGAACACAGGTAGTGGGTGGTGTTACACCAGGCAAAGGTGGGCAGTTACACTTAGATAGGCCTGTATTTAACACAGTTAAAGACGCTGTAGATAAGACTGGCGCTGATGTTTCTATCATATTTGTACCTCCGGCATTTGCAGCCGATGCAATTCTAGAAGCTGCTGAAGCTGGTATCAAAGTTATTGTTTGTATCACCGAAGGTATCCCTACGAAGGATATGATCTTGGTTAAAGAATACATTAAAGATAAAGATTGCCGCTTAATTGGCCCTAACTGCCCTGGTATTATCACTGCGGATGAGGCTAAAATTGGTATCATGCCAGGCTTTATCTTCAAAAAAGGTGGCGTAGGTGTTGTATCTAAATCAGGTACTTTAACTTACGAAGCAGTTGACCAGGTTGTTAAAGCAGGTTTAGGTATTACTACTGCAATCGGTATCGGAGGAGACCCAATCATTGGAACTCCAACTGTTGAAGCAGTTAAATTATTAATGGACGATCCAGAAACTAAAGGTATCATCATGATTGGTGAAATCGGTGGCGGCATGGAAGCAGAAGCTGCCCGTTGGATCAAAGAAAACGGAACTAAGCCGGTTGTTGGCTTCATCGCTGGACAAACAGCGCCTCCGGGACGCCGTATGGGCCATGCGGGAGCAATCGTTGGTGGTGCTGATGATACTGCTGCTGCTAAAATGCGCATTATGGAAGAGTGTGGAATCCGCGTAGTTGCATCTCCAGCTGAAATTGGTGCTGCAATGGCAGAAGAGTTAAGCAAAGTTTTCGCTTAATAGGGTTCCATAAAACTTAAAATATAGAAATCCTGGCCAAGTGCCGGGATTTTTTGTTTCCAGCACTCAGCAAGGATTTAATTTTAATTTAAAACTATCATCACTTCATTCATAGAGGTTACAGTAAACTCAATATTTAATCGCATCATCGGGGATGTATTTCTTCTGTACCTCTGCTTCCAATTATTACCTGGTATCAACCAAACCAAGGTTAAGAATTCCTATTTTCGCACATGCTAAAAAAAGATCGTTTTAAAGCATTTGTAGAGTACTTTTCTACTCACCAGCCTGATGCAAAAACAGAACTTAATTATACCAATTCATATGAATTACTAGTTGCTGTAATTCTTTCGGCTCAATGCACAGACAAACGTATCAATCAAATAACCCCTAAGTTATTCGAACGTGTTCCAGACGCATTTGCCTTCTCCCACGGTAGCGTAGAAGAAATCTTTGAATATATCCGCTCAGTTAGTTATCCAAACAACAAGGCAAAGCACCTAGCCGGAATGTCTAAAATACTAGTGGAACAATTTAATGGAGAAGTTCCTTCCACAATGGAGGATCTGCAGAAACTACCGGGCGTAGGAAGAAAAACAGCGAACGTTATAACCTCCGTAATTTTTGAGGCTCCTGCCATGGCTGTAGATACGCACGTGTTCAGGGTAGCCAACCGGCTGGGCTTAACCCGAAACGCAACTACACCATTGGCCGTTGAAAAACAATTAATAGAATATTTACCCGATGAAACAATCCGTCATGCACATCATTGGCTAATCCTACACGGGAGGTATGTCTGCCTGGCTCGTCGGCCTAAATGCGAAATTTGCCCGATAACGCATTTTTGCAAGTACTACGCTTACCAACAAACAGCCACCGCCTTAACTAAAGCGGCAGCAGCCGAACGAAAAAAAGAACGTGAAGCTCAACAGCGGAAAAAAGCAAATAAACTTTCAACGGCGCTAAAAAAGTTCGAAGTAAAAGAATAAATTAGTTCGGTGAAATAATCAAATCAATTTTGATAAAATATTTAGCATTTTATATTAATTTTATAACTTCGCATTAGATTAACTAAAATAATGAGCAACGCAGATAAATTAAAAGCATTACAGCTAACACTGGATAAATTAGAAAAGTCTTACGGCAAGGGAACAATAATGAAGCTGGGGGATACAGCCGTAGAACCGCTTGAATCTATTTCAACCGGCTCATTAGGTTTAGATATCGCTCTAGGAATCGGCGGTTTACCGAAAGGAAGAATAATCGAAATCTACGGACCTGAATCTTCAGGTAAAACCACTCTTGCGATTCATGCTATTGCAGAAGCACAAAAAAAAGGTGGCATTGCTGCATTTATTGACGCTGAGCACGCTTTTGATAAATTTTACGCCAAGAAATTAGGTGTTGATATAGAAAATCTTCTTATCTCTCAACCTGATAACGGAGAACAAGCACTTGAAATTGCAGATAATCTTATCCGGTCTGGAGCTATTGATATTATTGTTATCGACTCTGTAGCAGCCCTTGTGCCTAAAGGAGAAATTGAAGGCGAAATGGGGGATTCCAAAATGGGATTACAAGCTCGTTTAATGTCTCAGGCTCTACGTAAATTAACTGGTACTATTTCCAAAACGGGATGTTGCTGTATATTCATCAACCAATTGCGTGATAAAATTGGTGTAATGTTTGGTAACCCGGAAACTACTACAGGGGGGAACGCATTAAAATTCTACTCTTCAGTACGTTTAGATGTTCGCCGCATCTCTCAAATTAAAGATACCGACGAAGTATCAGGAAACCGTGTAAAAGTTAAGATCGTTAAAAATAAGGTAGCTCCTCCTTTCCGCCTGGCAGAATTTGATATTATGTTTGGTGAAGGCATTTCAAAAGCCGGCGAAATTATCGATCTGGGCGTTGAATACGAAATCATCAAAAAATCAGGTTCCTGGTTCAGCTATGGAGATACAAAATTAGGTCAGGGACGCGATGCGGTTAAATCATTAATACTCGACAATCCAGACCTAATGGATGAACTAGAGGCTAAAATTAAAGATGCCGTAACTGGTGCTAATCTGGAAGAAGCATAAGTTCGAATATATTTATAAAACAGGAAAAGCTCCCAAAAGGAGCTTTTCCTGTTTTAGTCTCCCGATTATCTTCCTCGAGTATCTGGCAACAATCCGCTATTTCTTTCTTAAAAAGTAAGATGGGTCTTTATAGTCATTATGGTAAACAGTATTTAAATACCATTCCTGCAATGGAGAAATAATATTAAAAACCAATAAGATTACACTCGATCCAACAATAAAACTATAGGTATCAAATATAAAGCTGAAATACCCGCCTACAATCAGCAAACGTACATATTCAAGGTAATAAATCCAACGTCGCTGCTCTAAAAGTGCGCCACAGTAAATCAAAGTAACGAAAATGAATAGCGCCCCAAAAACCTTGTCTTCAAGATGCAGGTTTGAGTATAGTAATGTTATTGCAAAGAGCATGCCCACAGACACTACTACCTGCAAATTTACATAAGCCTTAAACCTTTGTGTCGGCTTTTTAAGGTCTTTATGTGGCAAAAAACGCTTTTCAAGTGCCGAACGAATATCCTGATCAAGATCCTCGGGACGTCCAAAAATAATCTTCAGCTTGTTCCATACCCCGTCGACGCGTCTACAGGCTTCTGCAATCTCCATGAAGTAATGAAAATGCTGCCACATAAAACTATAACTATTTAGCTGATGAGTAAGCCCATAGGTAGGCTTTTCATCTTCTTCCATATAAGTTCCAAAAATCTTATCCCAGAAAACAAAAAGATCGCCGTAATTCTTGTTCAAGTATTTTTCGTTGGAAGCGTGGTGAACTCCGTGCAAAGACGGGCTTATAAATACATATTCAAACCAGCCAAGCTTACCAATCATCTGGGTATGTGTAAAAAAAGAATATGCACCGTGTATAACTAAAATAGTTATTACCATAGCGGGATGAAAGCCAAGAAAAGGCAAAATGCACCAGAAAATATTACGAATTAAAGCCTGAAAAGTGGTAATCCTGGCTGATGCTGTGTAATTGAACTCCTCACTCTGATGGTGGACAATATGTGCTCCCCAAAGAAGGTTAATTTCATGCCCAAGGCGATGATACCAATACCATACTAAATCAGTAGCTAAAAGCAACATTATCCAAACAAACCAATGATTAGGTATATTGAAAATAGCGTACCTCTCATAGACCTTATAAAACAAATCAATAAAACTTGCCGATATAAATAAATTCATTAACCGCTCGGCAATGCCAATACTTAGATTTGCAACAGAACTATCGTACTTGAATAGATGCTTTTTCTTTTTCCGAACGGCAGCTATATATTCCAATCCAACAAATAAGAAGAAGGCTAATATGCCAAAAGCTGAATAATTAAACTCCATATTATCTTTATTGAAATGATTAACAACATTCTAATAATTCCGGACCGCCCCATTTATGTAGTACAGATCCGAACAAATCAGGTAACAAATCTCGGCAATTGAAAGCGGGTTTTCAAATTATGTCAATCCGCAAATTATAAAATACTCATTTTTTAGTCGATATTATTAATGACTACCACAGATATTGCACCGGACAATGACAAAAGTATCAATTTTAATTATACTCTATAGGATTAATAGTCAATTAATTGAATTGACTGCTCTTTTGTTGCCCCCTTACAATAAAATAAGTGCAACAGAATTCTAGTAACGGGTGCTACGGATCAAGTGTATAAATTCGGGAGCAATAAAAAAACATCCCGAAGCAAGTAATTCCGATTTAAGGTGCTTCGATCATTGTCGCCGTCAAAGCACAAAAACACTTAGTTCTGAACAAGTTTGGTTGGGAATAACAGTTTCCCCAACTTTTTTGCTTGATCCCTAACAGTTCTATTGGATCCAATCCTTAAATTATGGCGCATGGGGAAAGCTCGGCCAATTAGCGCGCTTGGATGAATGAGCCTGCAAGGAGATGAAAGTACAGAGGGGGTAAAACACAAAAGCCCCGAATGCTGTTGCAAACGGGGCTTTGTTAATAAAGGGTGGCACCGAC
>CBIHNR010000195.1:0-9491 GCA_966211215.1 uncultured Pedobacter sp.
GAAAAAACAGCCGGACTTTGATCCCCGAAACTTCGGCTTTTTCAAGCTAACTCCTTTAATCCGATCAATACCCTCTATTGAAATTGACGAAAGGGAGACGGGTAATAGAGCCGTTAAGCATATTTATATAAGGAATAAGTACGGTTAGATGCGATAAAAGAAAGATATCCCCCCATTTCTGGACCCACAATAAAGATCTTAACACAGATCAACATCACTTCTTATCCCGTGTCAATGCCCAGCTTGGTTCGTTGCTATATCTTTGGAGTATAGAAATTAAACAAATAAAGACATGGAAAACAACATATTAGGGCTTCACCATATAACAGCAATCGCCGGTGACGCAAAACGCAATTACGACTTCTATACCAAAGTATTAGGCTTACGTTTAGTAAAGAAAACTGTCAACTTTGATGATCCTCATACTTACCATTTTTACTATGGTGATAAAGTAGGAACTCCGGGTACTATTTTAACCTTCTTCCCTTGGGGGAATGTTCAAACCGGCAGGCGAGGAACGCGCCAGGCTACAGAGATCGGCTATTCTGTTCCGCAAAACAGCCTCGAGTTCTGGTTAAAACGCCTGGATGATCATAACGTAACCTACAACAAGGTTTCTGAAAAATTTGGAGAAAAGTACCTTACGTTCCTGGATCCGGATGGCTTGAAAATAGAGTTAATTGAATCTAAAACAGTAGATACACGCCTCCCCTGGGAAACAGATGAAGTTACAGCACAAAACGCTACCCGTGGTTTTCATAGTGTAACCATCACTACCAACAAGCTGCAGCCTACTGCTGATGTTTTAACCAATCTGTTCGGATACAAATTATTGGAAAGCCACGTAAATAGATACCGCTTTGTTACTGATACGGTTGAAAATGCCAATATAGTGGATGTGGTTGAAGTGCCTGGAGAAGGAGTTGGCCATGTTGCCGGTGGCTCTGTACACCATGTTGCCTTCAGGGTGAAAGACGATCAGGTATTAATGGAACTTAGAGACAAAATTGTAGAGGCTGGCTTACATATCACTGAAAAGATAGACCGTAATTATTTCTATTCTTTATACTTCCGCGAACCAGGAGGTGTATTATTCGAAATTGCTACTGATAACCCGGGCTTTTCTGTTGATGAAACCGTTGAAGAATTAGGCAGCGGTTTAAAATTGCCTTCTCAGTACGAAAAACGCAGAGCAGAGATTGTACACCATCTTCCTCAGTTATAACAAGGGTTTCTTATTTAAGTGGCTGGAGACACCAGCCACTGCTGTAGTCAGCGAGATTTTTAAATAATTAAATCAATAATGGGGAGTCTGGAGACTCCCTTTTATTTGGTAATCCGTAGTCTCGCTTTTGCTAAGACAACGGACAGTATAGACACTGATTTTGAGCTACGCTTCCGACTTCTTTTTAACAATCTTCGATTTTATTCTGCTTAAAGACTCAGGAGTTATTCCCAGAAAAGAGGCTATTTGTGTTTGCGGCACTCGCTGTACAATTGCCGGATATTTTTTAACAAACTCAACATAACGCTCTTCGGCAGATTTAGCAATTGAAGAATAAAACCTACTCTCTAGTACTGCATATGCCCTTTGTATCATCAATCTGAACACCCGTTCAAGTCCGGGGATTTCCTGGAAAATTTTTTCCTTGTTTGTATAATCTATTATTAAAAGCTCGGTATCTTCTAATGCTTCAATAAATAGATTAGAAGGCGTCTGTTCAGAAAAGCTGCCGATATCACTTATCCACCAATCCTCAATTGCGAACTGGAGAATCACCTCATCGCCTTTTTCATCGATATAATATTTTTTCAGGCAGCCTTTTACGATGTAAGCTTCAAAATTGCAAACCTCTCCCTGAGAAAGCAGAAAGCCACGCTTTCTAACTACTCTTTTCCGCAAATAAGAATGAAGGAGTTCAAACTCGCCTTCTGAAATAAATGTGTTCTTTGAAAAATGCTTGTCGATTGCTTCGTACATGCTGCAATTTTAAGAAAATTAGAAGGATTTGGGCTGGTGCAAGCATTAGTTAAACCCGATTTTTTAGCCTCACTGATGCACCAAAGAAGCCTCTATCCACAGAAACACATATATTCCTATGGATAGAAGTGAAATCTTTACCAAGGAAAACCAGACTTGTGCTGAGCCTGAAATATCCAGCAAGCTGTATATCAAACTATTCTTTTAATAGTTCATCCAGATTAGAATGAGCAGCTGTAAATCCTTCCTCGAACCCCATTTCAAGTGTTTTCTGCAGCTCCTCTTCACTGGGAAATGTAATTTCAGTAACTACTTTCGTTCCCGATTCGGTTTCTATAAACTCGTTCTTCCAGTGCATGTGCGGCAAGTCTGCATGATCCACTCCACTTTCATCACAAAACGCATCGGTAGCTGTAAATGATTTCTGAGGGTCGATCGTCTTAAAGTCGGCACGGCAAAAAGTCTTTGTTCCGTCGGGGCCAACCATCGCATATATCCAAGCGCCCCCCAGTTTGAAGTCGAAGCTTTTAGTTTCGGTTTTCCAGGGCTTAGGTGCCCACCATTGGTCTAATAGAGCACTTTCAGTCCAGGCTTTCCAAACCTGCTCTGGCGAGCCACCAAACTCTCTTTCTATTAAAAGCTTCTTGTTAGCTACATCTTTTTCGATAGTTGTTTGCTGAAGAGTATTCATAGTGTATTAGTTTTTGTCTTTGGGTAGTGTATGAAATATACCTGGGCTAGTCCCCGATCAGCTATGAGTGAGGCCAGATGCCAAGTGTTTGGTTTATCTCAAGTTAAGCCTTTTTAAGGTAAAACAAAAGCAATATTATAAAGCTCATAGAATCAAGCTTTTTATCTCAAATTTTAATTCCAATAAAAAATAATATGGATAGCAAAATCACATTAAACAAAGAGTGTTGTTATTAAATATTTATCAGTCACCTTATTGAATCGGCCGAAAATGAAAACCATTATAGTTCCTACCGATTTTTCAGAATCATCCTTCAACGCTGCCCTTTATGCAGCAAATTTCACTCATAGGTTTCATGTTTCCACAATAATGCTATATCACTCCAACACGGCTCCCACAAGAGCGACTGAGTTATCTATGCTGCATGAACACACAAAAGACATCCTGGAATCTTTTAAACAAAGAATATTGCCTTATGTGCATGACCGGACCCAAATTGACATTCGGACTGACGAGCTGCCGGTTGCTGCTGCCATTGAAAAAATAACAGCCCGATGTAAGGCCGATTTGATAGTTATGGGCACAACAGGCAAGAATAACTTCGAGAAAACAATTGAAGGAAGCAACACCGTTACGGTCGCAAAAGAATGTTCTGCCCCTCTCCTACTAATTCCCCCCAAAACAAAATTTGAAGAAATTAAAAAGCTGGGATTTGCCACAGACCTTAAAGATGTGTCTGCCACTACTCCTGTAGATGCCATTAGAAAATTCCTCACGCTATTCAAAGCGCGGCTATCTATTCTGAATGTTTCAACTTCAGAAAACCCCGGCGCTGCCACCCAGCAGGAGCTCTCTACCTTGCAACATTTCTTTGAGAAAGAACAACCAGAGTATCACCAAATTAAAACGAAAGGAGTGGTAGGCGGATTAATGAAATTCGCTATTGAAAACAGAATACAGCTATTGGCATTTGTAACCAAAAAACATGGATTTTTGGAAAGTATATTTCATCACAGTATGACTAGCGATATTGCCTACCACACCTATTTGCCTGTTCTGCTGCTAAAACAATCCAATGCCTAGTTTAATAATATGAAGCACCTCGCCACCAAGTTCTTTCAGTTAATTCATGAAGCTTTTCAATAATGGAAATATTTATAATTTTCTTGCTGATTTTACTTAATGGAGTTTTCTCCATGAACGAAATTGCGCTGGTATCCTCACGTAAATTTAAACTGGCAAGGTGGGCTCAAAAAGGAAATAAAAACGCCAGAAAAGCTCTGGATTTAGCTGATAATCCAAACACATTTTTATCTACTGTTCAAATTGGAATTACACTTATAGGTATTTTAATCGGAGTTTACAGCGGAGAAAAACTAACAGCAGGTGTACAACGCTCCATAGAAACTGTTTCTGTTTTCGCACCTTATTCTGAAACGCTTGCAGTTTCTGTTGTGGTTTGTATCATTACGTATTTTTCTATTGTGTTTGGCGAGTTAATACCCAAAAGAATTGGGCTAACCTTTCCGGAAACTATTGCCGCTACTTTTGCAAGGCCAATGAGTGCGTTGTCAATAATTGCCAAACCATTTATCTGGATACTGGCAAAAACCAATGACCTGTTTTTAAGAATTTTCGGCATCAAGGAAAACCAGGATGGAATAGTTAGCGAAGAGGAGATCAAATCGATTATAGCTGAAAGTACCAGTGTTGGCGAAATCCAGGAAATCGAAGAAGACATCGTAAAAAGAGTTTTTGCCTTGGGAGACCGAAAGGCTGGCGAATTAATGACTCACCGGTCAGATTTGGATTGCATTGACATCAATGATGGTTTAGACGAAATCAGGAGAAAGATTGAGGCGCATCCGCATCCCGTTTATCCTGTAGTTGACAGAACTCCTGATAAGTTATTAGGAACAGTTTCTGTTAACAAGCTTTTTCTGCATAGCCTCAATTCGGGAAATTTTACACTTCAGAATCTCATCCAGAAACCCTTATATGTCCAGGAAAACATGGCCGCCTATAAAGTTCTCGAAAAATTCAAGGAACATCGTGTACATCTGGTGGTAGTTTTAGATGAGTACGGCTCAATTGAAGGAGTGCTGTCGGTTACAGACGTAATTGATGCCTTAATTGGCGATGTTGCTGAAAATCCAATTACTAACCTTAGCATTATGGAACGAGACGACGGTTCCTGGTTGGCTGATGGGCAATATCCTTTCTATGAATTTATTGAATACTTTAATCTGGAAGACATAAAAGAGGCTGAGGGCTTTACCACCTTAGCCGGACTGATACTTAAAAATCTTAATCATTACCCCGTAACCGGTGAAAAGATCCGGTGGAGAGAATTTGAACTTGAAATTGTAGATATGGACGGCCAGAGAATTGACAAGATATTAATTAGCCGTTTATTGTGATAACCGGCAGTGTTTTGAAGGGATCGCCTCACCCCCAACCCCCAATGTCATTAACTTAAGGATTTTGAGGTGTTGGTGGGGACACCAACACCGGGTGTTCGCCGTGGTTGGTGTCCCCACCAACCACTTAAGTTAATGACATTGCCCCAACCCCTCTCCTCCGAAGGAGTCTTTGGACAAAAAGAGAGGGGAGTTATTGACCTGGATTTCTATTGCCGTTGACTTTAGTCAACGGATATTTGAGACATACAAGGGGGCTTTAGCCTCATTAATGAATGCGGCTTAAGCCTTCTTTATAAATTCCTTATCCGTCAGCTGAAGCAGACGGCAGTAGTAGATACCCTTCACAGTGCTTTAATACCCCACTCAAAATCAATAAATTAAACGATTATTTCGTTGCACCTTTCTGCTGTTATAGGTTCAAACGTGCCGCTTGCGCCTTACTATCAAATTTTCCATCCCTAGTTACAACCTAATATCATAGATTTGCACTATCCTTGCTAATATTTTAGCGTATGAAAGTTGTCTCGTTTTTCGCCGGAGCAGGTGGACTGGATTTAGGTTTTGAAAAAGCTGGCTTTGATGTTGTTTGGGCGAATGAATATGATAAGGAGATTTGGGAAACATACGAGAACAACCATAAAAACACTTTCTTAGACCGAAGAAGCATCGTTGATATTCCGTCAAACGAAGTTCCTGATTGTGATGGAATAATTGGAGGGCCTCCTTGCCAAAGTTGGTCAGAGGCGGGCTCTAAAAGAGGTATTGCAGATAAGCGTGGACAGCTCTTTTTTGAATTTATTCGGATCCTTGCCGATAAAAAGCCAAAATTCTTTTTAGCCGAGAATGTTTCCGGCATGTTATTTCCAGCTCACAAAGAAGCTCTGGCTAATATAAAACAGATGTTTAAAGAAGTTGGATACGAACTATCATTTCAATTACTGAATGTATCTGATTTTGGCGTACCACAAGACCGGAAGCGTGTTTTCTTTATTGGCTACCGGAAAGATCTGGGAATTAAATTTGGCTTTCCAACGCCAACAACAGCCGAAAATAAAATTTCTCTTTTGCAGGCCATAGGAGACCTTAAGGATAATGCAATACCGGCAAAGGAAGGCAACTTCACAAACGGCAATGCGTGTGAATTTGCAAACCACGAGTATATGATTGGAGGATTCTCCTCAATGTTTATGTCCCGAAACAGAGTGAGATCCTGGGACGAAGTTTCGTTCACTATTCAGGCCGGAGGCCGCCATGCTCCTCTGCATCCGCAAGCCCCTAAAATGATTCTTATCGGGCAAGACAAACGTGAATTTGCAAAAGGTAAAGAAGGCTTGTATCGAAGGCTATCTGTGCGTGAATGCGCCAGAATCCAAACGTTTCCAGACACTTTTACTTTCTATTATAAAAGCATTGTTACTGGTTATAAAATGATCGGAAATGCTGTACCTGTCACAATGGGCTACGCATTGGCAAAAGAGATACTGAAAGATTTAAATGACCCCCAAATTTTAAAAAACCTCGCAACGTCCAAACTCGAAACTAAAGTAAATGGACATAGTGTCCGTGAAAGAATGGTGGAAATCATCAGTAGCATTCCGGTGAATAACTAGAGGTACCCCCCGCAAAATTGCTAATTATCAGGACTTGCTATTAAACAACCTGCATGATGAATCTATGATAGGATCCTGAAATCAATCAGGCAGGGCATATGTTTAGCTAAGTGCCGAATTTTAAAACCAAAGATTTTTCCCTAGCTTTATTAAAAATCAATCTATCGTGAATAAAATTAACTGGCTCATCCTATTTGGTTGTTTGCTATTAAGCATCGCAGCCATCCTTTACGTTTTAAATTCTTTTCGTGCAAACTCCAAAAAGATAACAGCTGAAATTATGGCTTCTAAAAATCTAACGGTTTTGATGCTGTGAGAATTGATTTTTCGACACTTAAATAGGCAATAAAAACTTACGAAGTTCGGACACCAACTATCCCCTGAAAAGTATATCGGACATTTCTTGATAGTTGTTTAGAAAGTGCTTCGTAACCATGTAGTGCTCGGTTTCCTCATAACTTACCTTTCTGATGCCTGAGTCGTCAAGCTGGTAGATGTCAGCATTAGGATAGGCAAGTAAAATTGGTGAATGGGTTGCTATTATAAATTGAGAGTTCTCCCGCACCAGTTGATCAATTACTGACAGGGCTGCCAACTGCCGAGAGGGAGAAAGGGCGGCTTCAGGCTCATCAAATATATAAAGTCCGTTTCCTTTGAGCTTTTTAGTCAAGGTAATCATGAAAGATTCACCGTGAGAGCATTCATGCAGCGACTTCACACCATATTGATCAAAAAACTTTGCAGGATCTGTCGCATAAGCCTCCTCCAGGTATGTGGCTACATTATAGAAGCTTTCTGCACGCAGAAAAAAGTGGTCAGAAGGTTTTCGGAAACTTTTTATTCCTTTAATAAAGTTGGCTAACGACGAAAAGTTATCATGGGTGTGAAACTGAGCGCTTTTAGACCAACCTTCCATTCCAAAGCCCAGGCTTAATGCAATTGCTTCTATCAAGGTTGATTTACCAGATCCGTTTTCTCCGACAATAAAGGTAACATCAGGATGAAACTTTAAAGATGTGAGGTTTTTTATAGATGGTATTTGAAAGGGATATTCCTCAAAAGAGCTTATCAATTCGCGGCGTAGCTGAACTTCTTTTAAATATGGTTTAGGATCCATTTTATTTCACGGTTAATGCAGTTCCACATTTAATCAATCCCTCTGCTGGAAACTGCGGACAAAGGATGTACTTAGCGGCTCACTTTAAGCGCTCCAAAACCCCTTTGCGCTTAATCAGATTTTTATAATCCCACTGTATTTCCCGCGATTTTTCAAGCCATCGTTCCAATACACCAATATTGATTTGTTTGGATGAAGTGTAACGCGCTTCAGCAGCTTTAAAAGATCCTTCGGGTTGTAATTCGGATTCATCAAAAGACTGTCCGCTCCAAAAGAGTAACCGAACGCTGTTTTTTAATTTGCTATAGCCAACAATAGGGTTTCCATCTAAAAACCATACCGGATGCCCATGCCATATTTTATTTTCGGCCTCAGGCAGGCAGCGATTAATTTCATCACATAATACCTCACATATCAGTTTATCTTCAGAAGATTGAGAATCATTGTAGGCTTTTATATCTTCATTCATAGTCAAGTTTTTATTCATATTCGAAACCGGGCTTTATATAACCAATAAAGTACGAATTAAGAGAAAATGATTGCGGTTGTTCGATATACTGTTATACACATTAATTCCTTGTCATTAAATTATCCAGGAAGGATACCAGCTCTGTAAGTGCACAAGGAGAGAAGTATTTCTTGTTAGTTTCTGGATCGACTGTTCCGTTGGATACGATACCAACAACCTGGCCACTTTCATCTACTAGTGGAGAGCCACTCAAACCGCCAAACTTTTCCGGAACAACCACGTCCTTTAATAATATGCGGTTCCCTATTGTTTTATAATACTCAAACTCATACACCCTTTGAGGCCCTTCCTCCATGGTTCTCGTCCAGCCAATTACATATAGCTTCTCCCCCTGAACCAAGGGCGTACTTCTTATCTGCAATGGCTTAACCTTTAAAGAATTTTGTTTTATAGAGAAAATCAGCCAGTCGTTTTTGTATGTAGATTTCGCCTCGAGTGATTGGGATTTGTCTTCATTCAATAAGGCCTTGCAAGTAACAATCTCGGATTTACGGTTTAAGGGATATAAAGACCAGGACTGGATATTGTTTTCAAACGATAGCGAGTTCATGTTATCTGGCTTTATCACCTTTATGATGTGCTTTGCAGTGACAGCAAGCGTATCCTTGCCATACTTCAATAAAAAACCGCAACTGAATCTTGGCTGATCAAACTTATGGTCAAAAAAATCAATCTTGTTTACCAGCGCAATATCTTCAAATACTTTCGATGACGTTTTTTCCTGGGAATGGCAGAGGTTGGCCAGTAAAAATAAAATCGAAATCAAGTATGCAAATCTCATAAAACTATCTTTTTGAGAAATTTAATTAAAAGATTATAAATTACGATTATTCTTTTTCTTTAGATAAGTTGAGTTGTGATCGTTTCCTGCCTTTGCGCTATGTGGGAAAAAAACCTCCAATCGTTATAATTAAACCATTAAAATTTGAAAAACTAACTAAAATAAGGCGTTTTCTCATCTCGAGTAATCAGCTCTTTTGCAAAAAAACAAAATATAAGAATGACATAAGTTTCAGTCAATTATGTTATTGATCTGGATTTCTATTGCCGTTGACTTCAGTCAACGGATATATGAAACATAGAACGGGCTTTAGCCACATTAATGAATGCGGCTAAAGCCTTCTTTATAAATTCCTTATC
>CBIHNR010000196.1:0-9462 GCA_966211215.1 uncultured Pedobacter sp.
ACGCTTGGCGAACCAGTAAATTCTTATCGGAATTTTAAGCTGGATGGAGTTTGGAAATTTGGTTAAGAAGCAGATGCAGCTTTATTAAACAAACGTCCGGGTGATTTGAAAGTAAATGTTCCGGGAATGAGCCGCCTTGCAACAGGAGTATATGTAAAAGAAGCAGCAAATGGCACAAAAACATATTACTATAATAACCTTACTGATGCTCAGCAATATAACTCTGCGCTTACAGCAGCAAATGCAAGATATAATTATAGTAACAACGATCATCAAATTGTGGGGCATAACAGTCCGGATTGGTCACTTGGATTTCAAAACCAATTCAAATACAAGAACCTTGATTTGGGTATATACGCCTATGCCAGATGGGGGCAAACCATCAGTTACAATATGATGGGATGGTATCAGCCGAATGCATTTGCAACTAATGCAAGCCCTTCAAGAACATTCCCTGAGCATTTTAACTATTGGACACCAGAAAACCCATCAAACGATTTCCCGGTAATGAATTATCAAGCCTCAAGTTCAACAATGATAGGATTTTCGGGCCTGAATTATGTAGATGGTTCATTCTTTAAAATCAAGAATATTACTCTCGGCTACACTTTACCCGCAAGCCTGATAAAGAAGGTATCGATACAGAAATTCCGTTTCTATAGCACCATTACAAATCCATTAGTGGTTGCAAAAAGCCATTTGTTAAAACAGTACGACCCTGAAATGAATGGCGAAATGGACTATCCTTTAACCAAACAGATTGTGGTAGGTTTAAATGTAACACTTTAATAGATAAGGTATTAAACAGCATATACATAAACCACCACCGCGCTTCTTAAAAAGCAATTGATTATTTGGCGAGTGATATAGCTGAAACAATAAAATTATAGAAATGAAAAGTCAAATTCTAAAGAGAGCACTATATAAATGTGGATTTGGTTTGCTTATTGCATTAAGCGTACCATCCTGTAAATTAGAAGAATATAACCCGGCATCTTTATCAGAGGAGAATGTACTGAGGGATTTTAATGGTTGGAAAGCATTTCAATCTAATTGTTATTCAGGGCTTTGGGGATCTCTGATTGGAATGCCCTACGGGCTTACTTCAGAGCTGGGAACTGATTTGTGGACGTTTCCTTATGGTAATCATAATCAATACAGGGATTTAATGGCATATGAACAATTCACAACCAGTTCTAACATTGTGAGAAACGTATGGGATTTTGCCTGGGGGCCAATAAAGGATTGCAATAAAACAATTGAACTTGCGGGCAAATTAAAAGATGGTAACGCGAATGACATTAAAGTCCTGGTAGCCGAGGCGCAGTTTTTAAGGGCATATTATTATTCTGTATTAGTAGCACAGTTTGGGAATGTGCCATTAATATTAACTGACGACCCTACAAAAAGCCTTACTCCGAAACGCAGTACCGTTGCTGATATTTATGGCCTAATTATTTCAGATTTAATAGCTGCATCTCAAAATCTGCCCGTACAGCCATATCAAAACAATCTTCAGCGTGTTACTAAGAAAGCCGCGCTTGGACTTCTCGCACGTGTATATGCGCAGGGAGCTGGAGAGGGATTGAGCGAGGGAGGAAAATCTTATTGGGTACGCGCCAAAGAAGTTGCAGTTGATTTAATTACCAATAAAGCTCAGTACGGTGCTATTTTGTACGATGATTTTTCGAGTGTATTTGCGTCTGCCAACAATCGAAATAACGCAGAGGCATTGTTTACAGCTTACGGACTTAATCCCTATGACCCATCATACAATATTTTCACAGGTAACACGAAACCCAATCTTTACCTTCACTTTTATCCAAAGTTTGATGATGCATTTGGAACGTCAGACGTTTTCAAAAGAGGTGTAAACTCAAATACATCTAATGCTTATTACGGACGTTTAAACCAACAATTCATTGCTCCTACTAAATATCTGATTAATTGCTTTAATGCAACTTATGATAAGCGATGGGAGAATACATTTGCAACGGCATTTACAAACTATTCAGGAGAACAAGCAAAGGCTAGCCTTGGAACAAGTGTTCCAAGTCCGGCTAATGTAACCTATACTGCTGCGACGGTTACCCTTACTGCTGCCATGTGTACCAAATACGGTATTAATCCATCACATGTTGGAGAAAAAATTTACCCTTATATCGATGTAAACGCGAGGAGTGCACCCACATTTGCTACCTGGCAGTATATTCCAAAAGTATGGGAAAAGGGAGTTCATTCAGGATCAATCTCAAACTTGAAGGATGTGGCAAATGCCAATGTACATCCTTATCCGCTGGCTGCAGATGAGGACAGATTTTTCGCGTATTTGAGTAAAGATCCTCTTAGCGCTGCCGAGAAAAGTGCTCGTAGATACGTAACAGTGAACATTGATGATCTGTTCGATATGTCAGATCCATCAGGTAGCACCTATAAATCCGTTACCTCTAATAATGGATTGACTCCGTCGAGCCTTGCTAACCTATTCCCTGCTATGATCAAGTTTAATCACAACTTCGACGGAGGATGGCTGGGTGGCAATTTTCAGCAAAAACTAGGTAATATTATGATTATGCGCATGGCTGAAGTCTATTTAATTGCAGCTGAAGCCACTCTTCGTTCAAATGGAGATGGAGCTGAAGCTGCACAATATCTGAATGAATTGCGTAAACGTGCATGTAGAAATGCTTTAGACTTTAATGTAGTAACGGGAATGCAGTTAACTAATGCCACAATGAATGATGTTTTTGATGAATATGCTCGTGAACTTTGTGGTGAGTTTAACCGCTGGGCTCTTTTAAAACGTAATAAAGCTTTTGAAACCCGGTTACAAACTTATAATAGAATAGCTTCTGCAAGTTTTGATCCTACTAAACACTATAACCGCCCTATTCCATTTGCCTTCCTGAATCAGATTAATAATGGAGATGAATTTGGAAGTAATGGCTACTAGCGATATTTACGGGTAGCCGTATTGTCAGCTGCAAATAGGCTGTGCAAATTAGCTAGTATTGAGAATAGAATCTCGACAAAGAGGCTGCCTCACAAGGGCAGCCTCTTTGTTTTATAATGCTTTGGTTGTGATTTAACAATGGAAACAGGGAAGCCGAATGCTTCAGGCATTATAGGTGCAATTTACGCTCCGTTAAACTTGCGCAAGAATACTTTGAAATAAGATCAATTGTGTCGCCGACAGAACGCTACACCGCATCAACCACTCAGCTATCTTTAATTGGACTACGCTGTTTATGAAGAGACGAACTGCTTTACAGGGGTAAATGATACAAAATACTAAAATGTCATGCTAAAAAGGCATTTACCCCCCTTTGTTGTGACTGTTTATCCCCTACAGTTTTGATCAATCAGCCTTAATATTGTGTTTATAAACCGAGTGTAAAACCAAATTAAAACCAATTAACCAAGCTAATTAGTAAGTAAATACTAGTTGGGTAGTCAGCAATATTATGAGCTGCGTGAAAAACCTTTATTGTATTAGTTCGATCTAGAATCGAAAAACTAAAAAGAGATTATAATAGACAAAACAATTGAGCGTATCTGGATTTAGGAGCAGTCGATAGGAGAGGGAGAAAAGGAAAATCAATGTTCAAAATGAGTTTACTAAGGAGTTCTAATCAATAGAACCCTTTTTCTAACCAAACTTGCTGGAATTCTAACCAATTCCCGGGCTATAACAATTAATTAACCAATTACATAACTAAAAAATCAGAGAAAAGCATGGAAAAAATTTACCCCGTTCATTAAGTGTCATTGTGACGTTTTAAGGTGCTGGCTATCAGTACTTCTAAATAACATGTCCACAACCAGTGGAAATTTATTCACCAGTTTTTAAATAATAACCAATTATAGAACCAAAATGTATCAGTTTAAAATTCCGAAGAAATGCCATAGACGGCTAACAAAGGTGAATCGATTAAAAATCGCAGTAAAGGAAAGTTCAGGCATGGGGCAAGTTTAAATGTACTTATTATGAGCAAAGAAATTTTTAACTTTTTAAAGAGGAACAGAATTGGGATTATTCTGCTACTCGTTCTGCTGCTTTCAAAAAGTAGTTTTGCACAAGAACAGGTTACAGTTCTGGGGGTTGTGCGCGATACCGTAGGCGGCTTGCCCGGAGTTGTGGTAAAAGTAGTTGGAGAAAAAAACGGGGCAACTTCCGACGCGGTCGGAAGATTCAAAATTGTTGCCGACAGGAGCGCAACCCTGTCTTTTTCCTTCGTTGGATTAAAGGCCAGGCAGATCAGCCTGCACGACAAGAAAGTCGAGAAAGGTGTTATTGAATTGAACGTCCTGTTAAGCCCAGATAATACTACTCTTGAAGAAGTAGCTATTACAGGATTTGGTAATAAGCAAAAGAAAGCCAGCCTGGTTAGTTCCATCACTACCGTAAATTTGAAGGATATAAAGACTCCCAGTTCCAACCTAACGAATGCACTGGCGGGAAAGGTTGCAGGTATCATATCGTTTCAAACCAGCGGTGAGCCCGGCTTGGGAACAGATAACTCATCGTTCTTTATACGGGGCTTAGCCTCATTTGGTACTGGCAAAACAGATCCACTGATCCTTATCGATGGGGTGGAATCATCAGCCACTGACATGGCACGCATGCAAACAGACGATATTGCCGATTTCTCTGTGCTGAAAGACGCAGCTGCAGCCTCTATTTATGGGGCCAGGGGAGCCAACGGGGTAGTTCTTATCAACACAAAGCTGGGTAAAAGCGGTAAACCAACGTATAATTTAAGGGTAGAAAACAAAATTTCTACCAATACGCAGAATTTCCAGCTTGCAGATAATATCACTTATATGAACCTGGCGAATCAGTCCGTACTAACCAGAAATACTGAGGGTTTCGAACCTTATTCACAATTCAAGATTATCAATACAGCAGCGGGCGCAGACCCTAACCTATTTCCTAATAATAACTGGACAGACCGTTTAATTAAGGATTATACAGTTAACCAGAGCTATAATTTAAATATCACCGGAGGCTCTACAAGGGCGAGATATTTCATAGCTGGCACATTTAACAGAGACAATGGAATCCTTAAAGTTGACCCTATTAACAACTTTAACAATAATGTCCGATTAAACAATTATTCTTTACGCTCTAACGTGGATTTCGATCTTACGAAGTCTACTGTAATAATCGTGCGGATGTATGGCCAGTTTGATGATTACAACGGCCCAATCGGAACCCCCGATCCTAGAACGGGGCGCATGAGAAGTGGCGGGGAAACTACATTTTACAATTCCTTAAATTCAAAGCCGGTAATGTTCCCGGCTACGTATCCACAGTCAAAATTACAGTATATAGAGCATCCTTTGTTCGGATCGTCAAAAACCAGGAACCTAAATGGAACCTTTAGCCCTTTCCTATATGTTAATCCATATGCTGAAATGGTAAAAGGTTATCAGGTGTATAAGACCTCTAACCTTGCCCCGCAATTGGAAATAAAACAAGACCTGGAAATGATAACACCTGGATTGAATGCCAGGGCAATGGGCTATTTAAGAAGAATATCGAATTTTAGTGCAAACCGGGAATATTCTCCGTTCTATTACCAGGCACTTATTGACCCTACAGATCAGTCTTATCAGCTAACGGCTTTAAATGACGGAAATACGGGTTCGGTAGGAACGCCCGGCCGGGAATATCTTGACTACGAAGGCGGTGGTGCCGCGGTAGACTCAAGGCTTTGGGTGGAAGGCAATCTAATGTATGACCGTACATTCAAAGAAAAACATGCCCTTGGTGGTATGATGGTTGCCTATATGTCTAATTACGAGGGCAACCGAGGAGGGTTTATTGGCTCTTTACCTGGCCGTAATGCTGGGGTATCAGGTAGGTTTACTTATGGGTATGACAATCGGTACATGGCAGAGTTTAATTTCGGCTATAATGGGTCTGAGCGCTTTGACCAGTCTCACCGTTTTGGATTCTTCCCATCAGCCGGTTTAGGCTACCGGATTTCCAACGAAAAGTTTTTTGAACCGCTGAAACAAGTTATCAATAACCTGAAATTACGTGTAACTTATGGAATTGTTGGGAACGATGACATATGGCCAGCTGGCGACCGTTTTTTCTATTTGTCGGATGTTAATTTAAATAATGGGGCTTATGGTGCAACTTTTGGCCGTAACGACGGTGCACCCACTTCATACCTGAACGGAATAAGCATTTTCCGCTATGCAAATGCAAATATCACCTGGGAAAAGTCGAAACAATTGAATCTCGGCATGGATCTGGGTATTGCCAATAGTTTAGATGTCGTTTTAGATGTATTTAAACAAAAAAGATCTCAAATCCTGCAAAGGATTCAGAGCATTGACAATGCCTCAGGCTTTGCGGTACCTCCTTATGCAAACTCTGGCGAAGCCGAAATAAAAGGTATTGACCTTTCGCTTTCCTATCATAAAGATTTCTCTAAAGATTTTCGAACCAGTGCCAGGGGAACCTTCACGTTTTCTTCAAGCAAGCAAATGAAAGTAGACGAAATAGCATATGGTAGTTCGCTCTCTCACTTATCAAGGGTTGGGTATCCTATTAATCAGGGGTTCGGATACATTGCTGAAAGACTGTTTATCGACGATGCTGAAGTAGCAAATTCTCCCATCCAACGGGTTGACGTTAATAATAGAGTCCCGGTAAGAGCAGGCGATATAAAGTACCGCGACATCAATAACGATGGCATGATCAATACTGACGATATGGTTGCTATTGGTTATCCAAGGCAGCCCCAGATTATTTACGGTTTTGGGTCAACATTGGAATACAAAAAGTTAGATCTAAACTTTTATTTCCAGGGGTCAGCCCGCTCTTCGTTTTTTATCGATCCGGGGGCAATCCAGCCTTTTGTTCAGTCAGGCGGCTTCCAGTCTGGTTTGCTCCAAGCCATTGCTGATGACCATTGGTCAGAAACCAACAGAAACGTTTATGCTTTCTGGCCTCGTTTAAGTGCTGAATACAATGGAAACAATAACCAGCCTTCCACCTGGTGGTTACGTAATGGAAGTTTCCTGAGGTTAAAACAGGTAGACTTAGGGTACACGCTCCCAAATCTCAAAAAGATAGCTATTAAAAATGCCAGGTTATATTTTTCTGCAACCAATTTATTTGTGCTAAGCAAATTTAAAATGTGGGATGTAGAAATGGGCGGTAACGGCCTGGGTTATCCCATTCAATCAATTTACAGTTTAGGGCTTCAGGTGAATCTATAATAAATGCTGAACAATATGGAAAAGCGATTCCTTCAAAAATATCATACAAATACGGGCAGGGGCTTATTGGATAAACTGCGCTCAATGCCTTTCAAAAAAACGTTGCTTGCAGGGGCTTTAGCACTTACGGTATCGGTAACAAATACCTCCTGTAAGAAATTTCTGGACGTAGTTCCCGATAATACATCAGAGATAAAGCACGCCTTTAAAATTCGTAACGAGGCTCAAAAATACCTGTATACCTGCTATTCATTTCTTCCTAAAGATGGCGATGGCTGGTTTAATGTGGGTATGTTCGCTGGCGATGAAATGTGGTTGCCACAAAATGACCTGGCGCATTGGCACAATGCTTTCCGCATTGCCCAGGGGCAGCAGAATAAAAGCGAGCCCTTGTTCGACGAGTGGACTGGTTTAAGAAAAGGGAACGGAAATTATAATGCGCACCTTAAAATCTTCATGGCTATCCGCCACTGCAACATCTTCATCGAGAATATGCAGGATCTGACTAAAGTGCCCGATATAACCTTAACTGAACGCGAAAGATGGATTGGAGAGGCTATGTTTTTAAAAGCATTCTACCACTATTACCTGTTAAGGATGTACGGCCCGGTTCCAATTATTGATAAAAACTCTGCAGAAGATGCCTCTGGCGACGAACTGCATTACAAACGTATGCCTGTTGATGATGTGGTAAATTACATTTCAGGCATTTTGGATCAGTGTCTTGAAAAAGTTCCCCTTATCATTACTGACGAGAATACCGAACTGGGGCGGGTTGACAGGAATATCGTACTTGCGGTTAAAGCGAAACTATGGCTACTGGCGGCGAGCCCATTATTCAATGGTAATGCCGATTATGCTGGTTTCAAAGACAAAGAAGGAGTTGCCTTGTTCAACCCTACCTTCGATGCATCAAAATGGGAAAAGGCCAGGGATGCGGCAAAAGCAGCAATCGATGCAGCGGAAGCGAATGGACATTTTTTATATAAATATAACGGAACCGAGGTTAAAGTGAGTGATACGACCAAACAGCAGTTAAGTATCAGAAATGCCCTAACCGCTCGTTGGAATCCTGAAATTATATGGGGGCTTTCAAACAGCTACTTCATTAATGAAGCCCTTTGTATGCCTGCATTAGCCGGAGGGAAAAATACGGACAGGTTTCAATTAATGGGTGTTTGGGGCGCTCCTATAAAAATTGCAAAAATGTTCTACACCAAAAACGGCGTGCCTATTGAGGAAGATAAAACCCTGAATTTTAGTAATTATACTGAGGTTAGAACTGCTGGTTTTGCAGACAGGTTCAATATCGAACAAGGATTTCAAACAGCAAGGCTCAACTTTGATAGGGAAAATCGTTTTTATGCAGATTTGGGCTTTGATGGCGGAAGATGGTACATGAAAGATGCAGGTGGTAACAAAGATGATGTAACTAGCCAGTTTTATGTTCAGGCAAAAAACGCAGAAAGGTCAGGATTTGGGCATTTTACCAACTGGAACCATACCGGATATTTTATCAAGAAGCTGGTTAACTGGGAGTCAACAACGAATGGCCAGAATCAGGGCCCTTCCTGGAAAGGCTATCCGTGGCCAGAAATCAGGCTTGCCGACCTGTACCTAATGTATGCCGAGGCACTTAACGAAGTAGAACCGGGTTCAGCAACGGCTATCACTTATTTAGATAAAATTAGAGACAGAGCAGGTTTGAAAGGCGTGGTTGAATCCTGGTCAACCTATTCAAATAATCCAGGTAAATACACAACCCAAACAGGTTTAAGGCAAATCATCCACCGCGAAAGATTAATAGAATTAGCTTTTGAAGGGCAGCGATTCTGGGATTTAAGGCGATGGAAATTGGCTGCTGAAGAGTTAAATAAAGACATTACCGGCTTTAATATACTAGGTAAAACAACGGAAAGCTATAACGTAGAACGTTTTATCTTCAGTCAAACCTTTATTGCTCCCCGCGATTATCTGTGGCCAATCGGCAACAATGATACTCGTAGAAATCCAAAATTGGTAGAAAACTTAGGTTGGTAATTAAAATCGATTAACAATGAAAACATTTGGGAATAAGCTATTATATATCGCGCTCCTTTTAGCAATTTTAGCAGGGGCATCCTGCAAAGAAGAGCTGGAGTTTAGAGATCCATTGGGTACAGATTCATCCGTGCCAAGTCAGATATCAGACACTAAAGTAATTAGACTTCCGGGTAAAGTAAA
>CBIHNR010000197.1:0-9446 GCA_966211215.1 uncultured Pedobacter sp.
ACTTCCTGATAAGCTTTTTTGCGCTGAAGATTCGTATCAAACAGTAAAGGATAATTTTTCCTTCCGGGAACTGGGTAAGTGTCTAACCAGGTATAGCGGTCAGAAACATTCCAGAAGGTAACACTGGTGATGTTCTTTTTGTACTCTCTGAATATCCTGAAGACCTTAGCATATTGGTCGACCTGCTTTTGTTCAAGTTCCGGTGTAAGAGTATCGTTCTCGCCCTGGCGTTTTGCCCTTCGTTCTTTTTCCCATGGATAAACGGACATATCAACTTCTGTGAAATGGATTTGTAATCCCAGGGAGGAATACTTTTCTATGGCATCACGAAGCTCTTGCTCGGTAGGTTCGTATATTGACCAGTGCGCCTGTAAACCAACTCCATGAATTGGCACCTTTGCGTCCACCAGTTTCTTTAGCAGTTTATAAATCCTCTCTCTTTTTTCGGGGCGTTCAGAATTGTAATCGTTGTAAAAAAGCAATGCCTTTGGATCGGCTTCATGGGCATACTCAAATGCCTTGGCGATAAAGTCCTCTCCACAGATTTGGTACCATAAGGAGTTGCGTAAAAAATTGCGGCTATCATCATCTATCGCTTCGTTTACAACATCCCAGGCGTAAATTTTTCCTTTATAGCGATTTACTACCATAGTTATATGATCTTTAAGGCGCTTTAATAGTACTTCCTTAGTTACCTGATTGCCCCGGGGATCTTTAAACATCCAATCCGGTGCTTGCTCGTGCCAGCATAAATTGTGTCCTCGAACCTTTAAACCGTGCTTTTGAGCAAAATTTACAATCGAATCGGCATCACGCCAGTTGTACACATTTTCCCTTGGATGAATTGGCCCCATCTTCATCGCATTTTCGGGAGTAACGCTATTGAATTCTTTCAGAAGCAGTGGCGCTTCGTCTCCAACGAATGTTTGTCGGTTTACGGCAACGCCAATTGGAAAATAGTTTTTGTAATAATCTTTAAGCCCCTTGTTGCCTGTACCATCTTTTTGCTGGGCTTTACAGCCAGCTACAGATCCCAGTAGTACAATGCCAAGGGTTAAATTTCTAAGTGTTGTGTGCATTATTATAGTTTTTTAATTGATATGTTTTAAACCGGGATATTTATCGGGCAATTGATTTCATCCCCTCGCAGCAGTATAATCCTTTCAGCAAAAAGTATCTCCGGGTTTTTTCTGCTACAAAATTAGATTGAGTAAAAAATGGGGGCTTGCACGATTGTAGCAACTAATGGAACTAATGTTTAATTATCTATTTACCACACTTAATAATATGACATCTTTTATCGGCCTAAGGAAACAATTAACACTTCAATAGATCTTAGAAAATACGCATAATAAAGCGCTTTACGATCTCTCCTATAATGACATCATTTATATCCTGCTCATTTTTAAGCATTTTGAAATAGTGCGCTTTGTCATCTCGACCTAAGGAGAGATCCTAAAGCGACTTGCATGTAAAGCGCTTTAGGGTTCCTCCTATCGTTATAATGATATCATTTGGAACTTGCTTATTTTAAGGAACTTTCAAAGGCAATTTTGTCATCTCGACGAAAGGAGAGATCCTAGACAGTTTGCATATAAAGCGCTTTAAGATCTCTCCGAAGTCGAGATGACAAAGTGGGCTAACCGGTATTGTGCTAAATGTCATCACTATATTCTGCTTTTTGAAAAAAAGCTCTTTACTCGGAATGACAAAGCGGGTTAGCCTGTATATCGCCCGATGTCATCCCTATATTTTTCTTTGCAAAAGTCCCCTTACTCGAAGACAAAGCGGGTTAACTGGCATTGTGCCTATTTTTGAAACAGCCATCAAGTGTGTTATTTTATTTATCAAATTTAATTGAGACAATAGACCTGGCAGGCAGACTGATTATCGCCGATTTTTTATCTTCATTCAGACCCAAACTTTTATTAATTATATTTTGCGTTTCGGATGTTTCGATGGCTGCCCCACTCTTTACCGCAACAGGGAGGTTTATTTTAAGGGAAGGAACAGGTATAGTTCCTTGATTAACGAGAACCAGGGTAATATCCTTATCTCCTGCGTATGCTGTTATATTAACATCATTGTTATTATCAATTTTGCCTACCTGGATACGCTTTCTTCCAGTAGCATACTTCGCAAAATGCGACATAACATAGCCTCGTTTCATTATTTCGCCCATAACCGTTCCTTTTTCTCCGTCTCCGAGCATACTATATGAGCGTTTTAAATACCACCAGAAATACGCATTAAAGTTGGCCTGCATACAATCATTAAGTTCTTTTGCAAAAACCATAGCCTGGTCCCACCCCATACCATTATTCACCTCATTCAACAGATGCTCAGTCATCCATATTTCCTTCCCTTTAGCTCTGGCTAAGGGATAGTCCACTAAACCTCCTCCATACAAATGCCCTCCCGTAATTCCCAGATTATTTACTGCAACAGGATCATTTAAAACAGGATCTGTATACATTTTTTTAAAGTTCACAGCTTCGGCAGCCAATACTTTAGCTTTTATTGAGCCTGCATAATTCTTCACAAAATCCAATATCTGCTCCGGTGTCCACTCGCAACCATCGTAGTCGGGACTCCAATCTGGTTCGTTTTGTATTGAAACAGCCTCAATGGTGATACCCTTGTCCTTCATATAGTCAATAAAATCATTCAGATGGGTAACATAGTCTGGATATTTTGCCGGTAAAAGATACCCGTGCAGTTGGCTGTTGGTACTTTTTAAATTAGCTGGAGGCGTCCAGGGAGTAGCTAATATCCTGGCTCCTAATAACTGAGCTTTCAGCGTAGTAGCTACATCTCGTCCCCAATCACTTTTATTAGGCCAAATCATGATGCGCATCATATTGTATCCAAGCCCATCTGCCGAATACATCTTTTGAACCTCATCCAAGGTAAGAAAACCCGCTGCCCACACATTATTCATCCCTCCGAATCCAGTTATCTGTTGATATTGGATGTCTGAATTAACCGTAATCTCTACCGGAGGCTGAGCATTCTGTTTTATCACCAGCTTGCTCTTTTGACCGGTTACCTTGTTAGTCAGAAATACTTCCTGCTGCCGAATTTCGGAAGATGTATTGGCCGAATAGTCAAAAGTAACCCTGGTTGAACTGTTATGGTTTGCGCTTCCGCCTCTCATATAAGCGAAATTAGAAGCAAAGCCGGCAGTGGCTGTAGATATCTCCCATTCTGTAAAGGACCATTTTATAGTGAATGTTCCCTGGCCCGATTTGTTGGAAAGTATAAGTTCAGACTCGGTAAAACCACAATATGTGGTATTTTCAGTCTCGTTCTTTTTCTTACAGGCAGTGAGAGCTATTATAAATAGCAGGAAGAGCTTCTTCATTTTATTGAATGGTTTATTAAAATCCTATTGGGATTTCAGGTGAGTTTTTAGCAGTTTACAAATCCACAGTTAACAGCGACGGGATTACAAGTCCTGTCGAGCATACGTTGCTGGACAATCGATTTTTCTCAATTTCCTTCTCAATAGCATAAATCTTGAGCATAAAGCATTTCCAGGGTTTTCTGCTACAAAATTAGATTGAGGAAAAGATGGAGGCATGCACGATTGTAGCAACTAATAGTACTAATGTTTAATTATTTGTATCATAAAAGGAAGGCTGCCTTTTTAGACAGCCTCTTTTATTAATAATCTTTCTGTTTTAGATTTGGGTTAAGCTTCAACTCATTGGCATTATAAGGCAGGTACCAGTATTTTGTATCACTTAAACGAGCCTGCAAATAGTCGTGTTGTGAAGCCGGCGCACGTCTTTTTACCGCATCAATAAGGTATTGAGGAGAGTTTCTGTGATTAGCAATTCTCATTAAATCGTACCATCTGTGCCCTTCAAATCCTACTTCAAGTCCACGCACTTTCAGAATTTCGTCTTCCAAGGCTTCCGTTGTTGGAATTGGTGTTGACGGAGTTGCGGACAAACCAGTCTTTTGCCTTACGCTATTAAGGTTAGATATTGCTTCAGATTTTCTGTTCAGCCGGTTTAATACTTCGGCCCTTAAAAGGTAAACTTCACTTATCCGGAACATACGGAATAAGGCCTCGCTCTCGTAGGCCAACCTAACCGGAGGAGGAACATTGAGCGTGGAAGCATTAACCACACCTGTTCCCAGCCATTTCCAGATAACCGGGGTGCTCCCTGTACGGTTATAGTAGGGTGCGCTACCTGCAAAAGACCTACCAAATCCGCGGTTAATATCACTGCCTGTTGCTATTGTTCCGAGTGTGGGATAGTTTGGGTGATAGGTTCTCATTGCCGTAAGAGATGGCTGAACCAGATGTTTACCTCCCGAATTAGGATCATTAGAGGTGATGCGCATTAAGGGGTTAATCTCTCTTCCGGAATAGGTATATGCTATATCCAGCAGAAACTCCTGGAAAACAACGGGTGTTGTAAAGAAAGAGTACCAGGAATCGTTTCCAAAAAAGCCAGGGCCAGCCCAGTGAGTGTTATTTTCTGCAATCACTTCCATTCTGTTCAGCGCATCCCAAGCTTGAGAATATTTATTCCTCCATGCATAAACATGTGCCTGTAATGCGCAAACCGTGCCTTTGGTTGCCCTCATTCGGGTTTGTTCATTACTTTCACGATAGCCTATAGCAAAGGTATTGAGTACCATTATTCTCACATCGGTATATTTGAAGGCTTCATTTAAATCAGCCTCAACACTATCCAAAACAACCTCGCCTGATGTTACATCTAGGTACGTCACCTCTGATATATCAGAAACACTTTTCATGATTAGAGGCACATCCTTAAAATTGCGGACAAGGTGGAAGTATGCTAATGCCCGAAGGAATTTCGCCTCACCTGTTAGTTGCATTAAGGTTTTATAATTGAAATAAGTTGAATCGCGAGGAACACGGGGAAGGTTTTCGATTGCATAATTTGCCCTGTTGATTAAGTCGTAGTAAGGTGCCCAATTGGTGTATCTGTTTGAGGAGGTAACTCTATGCTCTGCAAGCTCCATAATATCCTTATCAGCTCCGGTACCCGGACTTACCCAATCTGCACGTACCTCACCCAAAATAAATGTAGGTTCTACTATGTTTTGCAAGCCCTGGTATGCACCACGCATCATAAAATCAGCATCCCAGAAATTTTGCAAAAAGTCTTTGTCTTTAGTAAGTTCCTTTGGTTCAACCTCCAAAAATTTTTCGCATGAGACAGTGGTAAACAACAAACTGGCCCCTACAAACATCATACACATACGGTATATGGTTCCTTTTAAAGAAGAAATCTTCATACAATTGTTTTTAAGTAAAAATAATTTGTTACAAGCCCAGTTTAACACCTAGTAAAAATGACCTTAACTGGGGCACATGGCCATAACTCTGGCTATACATTACCGGGTTTGTAACGTTAGCTACTTCTGGACTCTCACCAGTATAGTCGGAGAATGTGTAGAGATTTTGTCCTGTTAAAATAACCCTTGCACTCTTGAATGCTCCTTTAAGGAATTTCTCGGTTGATAGCGTATATCCTAAAGAAACTGTTTTGAAACGGATGTAAGATCCATCTTCGATCCAGCGGCTTGAAAAGCGAGTATTACCTACTGCATCTCCATGCAGTAACCTTGGCATGCTGGTATCGTCGCCTTCATTTTTCCAACGATTGTTGATGGTAGTTGACTGGTTATCATAAGTTGACATCGCTTCCAAAGAGGCACGCTGTGCATTGTAAACTTCGTTGCCAATTGAAAAATCAACAAACACATTTAAGTCAAACTTCTTGTAAGTGAAGGCATTCGAAAATCCGCCGAAGAAATCGGGAGTGCTTTTGCCAATAATCTTGCGATCGGCTTCATCAATTATTCCATTCTTATCAAGGTCTTCAAAAATGACATCTCCTCCTTTGAATGGATTGGTATCATTTGCTCCGTTTTTAACCTTAACATCGCTGCTGTTTTTGTAAACACCAAGGGCACTGTATCCATAAAAAGCACCAACAGAACTACCGATTTGAGCAATGCCAGTAAAATCACCGTAGGTACTTACACCTTCCATTAAAGCCGGGAGTGATTTGATCTCATTTTTATTATAGGCTCCGTTGAAGCTGCTCAGCCATTGAAACTTACCGTTCAGGACTTTTGCAGACAGTCCAAATTCAATTCCACTGTTTCTTATTTCTCCCTCACTTACCGGATAACTTTTAAATCCGCTTATGCTTGGTAATAAGATTCTATTGTACAGATTAGAAGTGTTTTTAACATAAAAATCGGCGCTAAGAGAAATCCTGTCGGCAAATAAGCCAAGGTCCAAGCCAGCATTAAACTGTTTAGTTTCCTCCCATGTAAAATTGTTATTCCCTAATAATCCCAGCCGAACTCCCGGATAGTTAAAATACCCGGCAGGAATTGCCGCGTTAAAGGAATTGTAATAACCTACTTCCTGATTTCCGGTAATACCGTAGCTGGTTCTTAGCTTCAAATTGCTCAAAACCCTACTATCCCGCATAAAAGACTCGGAACTGATGATCCATCCGGCAGAAACGGAAGGAAAGTATCCCCAGCGATTTCCTTTCTCAAAACGGCTGGAACCGTCGGCACGCATTGTTGCCCCCAGAAGATATTTCCCTTTATAAGCATACTGTGCACTTCCAAAAAAAGAAACCAGATTCCAGGTTGGCGAGAAGCTTGTTAGTGTATCAACAAATCTCTGATCACCTGTATTTACCGAAGATAATTGATCGGAAGGAGCATTAACATATACCCCGAATTTGGAGTCGACAGAAGTGCTTTGGATTGCATTTCCAACGAAGGCTGATATTTCGTGAGTGCCAGATTTGAATGCTCTATTGTAACTTAAAATATTCTCATTCAACATCATGAGTTCAACGCTATTTTGTGTGGACGACTCCCTTATGATGTTTTCCTCAGGAGCAAATCCGGCCGAAGGCCTGAAACGCTTTTCGTTAAGGCGGGAAAAATCGCCATTTAAACCAATACGCAGATTGAGGTATGGAGAAAACGTATATTGTCCGATAATACGTCCGGAAATACGGTTGGTAGAACTTTCATTACGCATTCTGTCTATGATAGAATACGGGTTACTGCGCCCTGCGTAATCCGCGCTGTCTGGATCCCGAAGGTTTAAGCCTGCTAAATCCTGCTGAAAAGCTGCCAAAGTAGGGCTTTTCAAGGCCGAGAGATATAAAGGATTGGTGAGATATGCGTTTCCGGCGTCATTTAATTCTTTCTTTGTCTGGCTATAAACCAAACTATTTAAGAAACTGAGCTTACGCCCCACTTTGTAATCCAGGTTGAAACGGCTGGTAAAGCGATTGAAGTTGGTATTTTCTACCGCTCCGCCCTGAGTAGTGTATCCTGCATTTAATGAGTACACTGTCACCGCGTCTCCACCTCTCAGATTAAAATGATAATCATTATAAAGGCCTCCCCGCGTTACCATATTCTGCCAGTCTGTATTATTATTATAGCGTTCGGTTTGATTTGCCGGAGTAGATTGCAACAAATATCTTCCTACTCCATTATTTATTTGCTCTTGCGTAAGTCCGCGTGCTTGTTCCTTTTCTAGTATATACGAACGGTATTGCTCAGCATTGAAAACAGACACTGGCTCGGGAGCATTCATTACGCCGGTAAATGCTGAAAAATCAAGCAGAGTTTTACCGGTAGTACCGCCATAAGTATCGATGAGAACAACCCCGTTGGCACCGCGCATGCCATAAATTGCAGTTGCATGAGCATCTTTTAAAACGGTTATTTTGGCAATATCGAGTGGGTTAATATCAGCTATGAAATTATTATCAGCATTGCGTGCTATGGGGTTAACGATCCTGGCAGATTTTACAGGTATCCCGTCTACTATGTACAGCGGAGCAGTTCCGCCGTTTAGGGTAGATATGCCCCGGATATTAATTAATGCCCCTGCGCCAGGCGCACCTGAGGAATTAACTACCTGAACGCCTGCTGCCTGCCCTTGTAATAGAACATCTGCAGCTATTCGTGCCTGTTCATCGATTTTAGCGCTCTGCACTACTGAAACAGCACCGGTTAAGGTGTTATTTTTAACATTAATATAACCCACATTTACATCGGGTTCTGTTTGCTGATCTTTAGTTGAAGTTGTATCGGCTTTGCTAACAGATTTTCGCTTGCTAATCTGGGCCATAGCCGTTTTAGAAGGGCATGCCAATGCAGCAATCATCAATGCCAGCGAAGCAGCCAAATATTGTCTATGTTTAAACATATCAAAAGTTTATAATTTGTAACACTGTTGCATTGGGCGTTTTGTCATCTCGACGAAAGGAGAGATCTTAAAGCATCATGTATACAAGGTGCTTTTTTTCCTATCGTTATTGACATCATTTGCAACTTCCTTATTTTAAGACACTTTCCAACTAGGCATTTTGTCATCTCGACGTAAGGAGAGATCTTAAAGCTATCCGGATAATAAAGCGCTTTAGGATTATTTGGATCTTGTTTGTTATTGAAAGGTCCAAATGCTTCTTCGAGGTCCTCCTATCGTCGGAATGACAAAGCGGGCTAGCCTGCCTATCGCCCAATGTCATCTCTATATTTTTTTAAAATGTCATAATTGTTGTGTCATGTTTCCCTTTCGGTGTTTACCAAAAAATGGAAACTCAGTTTACTTATCAATCATACACTGGCAGTAAAATCATATTCTCCAAAGCCACACCAGGAGTTGCGGTGCAAACAAATTTAATCCGCTTATCGCCAGAGGTTTTAAATTCATAGGTACCCATGTCCTTGTTGCTATAAGTAGTACCAGTTCCGCCAATATTCATAGATTGCGGGGTCCCGATTAAGTCATCATTGTGCATCATTTGCAAGCTTCCGCGTCCGCCATTTTTAAAGGCAAGCCTAAATTTGTACTTCCCTTTCTTTACTCCTTTTACTACCGTTACTATGGAGTCACTTCCGGGAGTATCCCAGTTCGCAAATACTATGAAAATACCGGTTCTTTTAATACTGTTACTGCTGGCTGCAGGCGTATCGTCAGCATCAGTGGTAATCCTCCAATTTGTTCCGCTAGCCACTACTGCAAGTGCTCCATTTACATAATTAGGTATGCCATAACCATAATTCTGGGCATCTTTAAAAAGATGAAAAATTGGAACTCTTTTAACGCTGCTATTGAAAATCAGGCGGTCGCTTACATTGTGTACAACACCGTTCCGCATCATAACATCACTTGCTGTAAAATCTACTGTTGAATTAATCAGATGGCGAGATGCCAGGTCAAAGTATAGCCATTCGCCCCAGCTTAAGGTGGACAGAATGTTATCCCATCTTTCTGGCCAGCTAAGATGCGGGATTGCTGTGGTAAGAGGAGTATAACTATTACTGAAACCCCGTCCCGGAACAATATGATACCTCATTTGTCTTTGAAGCTCTTCTAAGGGCATGTTGTCAAAAGAGGTAAT
>CBIHNR010000198.1:0-9393 GCA_966211215.1 uncultured Pedobacter sp.
AACGATCATCTCTTCACCCGTTACTGTCTGTAGTGTTAAGCGTAGCGTCACTACGGATTGGGAAATAGAAACGAGTCTCCAGACTCGCCGTTAAACGGAAGGGAAGTCTGGAGACTCCATTTCATTATTGAATCCGTAGAGGCGCTTTGTCGAATTCTACGGACAGGTAAGGACTGTCAATGCCCACTATTAATTTCCTGCCTTAAACAGATCCGGCCTCTAAAACTGCCTTAAAAATATGGCTGGCTTTGCAGTTTCTTTGCCTAACCTTTGAATTTTGCTTAAAAGCTTGTTTGCCTCCAAAAAAGCCCTTTAGTAGCTTGTTAATGACCTTTTTGATCAAAAATTATACTCCTATGGATAATTTTTGCCCTCGTTTTTTTAGCCTATTGGCCAGCTTTGCATATGCAATGGTTCGCTGGATTTATGTCAGTGAAGCAGAGTGAAACCAATTATAGATTAGAGGACATTTGATGAGTAAATGTCTCGCTTCATGCCAATTGTTTAACCAATTTTCGAATGGATAAAAATTACATTTCAAACTTTTACAGGATCAGATCCTGTATTCAACTTTATTATTTCCTGACGGTGCTAGCTGTAGGCGCCTTCTTCTTTGCTCCAATGACAACGTTGGCACAGCTAAGTGGGGCTAACCAAAATAGCCGGGATGTAATTGCCGTTACGGGTGTTGTGAAAGATAAGGGCGGTGAGCCTTTGCCAGGCGTAACGATAAAGATTAAGGGTACTACTGTAGGCGCCACAACCAATGCAAACGGTAAATACACTATAAAAGTGCCAGATGAAAATACTACTCTAACTTTCAGTTTCATCGGTTTTAAAACCAAAGAAGTTAAGGTTGGCAAGCAAACAACCCTCAACATAGTATTAGAGGAAGATGCTACCATGCTTCAGGAAGTAAGAGTTGATGTTGGTTATGGAAAAACAGTAAGCCGTGATAGATTAGCGGCATCTGTATCAAGTATATCGGCAAAAGATATTGCGGATTTTCCGGTAAGCACCGCTGCCGAGGCTTTAGCTGGTAAATTGGCGGGAGTTTCTGTAAATACCACAGAAGGTGCCCCCGGAGCAGATATTGAAATTAAAGTGCGGGGAGGAACCTCCCTTAGCCAGGATAATAACCCACTTTATATAGTAGACGGTGTCCCTCTGGAAAGAGCTTTATCCATTATCTCGCCAAATGAAATACAATCCATCGACGTACTGAAAGACCTTGCCTCAACTTCAATATACGGAGCCCGGGGAGCTAACGGTGTTGTTATTATTACAACAAAAAGTGGTAAGCGCGGACGTACTACTGTTTCTTTTGATGCTTATGCGGGCGTTAGAAGCATCACTAATAAAATAGACGTGATGAAGCCATACGATTTCGCAAACTTTCAATACGAATTGAATAGGTTACATTTTAATGGTTTTCTAAGCACTGATACTTCTTCTTTAAACGGTTTCGATAGAAACTATGGACTATTCACCGATCTTGAGATCTATAAAAGTATGCCTTTTGTTGACTGGCAGGATAAAGTTTTCGGCAGAGATGCTTTTTCAAATACTCAGATAGTTACAGTAAACGGAGGAAGTGAAAATACCACCTATAACTTCAGTGCGAATAATCTCAATGAAGACGGTATTATGGTTAACTCGGGTTTGAAACGTACGTTCGCCACTTTCAGGTTCGACCATAATATCTCAAAAAAATTGAAGCTAGGCCTTAACGTTCGTTATAGCAGGCAAAAAATTACCGGAGCGGGTACTTCAAGCACAGGCTCGCAGTCTAATAACAGGCTTAGGAATTCTGTTCGTTTCCAGCCGTACCAAGGTTTAATAAATGTTGAGGACGCTGATCCGGATGCTGCTTATGATAATACCATAAACCTGAGTAACCCGCTATCTTCAGCCCTTAATGAAACTAAATATGCGTTTCGAAATGACCTGATTACCAGCGGAACAATCAATTACAATATCACGCCGCAACTTTCTGTGCGAAGCTTGATTGCCTACAATAATTCTCAAACAGATAATAAAACATTTACAGGCCTTACAAGCTTTGCCGTAAGGGGCACAAACTCTGCGTCAACTTATAGCAGTATGCCTTTTATCAACTTTTCTGACAATGGTGCAGTAAATGTTACCAACAGTAATACCATTAGTTTTAACCCCAAATCATGGGGAAAACATGATGTAGATTTCCTCTTGGGCCAGGAAACTCTTGTTGGAGATTTTGAGAGCTCGAATATGACTATCAAATATTTTCCGGCCTCTGTAACTCCAGATCAGGCATTTTCTAATATCCAAATGGCTAGCCCCCCGACAGGAGCGGTGCAAGATGCGCCAACAAACTCCGTATCGGGCGAACGCTTGCTGTCTTTCTTTGGTAGGACAATGTATTCTTATGCATCAAAATATAACCTTACCTTATCAATAAGAAGAGATGGGTCTTCAAAATTCGCACCGCAAAACAGATGGGGCACTTTCCCATCGGCTCAATTCGCCTGGAGGCTTTCAGAAGAAAAATTCTTCAAGAACCTGAATGCTAACTGGATTCAGAATATTAAGTTTCGTGCCAGCTACGGAACTGCCGGAAATAACAGGATCAGCAACGACCGTTTATACGAAACAACATTTACCACCAGTGCCAGAGAAGCAGGTTATGCCGTTTCAGACGCAGCGCAAACCCCAGGATTTTATGGCGCTGTGCTTGCAAACCCTAACTTGAAATGGGAAACGACAGTGTCCAGAAACGTAGGTTTGGATATGGATTTTTTCAGAGGGCGCTTAAATATTTCTCTCGACGCTTATCTGAATCGTACCAGCGATTTGCTTCTTTTAGCTAATATCCCACCGCAAACTGGTTTTTTAACTCAACAGCAAAATATTGGTAAAACCGAGAATAAAGGTATTGAGGTCCAATTAAACGGATTGATCGCAAAATCCCGCAATTTTACGTACAACAGCAGTTTCAACATTTCTTTTAACAGAAATACTATTAAAGCGCTTCAAGGAGACGGTACCGCGTATACGGTCAACTCAGGATGGGCTGGCGGAAGCGGTTCGGACTTCTGGGTTGAAGTGGGCAAGCCGGTTGGACAGTACTATGGTTATATAGTTGATGGTTTCTACACAGTTGATGACTTTGACCGTACCAAATCAGACCCAGTAAAAGGTACATGGGTTTTAAAACCGGGTAAAGTTAATAATGCTGCTGTAGTTGGACAGGCACTTCAGCCCGGCTTAATTAAATTTAAAAAGCTTACCAGCACCGGCGATTCACTTGTTACGGATAAAGACAGAACCGTGCTAGGTACAGTCCAGCCTAAATTTTTTGGCGGTTTCAATAATCAGTTTTCGTACAAGAATTTTGATATGAGCGTGTTTATCAACTTCTCATACGGAAACAAAACATACAATGCAAACAGTGTTGAATTCGGCTCGGTGCGAAGTGCAACCGGCAATAACTTATTAGAGAAGTTTAAAGACAGATACCGCAGGTTTGATGAGAATGGAACCTTTGTAACCGATTTTGACCAGTTAAACGCAATGAACGTTAATGCCAAAATCTATTCTCCTACAAGGGGCACCTATAACACTACGTCGGATAATATTGAAGATGGTTCATTTTTAAGGATCACGAACCTAACCATTGGCTATACTCTGCCTCAAAGGCTGATTATGCGGGCCAAGCCATTAAGTAAGTTACGTGTTTATGCCACTGTTAATAATTTATACACTTTCACGAACTATACCGGCTTCGATCCTGAAGCAAGTACCAGAAGAAGCAATCCGCTAACGCCAGGGGTTGACTACTCTGCATATCCACGTAGCAGATACATGCTGGCCGGAATAAACGTGACATTTTAACAAACTGCTTATTTAAAGAAAATATGAACACTAAATTCATTAAACATATAACTACAGCAGCGGCATTGACAGCCACTGTGTGTTTCTCATCCTGCAAAAAAGATTTTCTGGATTACGAGTCGCCTTCCAAATTAAGCATAAAACAAACCTTTGAGAGCGTAGAAAATACTAACAGTGTAATTATTGGTGCCTACACTAAATTGGCTGGCGACCCAGGGTATGGAAGGCAACTTTCAATTTATTACTCATTAGGGGGCGATGATTTTACTTATAGGGGGGCTTTAAATTTTGAAACCTTTAGAGATTATGTGGTGGCCAATTATGCACAAATACCGGCTAACGAAACTTTGTTTCGCGTTTTTACTAACCTGTATCAGGGTATAGAAAGGGCTAATGTTGCCTGCAAGTATATTCCTTTATCAAACCTTTATAATAACGGAACTGCCGAACAGAAAGCCAAAATGCGCATGTACTATGGTGAGGCACTTACACTAAGGGCTTTATATTATTCTGAGCTTATCCGAAACTGGGGTGATGTTCCGGCATCGTTTGTTCCGGCAGCTGATCTTCCTACACAGTTTGTTCCAAATACAAACAGAGACGAAACTTACGATAGGATATTGGATGACCTGGGCCAGGCAGCTTCTTGGGTACCCTGGAGAAACGAGATTCCGTCCTATGGAACATTTCGTTTAACAAAGGCTGCTGTTAAGGCCTTAAGGGCTCGTATTGCACTTGCAAGGGGCGGATATTCGCTTCGCCTGGACAAGATGGAGCGCCCTGCCGATTATCAAAAATATTATCGCATTGCCTTTGATGAATGTAACGACATTATTAAATCTAATCAGCACAGCTTAAACCCTGTGTATGAGAATATTTTTAAAAGTTTACATGGTACTACCCGCTATGATAATACCAACGAGTTAATATTCGAGGTAGCCATGTGGGGGCAGCAAAACGATAGTTATTTGGGCAGTTCACATGGTTTGAGGTTTAACAACTCTCCGTCCTGGGGCGGGGCCGGCGGTACTGTTACTGCATTGCCTACCTATTTTTATGAATTTGAGGCAGGAAAAGATGTAAGGCGTGATGTGACACTTGCGCTCTATAATGTTGAAGCTTCTGGTGCAACAGACGTAAAAGTTGGCCAAAGTTCCATCAATATGACTCTTAACAAGTTCCGTAAATCGTGGACAGCCTTTACAGGGGCAGTTACCGGAACTTATGGCGTTAACTGGCCAATTGTACGCTATGCTGATGTTTTATTAATGTACGCAGAGGCTGCCAACGAACTTCAGGATTTTACAGGTAGTATAACTCCAGCCGCTGCTTTGCAATTGGTTCAAAAGCGTGCCTACGGACTTAATGAAATACCTGTAACTCCAACATCCAGGGATGAGTTTTTCAATGCAATCGTTAAAGAAAGGCTGCTGGAGTTTGGAGGCGAAGGAATGCGTAAATACGACCTGATACGTTGGAACATGCTGGCAGGTAAAATTGCTGAAGTGCGTGAAAACATGAAGCAATTTGCGGTAAATGCGCCCGGAAAATATCAGAATATGCCTCAGTATCTGTATTTCAAAGCATCGTCATTCAATAATTTAAGTGGCCCGGTAGAAATGGCAACGCTGGATGTGTATGTACCAGCCAATACACCAGATCAGCCAGGAGGCAAAATTAACTATGCTGCCTTTAATCCATCATTAACATCTGCGCCAGCCGGGTATACCCAGAAATGGTGGAGAAACGAAATGGGGTCCTACAACGCCACAACAGGGGTGTATACGCTTAGGGAGTATGTAGGCGGTTTCAATAATAGCTACGCTGCCAAGTTCGAAGCCAACAAGAAAGAACTTTTGCCTTATCCTCAAAAAGTTCTGGATGAAAATCGTGGTGCTGTGGTTCAGAATTATGGCTACTAATTGCTTTTGGTAGATAATTCGAAAATGGGGAGGGGCTAATACCACCTTCTTTTGAAAATATTAATAGATAAAACTATCATGAGTACTCAAACGAGACGAATAAACACTCATGATAGCTTCATCACCATTAAAGAACAAAATATTCTGATGAAAATTAATTTAAAGACTTTCAAATCTGCAATAACTATTGTTGGTTTGCTATTCATAGGCATAGTAATATCCTGTAAGGAAGAAACGTTCATTGAGGATCCATCCACTGCCCGTAGTTTCACTCCATCCGGATTAAGCGTAAGAACGGTTAAAGATTCGGCTATTTTTAACTGGAAGTTGCCTCTTTATGGTAATGGTAAGGCACTTACTTACACACTCGAATTATCAAAAGATTCGTTATTCTCTGTTATTGATTACTCGAGGGTAACTGACACGACAGGAGCATTGCTTACTGACCTGGATATTGCTATTAACACCCCTTATTTTTACCGCTTAAAGGTGAATCAGTATAATGAAACGCCAGAATCAAGGTATCTTTTTCCTGGTAAGGCAATACGTATAACCGGACAGCAATTTCTGAGGCCTGTTCGTGACTTTGAGATTAAGAATAACTCTGTATTACTGCACTGGTTGATTAATTCATCTACTGCGGGAATTAATAAGGCTGTGTTGAAATCAAAAATTAACGAACAGGAAACTACGGTAGACATTTCAACGGCAGAAGCAGCAGCTGGCCAAAAACTTATTACAGGCCTCCTGCCAGGAACCTCATATACTGTACAGCTGTTGGCCGGAATGAAAAGTAAAGGCCTCACAACTATTGTAACTCCTGCAGAACCTGTTTTTACAACAGTGCTTAACCCAACCGATAATCTGGCAACGGCTATTGCTAATGCAGTAAGCGGAGATGTTATAGGTTTAAATCCAGGTACTTATACCCTAAGCTCAGCCACCTTTATAGTTGAGAAAAGCATTACTATCAGGTCAGTTTCCAATAACCCGGCTGATACAAAAATTAAGTCCAGAGAGTTAAATCCTACCGGAAATGGAGCAGGAATAACTTTGATTGGCCTGGATATAGATGGCAACTACTCTGGTACTTCCAATGGAACTGCAGTATTTCAATTATACGGAACCCAAACAACCAACAGTGCTGCTGCAGAATTCGGCGATATCAAGATAGATAATTGCGTAGTTCATGATTATTTAAGATGTATTGTCAGAGGAAATTATGGTTCGGCAGCTTTGGTACAGAAAGCTGGTAAATTTACAATCACTAATTCAATCATCTATAATATAGACAAAGCTAGCACCTCTTCATCGGGCTACTACATGTTTTCGCTGGAGAAGCTGCAGTTTACTTCAATCACTGTATCGAAATCTACTTTTTACCAAATGGGTGAAGGTTTGGTGAACATGAGTACCACATTAACAGGAGCTCCTACTCCTACAATTTCTTTTGACTATTGCACCTTTAATGCCTTTGGGGGTAATAACAAATACCTGTTCGTGGATGCCAACGCTAATAAAGTTAATTTTTCGATAACCAATAGCATTCTGGCTAATACTGGTTTATGGGGAAGCTTGAATGCAGCAGCCCAAAGATCGGCAACAGGCAGTACCCTGACTTTCAATAATAACAATTACTTTAAATTGCTGGTAGCACCAAATGGAGCAGGTTTAAACTTGTCAACTCTTGGAATCGCAAATCCTTATTCCATAGATCTTCTTTGGGGTATGAATACAACAAACTTCCTGCTTCCGCAATCAAGTACGGACCCATCGGCAGTGTTGTTCACAGCAAGCACAAACAGCAGTACTATCGGCGATCCGAGGTGGGCATATTAATTCAATTTCTTTAAATGGGGCGTTTGAATGAGCCTGCCGGGTGCTTCGGTACCTTCCTGCGGCAGGCTCTCGATAACGTTAAACATTAATCATAAAACATGAGAACAAGGAACCTGTCGATACTCCTGCTAAGCATTGCTTTAAGTACAGCCTTTTGCAAGAAGACGTCCAAAACTGAGAAACCAGAAACAAAACCAACCACCATTAATGAAACGGCCCTGGCATTTCCAGGAGCTGAAGGTTTTGGAAAAGATGTTACCGGTGGCCGGGGCGGGAAAGTAATTAAAGTAACCAACCTTAACGATTCGGGCGAAGGTAGCCTGAGGGCAGCCGTTGATGCAAGCGGCGCAAGGATTATTGTGTTTGACGTAAGCGGAACCATCGAACTTCAAAGCCGGCTTAGTATTTCCAATGCAAATGTGACCATTGCTGGCCAAACGGCTCCTGGTGACGGGATAACCATTAAACGGCATCCGGTTGTGGTAAACGCTGAGAATGTGATTATCCGTTTTATGCGTTTCAGGATGGGGGACGAAGCCCAGGTTGAAGCCGATGCTATTGGCGCTTTCGAGAAGAAAAATATTATTGTTGACCACTGTTCTATGAGCTGGTCTGTAGATGAGTGCGTATCGTTTTACAACAACGATAATTTCACCTTACAATGGTGTATAATATCAGAAAGCCTTCGTGTTTCGGCGCATGACAAAGGCTCGCATGGATATGGTGGCATCTGGGGTGGGAAATATGCTTCTTTTCATCATAACCTGATAGCCCATCACGATAGCCGTAATCCTCGTTTCGGCGAAAGGGCTAATAGTGCTTATGCGCTTACTGACCTGGTAGATTACCGGAACAATGTTCTGTATAACTGGGGTGGAAACAGTGCTTACGGGGGAGAAGGGATGAACATCAACATAGTTAACAATTATTATAAACCCGGGCCAGCTACTCAAAGTAAGGTTATCGACAGAATTTATTCTCCTGATAAGAATACAAAACCGGAAGCGGAGGTCTACAATAAATGGGGTAAGTTCTATATAGCAGGAAATGTAATTGAAGGGCGAACAAACGTAAGTAATGATAACTGGACTTATGGCGTTTACAATCAGTTTCATAGCAATTACGGAACAATTTCTGAAGCTGATAAAGCTGCGATGAAATTAAGCCAGCCTCATCCTATTAATAATAACGTAAAGACCCACACTGCCCAGGAAGCCTATAATAAGGTGGTTCAGTATGTGGGCGCTTCTTATAAAAGAGATGCAGTTGATGTAAGAATTCTGGATAACGTTAAAAACAAAACCTTCACAGCCAATGGCTCCAGCGGCGATCAGTACAGTCGTTTTGGAATTATAGACAGGGCTACTGATGTTGGCGGATGGCCAACGCTACAATCATTGCCAGCCCCCGTGGATACCGATAAAGATGGAATGCCTGATAGCTGGGAAACGGCTAAAAAACTAGATCCAAACAAAGCCAATGCCAACGGGCGGGATTTAAGCACCGGATATGATAATATAGAAGTTTATGTGAATGGGATAGTGAAAGATATTGTAGAAAACCAATCAAAATAAGGCTAATCATAATCCTTTTACTTCAAGTCATCTACCTGCGATTTGAATGTCAAGACTTTAGTTTGCCGGGAATTATGTGCTGGTTTTAAAAAATGGAATCAGATAGAATCACTTAAATTCGTAAAAATACACTAAACCTTACCACGTGTACCTGCCCGAAAGGGCAGGTACATTTTACACACACA
>CBIHNR010000199.1:0-9335 GCA_966211215.1 uncultured Pedobacter sp.
AACCTTCGTTTTTGCATTTATCCGGTAATTATCCTTGTTGAAGTAAGAAGAAACCCTGTTTTTTAGATTCTTTGCTTTGCCAATATAAATAAGTTCGCCGGAGGCATCCCAGTATTGGTAAACGCCCGGCTTAAGTGGGATTTTTTTTAATGCTTCTTTATAATCAAACTTTTCCATTCACAGTTCTTCTTCACAAATAAGGGATAATCTCTCAATTATCCCTTATAAATCTATGGTTTTGCCGTTGTTGTAGTTGTTGGATCGGTAGGTGCTGCAACCGACGTTGAATCGGGGCCAGGAGCGGCATAAGCATCACAATTAAGTGTGATATTCAATCCTCCTGGAGGCGGCTCAAAATCTCCCTTGGAATAATGTAAAGTCGGATCTGCATAGACCTTTTTCATGTACAAGGCAAATACTGGCAAGGCCGAGTTTGCGCCTTCTCCCTGGTCCATCGATATGAAATGTATGGCCCTGTCTTCTGCTCCTGTCCAAACTCCTGTCACCAGCTGCGGCGTAATGCCTATAAACCAACCATCGGAGTTATTCTGCGTCGTTCCGGTTTTACCTCCGATTGGGTTCATTAACCTGTATTTTGGGCCTCGGAGCCTTAAACCAGTACCCTGTTGGACTACGCCTTTCAGCATATCTGTCATTACATAGGCCGTTTGAGGGTTCAATGCTTCTACTACTTTAGGGCGACGTTCGTATAGGACGTTTCCGTTTTTATCTTCAATGCGCAGAAGGTAAATAGGCTCGGTCCATATGCCATGATTTACAAAGGTAGAATACGCTCCAACCATATCGTACAATGTTGCGTCGAAAGAGCCGAGGCAGATGGAAGGATAATTTGGAACGTCTGAGGTTATGCCCATTTGCTTGGTTAAAGTTGCAACTGCTGTAGCGCCCACTTGCTTCATCATATATGCGGTGACATAGTTCTCAGAATGTGCCAGCGCTGTTTTGAGGTTAACATACCCCGGAATAGGCTTATGAGCCCTTGGTGTCCATCCATCAATTGTTACCGGTTCATTCGGCACTTTATAGCAAGGGGAGTATCCTGCATTTATAGCTGCGGCATAGGTAAATGGCTTGGCGGTTGAACCAACCTGCCTTGCGCCCATTTTTACCTGGTCGTACTTAAAGTATTCGTAATTAATTCCTCCTACCCAGGCACGTACATAACCCGCATTTGGGCCACCAGGTTCCATTGACATTAGCGCGTTCCTTAAAATCAGTTTATAGTATTTTATGGAATCGATTGGACTCATAGTAGTATCAATTCCATCTCTATTCTTCCAACTGAAAATCGTCATTTTTACAGGCTTTCTAAAGTTCGCAAGAATATCACCTTCGGTTAAGCCGTCTTCTCTTAGCTGACGATACCTATCCGAACGTTTGATTGCCTGGTCTATCAATATATCAGCTTCATCAAAGTTGAATGGGTTGCGGCCTCTCCACTGTCTTCTAAACTGAGCTTGTAGTATTTTAATATATTCCTGCTGTGCCTGCTCTGCATAGCGTTGCATCTTAGAGTTGATAGTAGTGTAGATTTTAAGCCCATCGCGGTCTAAATCATAGGGCGTTCCATCTGGTTTCTCAATATTTTGGTCTTTAAATATTTTTTGGATTTCTCTCTTGAGGAATGCCCTAAAATAGGCGGCGGCCCCTTCATTATGGTCAGACGGGTTTAGCGATAACACCAATGGCTTTGCCTGCAGTTCTGCTTTTTCAGAATCGCTGATAAAGCTTTCCTTATGCATGTTAGCTAGGACGGTGTTCCTTCTGGTTAAAGCCCTCTCCGGATGGCGTACGGGAGAGTACATAGACGGCCCCTTTAGCATTCCGACAAGAACAGCTGCCTCCTCTGGCTCTAATTTATCTGGTGTAGTGTTAAAGTATGTGCGGGCGGCGGCTTTAATTCCGAAACTGTTATATGATCCGAAATCAACCGTATTGAGATACATGGTAATGATTTCTTCCTTAGTGTAATTGCGCTCCAGTTTAATTGCGATAATCCATTCTTGTAATTTTTGAATAAAACGTTTAAGCGGGTTCTTAGAACGGCCTTCTTCCTGAAAAAGGTTTAAAGCCAATTGTTGGGTTATTGTACTAGCTCCTTGTTTTTTTCCGATCAGGTTATAAAAGATAATGGAAAATGTCCTTTTAAAATCTATACCAGAATGGCTGTAAAAACGGGTGTCTTCTGTTGCAATCAAGGCGTTAATTACATTCGGTGATATTTGATTATACCTGACATTAGACCTGTTTTGAACGAAATAGGTACCTAATACTTCCCCATCATCTGAAATTACTTCTGATGCAAGATTACTTTTAGGGTTTTCAAGGTCGCGGAATGATGGCAATTCTCCAAAGAGCCCTAACCCAATACTAAATAATAAAATAATGCCAAATGCTACGCATCCAATAACAATCTTCCAAAAGGTAATCGTGTAACGGCTTACTTCTTCTTTACTTAAAGTGTTTGTTTTACGTTGCATTATCTATCTGCTGTTCTTATAAAATTCAAGGTATGCGTTAATTTGAGTGCTGTTTGCTAGTTTATCCAGCTCAGGTTTAACGATTACAAAAGTATTGTATTTTTCTGCAGGTACTTTCATAATATCTTTAATGATAGGTAAGATGCTTCTCTCATAATATTTTGCGGCATCATAATTCTCAAAAGGCCCGACAAAAATAAGTTGATTTTCATTGTTAACCTCTTTTAGTTGATGCTTAATTGATGAACCTGAAAATCTTGCCCTGTTAAATTGTCCGACTCCAAACCTTGAAGAGTTGAGGTTTGTGTTTGCATCCTGTACATTGACTACAAAGTAGTATTCGCCTACTTCAGGTAGGTCGTATAGTGGTTTTGGAGTAGGTATTGCAGGTGCAGTGTTCTCTCTAGGCTCCTCCTTTGTAGCAGGCGTAGGAACCGTGGTGTTGTTAACTGGGGGAGCGATCGGCTCTGCAACGCCTGTCTGTTTCCCGCCCGGCTCTGAATTTGTTTTCGGCGGAATTGCAGATGGCTGGGCTGGAATTTGCCCGGGAGTCTGTACTACAGTCGTTTGCGTATTCTGTGGAATCACAGCCAGTTGTGGATCGGGTTCTAAAACCGTTTCGAGTGGATTGTACTCCGTTAAGGCTGTAGCACGCGAATCGAATAAGGCTTTGTTGTTACTAATATACAATAGATGCTGCTGAACCAAAGGAGTAATTAGCTTATCGTCGGGATAAGAACTTACTATCTGCTTTAAAGAACTCTCAAATGGGGGCAATTTTTGTGTGTGCCCAACGGCAAGCGAATTTAGGTATGAGAGCTGTGGAGACAGTTGGTTGTTTCCATACTTAGATTCAATTTCCTGGATTCCCTTGATAACGTCGTTATATTTTTTTTCTACGTATAAATCATATACAGAATTATATGCCGAATTAAGCTCAGCTTCTTTTTCGTTATTCTTCTTAGCAAAATCCGGGTCTGAGATAACTTTGGCAAAAGGTGACTCTGGGTATTTGGTTAGAAGCAAATTTTTGTATTCGTCTGATTTTTGTTGATCAACCCCTGAATAAAGACGATAAAGATTGTAATATACAGAAAGCTTGTAGCTGCTTTCCGGTGCCCTTTTAAGCAGTTCTTCAAGGGTTTTTATTGCTTCCGCATTATCTTTAAGCTCATCGCGATAAAAACTTGCGATATCATAATACGAATCGGCAATACGCTGGTTTGAGGCTTGCATAGCACTATCTGTTAATGGAAGCCTGTTAACATACTCAGCCCTGATGGACTCGGGAGTGGTTCGCAAAGGTGGCTGGTTAGGCCGGATCGCCGGCCCTGCATCTGGATTGTCGGCGGTGCTTAGCAACGCTTCTGCAGAGGTTTTACCGCTTCGTCTCCAGTTATCTTCCAAAGCCCGGTTACCCCATCGTCTTTTAAATTCTGAAAGTCCCTGGCTTATAGCTGTGGTGTTATTAAAATAGAACTTACCTTCTTGAGCCATAGGGTCGTTATTTGGCCTATCGATCCCGGCGATGATGCTTTCTGGAGCCGAATTGCTGATGCTCAATAGTTGTGCTTTTTCCATTTGTTCCCTAACCAGTTTGCCTATTCTCACATCCCGGTCTGCTTGAGGCAATCGAGCCAGAGCTTGTAAGGTATCTTCTCTGCCAATTATTCTGAACCTGTTTGCTAAAAGCTCGAGGTTATTGCCTTTTCGCCTTATAATATCGTAGCCTTTGTAAGATGGAGGCAGCGTCATTAGGGTACTATCATAATATGCTTTAGCGCCAACATAGTCGCCATTTTGAAAATAGATGTCGGCTATGCGTAAGTAAGACAGTCCCTTTTGAGTTTGGTTGTTCGCGCTTTTTCTAACAGCTGTATTGTAGCTTGCAATAGCCTTTTCAGTTTCATGTTTTTGCCAATAAGCGTCTCCTATGCGATAGTAAATCTGGTCGATGAAGTTTTTATTTTTCTCATCTTTCAACAAAGACTTAAGCCTGGCTATCCGATCTGATTTTTGTCCTTCTCTTAAATCGTCAATGCTTATACGATTGAGTCCTGCATTGAATGCCATATCAAATGGAGCGTTACTTTTTACTACAGCGGTATAGTTTTTATATGCTTCTTCATATTGTTTGTTGCGCTCCTGCAATTGGGCAAGTACATAACGCCACCTAATTTTATTTTTTTTGCTGCCTTTCGCTTTTATCGCTTTGCTTAATGTATCTATCGCTTCGGTTTCTCTACCCATTTTGATAAGGTATTGGGCAGTGGTTGCGTATAAATCGGCCGCAGAACGTCGGGTTTTCTTTGAATCACTGAGGTGTTTAAATGCAGAATCCAGGGATGCTCCAGCTTCCTGATAGTTGTCGAGTTGAAGTACAGCCCTTGCTTGGGCAATTAAAGCCTTCTGTCTTAGTGATTTTGAATCAGGATAAGAATTATAGACGTAAGTGAAGAATTCAGCCGCAGAATAAAAGCGGGCTTTGTAGTAATTTGCCTGGCCCACCAGAAAGTAAGCGTCATCAACGTAGTTACTATACAATTTCTCGTCTATGATGAATTTTGCTTTATCCAAAACGGAGTCGAGATTACCTGAAACTGTCTGAGCTGTAGCTTCGGTTGGTTCTTCGTAAACACTTAATAGCTGCCCATAATCTTCCTGCGTGGCATCTTCAATACTTCGCACACTTTCGTCCAGAAGTACTTTCGAGTTATATATTATATTATACCTCGAGGTAAGATTTTGCATTTTTTTGCTTGCAAAGGTGTCTTTTGGGCTAGAACAACTGCTTACCGAAAACAAGGCAATTAACAGAAGTAATAATGGTAAATGATAGGATTTCAAAACTGACCGTATTTGATTAAATAACCACTGCTTCATCAAATTATTTTGTTAACAAGTAAACTTGCATATATAATTACTAGAATGCTTTTATTAGGTGAAGTTGCAACATTAACGATGGTTATACACATTTTAATGTATGGTGACCTCCTCATAGCAAAACAATTGTTAATTCTGATGAATCTGCCGATAAATATACTACTTCCGCCTATTGTTCTGAAATTGTTTAAAGCCGTCAAACTTTTAGTGTCCATTTGCTTTTTATTATTGAAGGCTCCTTTACATATTGTAATTTTGGACTAGATAGTGAAACAGATTATGTCAGATGCAGGCCCTGAAAGCGATAATAGACAGCCCAGGCGAAAATGGGACATGGCAAACTATGCGAAATATTCAGCAATGGGATTTCAAATGTTCGCTGTAATTGCCATTTTTGCATACATCGGCTACTACATCGATGAAAAAAGAGGAGCAAAGCAGCCATTGTTTACTGCTTTTTTAAGTTTGATTGGTGTGTTTGCTTCGCTTTATCTTGTAATCCGTTCAATTAAGAATTTGAATCCTTGAGTTTTTTACGATTTCTTGTAATTTTTGTAATAATTTCCGCTGCTTGCGGAATCGTTTTTTATTTTATTGAAAGTTTGAATGAAAAAAATGTAATCCTGATTCCTAAATTCTGGGTAATCTTTGGTTTTTTGTTTTTTCTTACCCTGATAGCCTATTCTGTTTCGCTTTTTGGGATAAAAAAAGGGCCTGAGAGCTCTGCCTTTGTCATCATTGGGGCGATTGCTGTTAAGATGCTTTTTGCAATGGGCTTCGTATTAGCTTACTTGTTGAAAATCAAGGTGGAAGGTGTCTCTTTTGCCGTCCAGTTTTTTTCTTTATATTTCTTATTTACTGCCTTTGAAGTTTATGCTTTGTTGTGTAACTTGCGCCACCAAAACAAAACGTAAAAAACTCGCAATAAATGTCCTTAACCCACATTTTGAACTCAAAAAAAATTAGATTCAGTGCTGTTTTCGGTCTTTTCTTGATTCTAATCAACTTTCAAACGGTTTTAAAAGCTCAGGCAGATAGTGCACAGCACCATGTTGCAGACACTGTTGCAAGTGTTGCCAGGCATGAAGCAGGCGCTGAAGCTACCGAGCATGGCGCGGCGGCTCACGGAGAGCATGAAAAGTTTAACCCTACAAAGGTTATTATGGAGCACATTGCCGACTCTCACGTATGGCATGTAGTGGGTGATTTTTCAATTGGCCTGCCTGTTATTTTGTATACAGATAAAGGTGCAGAGGTGTTTTCTTCTTCTAAGTTTCACCACGGCGAGGAATCTTATGAGGGTAAGTATTACACTTATGAGTTAATTGAAGATAAGATTTATGCCGTTGATGCAAGCGGAAACATTGATAAAGTTTCTTCTGAAAAGGTGTATGATTTTTCAATTACTAAGAATATTCTTGCTATCTGGATTGCAGTAGTGTTGCTTATTCTGATCTTTTCATCTGTGTCTGCCTCCTACAAGAAAAGAGAAGGTAAAGCGCCTAAGGGGTTTCAGTCTCTGATTGAGCCAATAATACTTTTTGTGCGTGATGAAATCGCACGTCCGAATATTGGTTATCAGTATGGCAAGTTTATGCCACTGTTATTGACAATGTTCTTTTTTATCTGGATTAATAACCTTCTCGGTTTAGTTCCTCTTTTTCCAGGAGGCGCAAACGTTACCGGAAATATCTTCATGACCTTTGTGCTGTCATTTATTACCTTGTTGGTTGTAAATCTTAACGGGAATAAATACTACTGGAAGCATATATTATTGCCAGATGTGCCTTGGTGGTTGTATCCAATTATGATCCCTGTTGAGATTATTGGAGTACTATCTAAGCCATTTGCGTTAATGATTCGTTTGTATGCGAATATTTCTGCCGGACACATCATTGTGCTAAGTTTAATTGCCCTGATCTTCATATTTAAGTCTATCGCGTTAGCTCCTGTTTCTGTAGCGTTCGTGTTATTTATGGACGTGCTGGAATTGCTGGTGGCGTTTCTTCAGGCATTTATTTTTACCATGCTTACTGCCCTGTTCATTGGAACAGCTGTAGATGAGCATCATCATTAATCGAAACAATTTTTAAATTAAATAAATAACAACACAAATTATGGTAACTGGTTCAGTTGCTGCACTTGGTGCAGGTTTAGCAGTTTTAGGTGCTGGTTTAGGTATCGGCCAATTAGGTGGTAAAGCTATGGAAGGTATAGCTCGCCAACCAGAAGCTGCTTCAAAAATTCAAACTGCTATGATTATCGCGGCAGCTCTTATCGAGGGTGTTGCTTTATTCGGTGTGGTAGTTGCTCTATTAGGTAACGGATAATTTATTCGTACCTTTAAAAGCTAACGCCTTAAAAATAAGAGCCGTTACGTAACGGTTGGTTACCGGGCGGCTCTTAATTATTTAATCTGAACATTATTTTTCGGTATAAACAATGGATAAATTATTCGAAGGTTTATTAAACCACCACATAGGGTTTGTAGTATGGTCAAGCCTTGCTTTTTTAATATTATTCGTATTACTTAAGAAGCTAGCCTGGAAGCCAATTTTAAGTGCTATTCATGAGCGCGAACGTAGTATAGAAACTGCATTAGAATCTGCTGAAAATGCAAAGGCTGAAATGGCACGTTTAACAAGCCAGAATGAAGCTCTTTTGAAGCAAGCCCGTGCGGAACGCGATTTAATTTTAAAAGAAGCAAAAGACCTTAAAGATAAAATCGTTTCTGAAGCTCGTAACAGTGCGCAGATCGAAGGAGAGAAGTTAATCGAGAAAGCTAAGCTTGAAATTGAGGGACAAAAAGCTGCTGCACTTGCAGAAGTAAAGAATCAGGTTTCTACTCTTTCTCTTGAAATTGCTGAAAAAATATTACGCCGCCAATTTGAAGACTCAAGTAAACAAGAGGCATTGGTTGCTGATTTACTAAAAGACGTTAAGTTAAACTAAGTTTGAGTAGAGTTTGAAGCAGGAGTATTTAACTCACTGCTCAAATTCACAACTATATAAAGAATGTCTGAAATACAAGTAGCAACAAGATACGCTAAATCTTTGATTGATTTGGCGCAGGAGCAGGGCTCTGTAGATTCGGTTAAGGCTGATATTGAAAGCTTTATCAGGGTTGTTCATCAAAGCAGTCAGCTGCAAGCAATACTTAAAAATCCAATCATCAATACGGATAAAAAGCTAGCTATATTGAATCAGCTGTTTGGTGGTTTAAATAAAATAATCCTTTCTTTTTTTGGTATCGTAGTAAAAAAAGGCCGTTCTGAAGTGCTGTATGCTACCGCTAAAGAATTTATTAATGAGTACAATAAAAGGAAGGGAACAGTTAAGGCTACTGTTACATCTGCAAGCGTTCTTTCAGAGGCTAGCAAAGCGCAGATTACTAAGGTTGTACAGCAATTGACAAGTGGCGCAGTTGAGCTCGAAACAAAAATTGATCCTGAGCTTATCGGTGGATTTGTATTGAAAGTAGGCGACAAACAAATTGATACGAGTATTGCCAGAAGCTTAAACCAGCTTAAAAAGGAATTCGCGCAAACGGCATAAATCTAATGGTTTACCCTACGCAGAGCAATTAGGCTGTAGGAGTATTATTATATTAACAAGAGTATACACAAGAATTACAAATAAAACTTATAAACAAAAACTATGGTAGAGGTAAGACCAGATGAAGTTTCGGCGATCTTGCGCCAGCAATTGTCGGGCTTTAAATCAGAGGCCGAACTTGAGGAGGTGGGAACTGTACTACAAGTGGGCGATGGTATTGCCCGTGTTTACGGACTCACTAAAGTTCAATCAGGTGAATTGGTTGAATTTGAAAATGGGCTGCAAGGTATAGTACTGAACCTTGAGGAGGATAATGTGGGTGTGGTATTGCTGGGCGAGTATTCTGATATCAAAGAAGGTGATACTATCAAACGTACAAACCGCATTGGTTCTATA
>CBIHNR010000200.1:0-9326 GCA_966211215.1 uncultured Pedobacter sp.
TCTGGCGCAATACCGGCTAGCACGCTTTGTCATTTCGACGTGAGGAGAAATCCTTAGACGCTTAACATAGCAAACTTTCTAGGATCTCTCCTTGGGTCGAGATGACAAAACGCCAAAAACGCAACTCGTTAAAGATGACAAGTGGGTTAGCCTGTTTTATGCCCGATGTCACCGATATCTTGCTTTTTGCGAAAAGGCTGATTAGTTGAAATGGCAAGCGGTTTAGCCTAAATGTCACCTATTTATTTCACTTTCAATGTTATTTCATCTTCTTTTTGAAGGAAATCCCGGTCTGCTGATAAACCTTTTGCGTCGGAAGATATTACCGCACTATTCGGCACTGTTTGTACCGGTGTGATGCAGGATAAATTCTTCTCCCGGAAAGGTTTATTATAACTAAGGTTATAGGCAGAAATCATTGACCAGCGCGGTTTATCTGAAGTATTGGCTTCTGACATGTGCAAGGTATTGCTATGGAAAAACAACAGATCGCCGGGTTCTAGTTCCACGTACACTCGTTCAAAACGGCCCAATGCTTCGTTTACAAAATCCATATCGGCGCCCTGTTGCTCGCCGGCAAAACTGTGTTCTATCCGGCCTATTTTATGGGAACCTTTTAATACTTGCAAGCATCCGTTTTTTACATTGGCTTCCGTTAGGGCAAGCATTACGCTGATCATGGCGTCAGGAAATAAAAATCCGTTCTTGTACCAATAGCCATAGTCCTGATGCCATTCCCAGGCACCGCCTACCTGCGGCTCTTTTTGCATCAATTTGGAGTGGAAGTGGCAAACCTCCCCTGGCCCCAATAAATCCTGTACGGATTGAACCAATGCTTCGCTACGCGTTAATAAACCATAAGCGTCATCTCCGGGGGTGAACCAAAGTGTAAGTTTAGTGCGTTTTCCTGATTGGTCGTTAAAGTCAAAGGCCTTGTCTTTCAGCACGTCATCGCCTGTGGCCAGGTTATATAATAAGCCGACTTCCTCTTTGCTTAAAAAGCTTTTGACAATTAAGTAGCCGTCTTTATCGTATGCAGCTTTCTGTTCGCTGGTTAATTTTAAGTCGTTCATAGTGTGTTTATTTTTTGTTGAATATTGTATTGATAAGTGGTTGGTGAAGACACCAACCACGGCGAAAAAAGCTAACAAAAGGGTGAAAAAGCTTAAGATTCCCCTTTCTAAGCACAATAAAAGGTAAGGCGCTATATTGTCCCCGCTGGTCCCAAGGACTCCTGTGGAGCGGGGGTAGGGGGTGGAATTGCATGCTTCATCGAAATCACGCATTAACCACCTCCGCCAGCGGACATAGCCGTTACCTTAAGAAAAACTCGCTTTCTTCAATTAAAGTATCTTCTTGATAACCAAGACAGTACCATGCTCATCTTTTCTTTTTCTTTTCCATTCGATGAAAAGAAACAAAAATCTTGTTCCTTGCCGAGGTGCCTTTGTCGCACATCCACTGCACAAATTTCCTCATCAACCGCACGGTGCTGCGCCGGCTCTTCTCTGGGCGCTCATTCCCTTGCTTCAGAAGACCCGCCAATGCACCTTCCCATTTCACAAGGCCAGCTGATGAGAAAATTTTTAAGCCAGGCACTTCGCCAAGGCACGCCTCCGAACAATCGTTTCTGCTTATTGTGAGGCCAACGCCTCAGGTTAACGGCTATGGCCAGCGGAGGACAGCATAGCGCCCTAAGCCGGAAGCCAGAGTTTAAGCACCGATTGCCTTTAATGTATCATTTACAAAGCGCTTTGCCCGCGGAATATCTTCTTCATCTAAATGCTCGATGATTAATGGAATATTGGGATGTTTTTTGGAAAGTAGTTTTAAATACAATTCATAGTTCAGTATTCCAAGCCCTGCCGCCGGAAGTTCTACATCGCCTGCGCCGCGGAAAGTGTGTGATTCTACGGCATCAATAGCAGCATGCTTTTCTCCATTGTGCGCTGCCCGTTTAATGTCTTTAGCATGGGCAATTTTTACTTTATCTCCTAAGGCATTAAAAATCTTGTGCAGTTTGGCATCAACATCTTTAATATTAGCCCCGTTGAAGTAATTGGTAGGATCCATTAAAAGCCCTAATCCGGGATGGTCTACTTCTCTGAACAAGCGCAATAGCTGATCAACACTTCCTATTACATTGTTGACGTAGTTTTCCACCAGGAATACCGCATCGTGTTTGTAAGCGTATTCTGCCAGTTCCTGAATTACTGCTTTGATTTCCTGAAAAGCTTCTTCGGTAGCATTTCTCTCATGAAAAACCCAGTCGCTGCTTGGCTCGTAAGTTCCGGTTTCGCTGATAACATATGGTGTTCCAAATTCGCGGGCGAACTTTAATAGGGTTTTCACATATTCTATGTTCTTACGCTTTTTCTCCGGATCAGGGGAAATAAGGTTTGTATATCCGGAAATCGCAACTATTTCGATATTGGCATCGCGAAAAGCGTTGCGTATGGTGCGTGCTTTCTCTACTGTAAGATTTTGAGGTAAGGTGTGCGGATCATTCAGGTCAAAATCTTTAAAACTGAGGTCAAGCTGAATGCAATTGAATCCATCTTTTCTTACTTTATTGATTGTTTCTTCTAAAGTGTATGGATAGTATCCATTGAAAATACCTACTGATATCATTTCTGTTTATTTAAGGTTTTGTAATGTTTCGGTTAGTTTAACAGTTCGTTCTTCTTTGATAGATAAATAGAGCGCATCGATGGTTGCCATGGTGCGCAGGTTATCCCGGCCATTTATTTCGGGTAGTTTATCTTCTTCAACTGCACAAAGCAGCGAAGCCATGGTTCCTTCAAAAGCATCGGGGAACCACACCGTGTCCCAGCTTGGCTCAATCCATTCGTCGGGGAATTTGCGGGAAGTAAACTTTAATGTACTTAAGCCTTTCTCCGGGAATTTTGGCCAGCCGATCTCACCAATCGCCATTCCTTCAAGCCCTTCTACCCTCCATTTTATGTACATATCTTTTTGGGTACCTTCTCCTTGCCAAGCCCAAACATCATCCAAACTGGTTGCCATCAATCCGCTGGCGTATTGAAAGGTATATTGGGTAATTCCATCAATATGAGGAAACTGGGTTCGCGGGTCGCTTCGGGTTATTGCTGTTACTTTTTCCGGATCGCCGAACAGATAGCGGAATGTATCGATATGGTGAATTCCCATGTTCAGCATCTCCAGGCGATCGTATTTCTTAAGAAATTCCTGCCAATGAGGTATTGCCCGCATATCGATGGTTGCCAGCACTATTTCCCCGAAATAATTATTATCCAACAGGGTTTTAAGGGCGCGTATAGACTGGTCGTACCGCATATTGCTGTTAACCGCCAGTTTAATTCCTGCCTGCTCACATAACAGAACTATTTCATTGGCTTCTTCGAGGTTCATGGCCAGTGGCTTCTGGCAAAGAATACCCTTGATATGATCGTTTTCCTTTACGGCCTCACGTACTATTTCCAGCTGTTTGTCTGGAGGAACAGCAATATCCAGGATCTCTATGTTTTTATCTTTTAGTAAATGCTGCCATGAATCATAAACATTGGGAATGTTAAATTCCAGGGCAGCGTCTTCGGCTTTGTGCCTGTTAAGAGATGCGATGCCATAAGAGTTAAATCCTGCATTACGGTAAGCCACTAAATGGCAACCCCTTACAATCGCTCCGGCTCCAATGGTACCAATCCGCCAGTCCATTCGCTGCGGCATTTGAGCCGTTAGTTTTAGATCTAATGTAAATTCAGTCGTTATCATTTAGGAAATGGTTGTTTTATTTTAGATAGTTTTTTAGCAACAAGGCATAGCACAAGCAACAATGCCTGACCAGTTTACGCCATCCCAACAACCCGTCTGATTACCTCGCTGATAAATCTTCCTCCATTTTGACATTCGGTAGTGAAGGAAGCGTTTATAAATTTTAATTAGTTTGTTGATCAAATGTACTTAGGTGGGCAAAGTGTATTTTGTAGGATATTTACATGATAGTGTAAGATACTATCATAGTATTCGGGGAAGTGAGGAAGCTAAGGCAATCTCCAAATTGAGATCCGAAGGAGCAAGAGGCGAAGGGAAATTACACTGAGGTCAGGCGAACTACGCAGTCTGCTACAAGCTCAGAATAAAATAAAAAAGTGCAGGCAATCTTTCGATATGCCTACACTTCACTAATAATAGATGCTGTTATTGATTTCTATCGGACAAGTCTCACGCCAGGCGAATCGCTTGTCTTAGCATTGGTGCCTCCACCGGCCGCTTAACAATCAAAGAATTTAATTATTACTAAATAACTTTATATTTTTTACTCGAAAATAATTACCTCTAGGTGCTGCGGCCAGGTTTCCTAAAAATCCAATTGAGACAACTTGCGAAGTTGCAAGTGTGAAATTGAAAGTTCTTGTATCGGTAACACTTGGAGCGGCAGTACCTGTAACGGCACCATTATAAAGAGCCCGGTAACCTAATGCAGTAGAAAGATTAGCAAGGATAGGGATACCGCTTCCGCCTGCTGCAGCCACACAATAAACAGAAGAATTAGTTTGAATTTCCGAATATTCGTCAAATGAAACAGTATAATTTCCTGCCGGTAGGGGCATAGATGTTGCTTGATACAATATCCCATCTATAACAGGTGTATTACCATAAGTTTCCCAATTAATAGCACCACCGTCATCAGTGGTATAACCGCCATTTACCCCACCCTTGTTTTTTGCTGCTGCGTTTGTATCCCAGGGAGCGGCAAGGGTTCCCCACCTACCACTCAAAGTAGCTCTTGTAAAAGGGCCGGTGTTACTTAAATAAAGGCTGGTTACATCTCTATAAGCCCTCACTTGTTGAAAGTCAGTATAAAACGTATCTATACTAGTTGAATTTGGCAGAAACAACGTACGATATTTAAAGCCCGTTCCAGCTTTAACGTTTTTAAAAATAGATGTATCGGCTTTTACGGAATACTCTTTTTTATTCTCCAGATCCAGGCTATTGTTGAAAACCGTTTGTATTGCGAAGGCACCACTCAAGAGATCCATCTTTCCCCATTTTGTAGTAATACTATTTGAAGCATCAATTAAACTCTGAGTTATGGGCCGGTTTGCTAAAGATGCTTGATAACGACTTCCAAACGCCTCACCTATAACTCTTACAGGTACTGATTTTACACCACTTTTGTTATAGGTGATGATGGTGAAGTTATGCACCTGTTCTTCCAAATTATTTATAATGGTTTTAAAAGTATCCACTGCGTTTGTTCTAACTATTGAAATACTTACTGAGTCTCGTCCGTTATTCCAAAAGACTCTGGTTTCGGCAATTTTAGGGTCTGAAGTAAAGAGCCCTGTAATCATAACTCTGTTTCGGCCTGAGTAGACTTTTACAGAATCAATTTTCTGGGTGTAAGCGCTTGTCCCTTCCAAATATTTCTCGTATTCATTCATCTTGGTACAAGACGAAAATAAAATAGCAAAAATCAAAGTAAGACTACCTACTATTTGTATGTATAATGTTTTTTTCATTTTTAAGCGTTTTAATCACTTGGGTTGTTGTTACCTGAATTCGATTTGTGTTTTTTCATTAGACAATTAAAAATGAGCGATTTGTATTCCCCTCTCCTCGTCCAAAGGGCCAGAAAGGCCATCGCTCCCTACAAACGACATATTTATAATCGATTCAGGTTGATGTTTCTTTCTACCTTGGGTCACCGTAAACCTGAACTTCAGCAATCAACTGAAAATAGGTGCCCATCCAATTTTTATTACATTTTATTCTCAGATACCTTAATTTCGGAACATCAACCCTGAATTCCCTGCTCCAGCCGGCAGATGCAGTGGTAACATCTTCAGCTGTTTGAGTTCCATAAGGGCTACCTGAAGGCTTTATTGCTTCGTATTCTCCTAGTTTTACCCAATTGTTCCAGCTCCCATCGGAAGGAGGATTGTCAGAACCCCAAATTTCATAGTAGCGCATGCTACCTGCCATAAAGTAAGATCTTGGGTTAGTTTCTTCCGGATAATCATGTATCACTATCCGGCTTAATTTGGCAAGCTGCCCTATATCAAAAGTGATTACGGTTGGTGTTGTTTGCGCTTCTTCGGTAATTGAAAAGCCCGGCCAGCTCATATAGTTGTTATCCCACAATTTATTGATGTTTGTTTGAGGAAAGGCTTGTTTTGCATCGCCTGGCAAAGCCATTGCCCTGTAAAGAGATTTAGATAAAGCGGTTTCAAACAGAGGTGTTAGATTTGTTATTATGGTATCTGTGTAGTTTTGCCATCTATCCCTTATCGTTACCGCAAATTTTTTCTCAACAGAAGCAAAGCCCCGAATTGTTTGATTTACAACCGGTGCAGAGGTGTAAATATTGTTTTTATAAGGCACCCACTTTCCTAAAGAATCAACCAGAAGCATTATTGCCAGATTTTCTTTTGTTGGATTACTAGCAACAATATTCACTCCCTGGAAGCCTGCATTTACCTGCAAACTTCTAAAAACATCCCAGATTGGGTTCTCCTTAGGCCTTACTGAAATTATTACGGGTTCTGATGCAGTTTCGCTTCGGTTGACAGTATAAAGTTTAACTTCATGATCCAAAGTATCAGCGAAGCCTTCCAGAAGCAGAGAGCTATTGAATATTGACGACTTTACCTCTCTAACCTGCCCTGATTCGAGTGAATAAACAGCCTTCACATATTGTAAATCTTCAGTTAGCGGAAGTTTGTAAGTCAATGCCACTTTGCCTGGCAGCCGCTCAACTTTGACATCAGATACTTGCTCTGGCGCCTTTCCATTTTTTTCATGAGGGCCGCTCATGTCCTCTTTACATCCTATAGAATTTGTTACAAAAAGCAATAAAAGCAATTTGAAGAAAAAGTTATTTTTTCCGTACATTTTATATCGTTTAAATGTTACCAGCCAGGGTTTTGAACTAAGTTTGGGTTAACACGAAGATTACTCTCCATTATTGGCCAGAAGTAATCTCTGGGGCCAACGAAACGTTGTTGAAATAATGTTCTTAATTGATAGTAATCATTCGTTGCCGATTGATTTACCGACCATGCCAGTATTGGTTTATTTTGCTCCTGCAGCGATTTCTTCCAACGCCTGAGGTCCCAATACCGACTTCCTTCGAAGGCTAACTCAATCAATCTTTCCTGTTGAATAATGTCTCTTAAGCCGTCCTTTGTAGTATACTTTGTAGGGTTGCTTGAGAAATTAGTCCAGGATTCCTGAACAGTTTTAAGTCCGGCTCGTGCCCTTACAAGATTGAGGTAATTGTAAACTTCGTCCGAAGGGCCGTAAGCTTCGTTCATAGCTTCAGCATACATTAAATACACACTGGCTAGCCGTATACGAGGCCATGGATAAGACCTGTAGCTGGTAGTTGAAGTTCCGAAGGACATATTCCAATCAACAAGCTTTTTGATAAAATAACCGGTTTCATTAATAAAACCGTTGCTATTGGCTCCGCCATATTGCCCAAGTTTGGCCCTTAAAACAAATGTTCCTTCATCAGAATTTGTCGGGCTGTCAAACTTATACCAGATACCTCCGTCGAACGAGAGGTTAGCGTAAAAACGATTTTCTCTGTCAAAGTTCAGTCCGGCAGTTTCATAACCTTCGCTAATGTTAAACCTTTCTGCCCTGGTTGCCACTCTGGTATTATACCTGTTGGTATATGCCCAGTCTTTATCCTCATTAATGGGCACTCCATTTTTGGTATAAAATTGTTCTGCAATTTTAATTGGGGCAGCCAATTGAGCCCTGGCTTCTGTACCCTGATAGTTTGATACTACTACAGCCATAGCAGCTCTCTGGAGAAATGTGGTCTGGCTATTAGGGTCTGCCCATACTTGCTCAGTGTTGAAGCGATCAGTAACTGCATTTCTGATACTCATTTGAATTTTGGTGGTATCAGACAACTTGAAAGATCCGGCAGAAAAACTGTATAGTTGGTGCCCACCTGCCTCACAAGCAGCAATAGCCGCTTTACTGGCCTCTGCCGCCCGAACCCACTTATTTGCATCAAAAACAGGATTAAAGAGAGACGTTCCGTCCTTATCTTTAAAATCACTAAAATCAGTATTCCCATTAAACAGAGGGCTGGCTGCCATCAAAAGGAGTTCGGCTTTTACACTCAGGGCAATGGGCTTGGTAATTCGTCCAGCCTCTGTAACTCTATCATTAATTTTAGGAGGAAGTTTCTCTGCTGCCTTATCCAGCAGTGCTGCTATATAATCTACAGTTTCATCTATCGGCTTCCTTTTTACCCGAACCTGATCTTCAGAAGCAGAAACAGGAATATCCTTGTCAACAATGGGTATCGGCCCATACATTCTCAATAAATAATAATGATAATACGCCTTTAGAAATTCAGCTTCTCCAATCCACCTTGTACGCTCATCTTGTGTTATATCTGGTACCTTATTTAAATCAGAAAGATTTTCAATGAAAATATTGCAATTTCTGATCCCGATAAACAGCCCGGTATCCCACATATTCATAAGTGGATTAGAGACATTTTGCTCGCCTTTTGCTATTCGCACTGCATTGGTGGCAAAATCACGTTGCGATGAAGGTATCCACAATTCGTCGCCAGATAAGAAGGCAATATTATTTCGGGGATCGCCATCTTTAGGAAGGTATGAATAGCAGGTAAATAGAAACTTTTCAGCCTCAGACCTTAGGGTGAAAGCATTGTCAAGCGTTGCCACATTATCAGGTACAATATCCAGATAATTCTCGCAAGAAGGCGCAGTTAGAACCAGTATCGAAAGCAGGAGCTTAAGAGCCATGATCTTTATGCTAGCGCCCCGATTATATTTTTTTAATGAATTTAATCTCATTGTATTTCTTATTAAAATCCCATGTTTACTCCCAAATTGTACACTCTTTGCACCGGATAATTCAATCCGTTACCTCCCATTTCGGGATCCCATAGCTTAAATTTGCTGATACTAAAGAAGTTCGACCCGTTAACGTAAAGCCTCATATTGGATATCTTAATCTTTTGGAGAAACTTTTTGGATGGAGAATAGCCTATCTCGACGTTTTTTAGCCTTAAAAAGCTTCCATCTCTCATCCACCAGGAAGATGGTTGAGTATTGTTTGAGACAAATGAATCTGCAAGCCGCGGCCAAAACGCATAGCTATTCCGGTTTTCTTCAGACCAGTGATTATCTGCCACAACTTTAAGAAGTCCGTTTTGATATCCCGCATTGCCCCTATCGAATGCGAATGGAGTAATATTATCTGGATTTATGAATAATGAAGTTCTAGCTACGCCCTGAAAGAAGGCACTAAAATCGAATCCTTTAAATCCTACAGTTCCTCCAAAT
>CBIHNR010000201.1:0-9074 GCA_966211215.1 uncultured Pedobacter sp.
GATAGTTCCTCTGAAATCTTTCATGCCGTTGTTTAAAGCGGTGATAGATTCAAGGTCAAGGTGGTTGGTGGGCTCATCAAATAATAGGAGGTTGGCTTGCTGCAACATCATTTTTGAGAACATACAACGCATTTTTTCGCCTCCGGAAAGTACATTACATTTTTTTAATACCTCTTCGCCGGAGAATAGCATCTTACCAAGAAAACCGCGGATAAACTGCTCGTCTTTTTCGCCTTCAGAGTATTCGCGTAACCAGTCAATAAGGTTTAATTCTTTTCCCGCAAAGTACTTGGAATTATCATTAGGCATGTCGGCAACATTGATGGTAACTCCCCATTTGTAGCTGCCTTGAAAATCAGTATCCCGGCCACTTAAAACATCATAAAATGCAGAAGTAGCTAAACTGTTTTGAGACAGGATGGCAATTTTATCGCCTTTATTAAGCATAAAGCTAATGTCTGAGAAAAGAACTTCGCCATTGGCTTCTTTACGAAGGTTTTCAACCTGCAAAATCTGGTCACCAGCTTCGCGAGCCTGGTTATTAAACATAATTGCAGGGTATTTACGGTTAGATGGCTTGATTTCATCCAGGTTGATTTTCTCAAGAGCTTTTTTACGGCTGGTGGCTTGTTTGGATTTAGAAGCGTTAGCACTGAAGCGGCGGATGAATTCCTGCAATTCTTTAACCTTATCTTCCATCTTTTTATTCTGGTCTGCACGTTGGCGAAGTGCCAATTGGCTTGACTCGTACCAGAAAGTATAGTTACCGGTAAAGATGGTCATTTTGCCAAAATCGATATCCACTACGTGAGTACAAACCGAGTCAAGGAAGTGCCTGTCGTGAGATACAACCAGGATGATGCCCTCGTAGCTTGCAAGGAAATCCTCAAGCCATGCAATAGTGTTAATGTCAAGGTCGTTGGTAGGCTCATCCAGTAATAGAATGTCTGGTTTGCCAAATAAAGCCTGTGCAAGTAATACCCTTACTTTTTGATTACCATCAAGCTCCTTAACTAGTTTATAGTGAGAGTCTTCTTTAATGCCAAGGTTGCTTAACATGGTGGCAGCATTGTTTTCAGCATTCCAGCCGTCCATTTCAGCAAAGATATTTTCAAGCTCGCCGGCACGTTCGCCGTCTTTATCGGTAAAATCTTCTTTAGCGTACAATGCATCCTTCTCCTTCATTACATTGTACAACTCCTTGTGCCCCATTAAAACAGTCTCGATAACAGGAAACTCATCAAATTCATAGTGGTTCTGTTTTAAAACCGCCATGCGCTCGCCAGGGGTAAATGCAACTGTACCAGAAGATGGGTCAACATCACCTGATAAGATCTTCATGAAAGTAGACTTACCGGCACCATTTGCACCAATAATTCCATAACAGTTACCTTGAGTGAATTTAAGGTTAACATCCTCAAAAAGAGTGCGTTTTCCGTAACGTAAAGATATATTTGATACCGTAATCATGCTTGAAAATTTGAGCTGCAAAGGTACCGATTATCAATAAGATATGCCAGTTTGCTGAAAAGATTATTTTAATTGGGCAAAAGATGGGTATAATTACCATCTTGGGCTTGGGTTTTACAATGATGCTTATTAAAGATTTAGAAAAAGAACTTGCCAAAGCGTTTGGAAAAAAAGGTGCTTTAGAGCGTGCAAAAATCTGTGGAGTGCAACCAGGTGGAGCTAAAGACTTGATCGAGCTAAGTTTTCACCGCGAACAGCCCATTGGTTTCAGGGCATCCTGGATATTGGAACTCATGTTTGCGGACATGGAATTGTTAAGGCGTGAATTATATACTTTTCTAGATGCCTATGCCAAACAAAAAAATTTAAGTTGCCGAAGGCATTTTACAAAGATTTTAATGCAAATTTTAAATGATAAGGCCTTCAAAGAGGAGCTAAAGCATTTTAATTGGGATGCTATTATAGAAGCTACATTTGAGTGGTTGGCTGATAGCCCTGTTGCTGTGCAGGTGAATTGCCTGGATATTTTGTTCAGATTACAGGATAAGGAAAGCTGGATCAGGGACGAGTTGGAAGCCCAGATTAATTTCTTCCTGAGAAACGGAACTGCAGCTATGCAATCGCGGGGAAGGCGCTTGCTAAAAAAAATGAAGCCGAACACCTGATTTATCTCGCCATCGGGTACTAACCAGCGAACCCTCTAAGTGGGCTCGTAGGTTAGCATCACAATACCGCTATCCAGGGCTACAAAATTTTTGAGTTTTAGCTGCTGGGCGTTGTTGATCTCGCTGAATACACTCACACCTTTGCCAAGTACCACCGGATTAATGTAAAAGCGAAATTCGTCAATAAGCCTTTGTTTGATCAAAGCCGAAACGAAAGTGCTGCCTCCGTATACAACGATATCTTTACCTGGCTGGCTTTTTAGTTTGTTTACTTCCTGCACTAAATCTCCGGTGGCTAGTTCAGTATTGGGCCATGCCGATTTGTTGAGCGTTTTGGTAAACACAATCTTTTTTGCGCTCACTATCCGTTTTGCAAATTCATACATGGGGTCATCAGGCCTGGTTACCGTGTCTTCCCAAAAGGGAATGTAGTCGATGGCAAGTTTCTTACCAATAAGAATGGTGTCGGTGGCATCTAGTAAGTCAATCAAATACTGTTTAATACCGTCCAGGTCCCAGGTTACCCAATTTTGTTCATCGTTTGGCCCAGTAGAAACAAATCCATCCAGCGAGGCCTGCATTTGTAAGATTAATTTTCTCAAAAGTTACTGTTTTAAGGTTTATTCTTTGATAATATCGCTTTGCTATATTCCATTTTGTATAAGTGAAATCCTTCAGCCCAATAGTTGTCAACAATCTCAGTGAGCCTAAAACCCTGTTTTTCATAAAATTTATATACCAACTGTGACGTCCTGACGATAATCTGTCGCAACTCTGGAAAATGTTTCAGCTTTTCAATTCTATAGTTAAGCAACGCACTGCCCAATGATTTTCTTTGGAAGTGCGGATGCAGAATGTCCCAACTTATTCTGGCCGACGCAGCGTTCTCAGGAAAGTTGAAGCCGCCACAACCTACAGTTTGTCTATTGATTTCAAGCACGTAATAGTATTCTAATTCTGTATCTAAATAATGAATAAAGGAATTCTCTTCTTCAGGCGAAAAGTATGCGGGAGTATTGAGCCTGAGTAGTTCCAGAACGGAGCTTTTGTCAGATGTTTTATAGTCACGTATAAGTATTTCGTCTTTCATTCTGGTAGAGGCCTTAAACCAAGATTTCACATAGTTACAAAATTAATACATGGCTTCATTGATGATACTCAGCACTTCCCTGTTTTAATTAAAAACCATCTGCTTTTAGGCTTGTAGATTACAGAAATAACCTAAAAGAAAGATCTATGAAATTTAAACTGTTACTAGTTGTTTTTTCGGCTTGCTTTGCCTTGCAGGTTTCAGGTCAAACCAAAACGGGGAAGCAAACTCCGACAAAGACAGGCATAAGCAAACAAGATACTTCGCGGAAACCGAGGATAGGTAATTTGCAGGATACTACGAGGATGAGAGCGCTGCGACAAGGTACCAGTCGAAAGGTTTTACCGCCTCCGGGCAGGAAAGGAAAGGGCTATCGCCCGGCTTCTTTAGGCGGAGTAAGTAAAGGGACTAAACCGGGAATTGGTATTGGAGTTATTGATACTACCAAATTTGGGCAGTTTCCGAGTCAATAAAAAACAAAAGGCGCTTGGTGAAAAAGCGCCTTTTGTTTTATGAGTTTAAGCCTATTTGTATTTGCACAAATAAGAAGTTTGCTGCTGTGCTTTTACTTTGAAGGAAGCATTTGCCGGAACTTCAAATTTTTGTCCGTTGGTATAAACAGCCCAATCAGATGCTCCTGGAAGAAGCGCTTCTAATGCACCTTCAATTACAACCATTGTTTCATGCTGAGAAGTTCCAAATTCGTATTCTCCTTTTTCGATAACACCAATTGTAGATTTTCCTTCGGCTGATTCATATCCTAATGATTTTACAGCGCCGTCAAAATATTCATTAACATTTATCATGCTGCAAACTTATAAAACTTGGCTTATGTTTTATACTGGGTTGCTTAATATCATCAGATTAATTAATCCTGGTGTTTGTCTTTCTTTCCCCTGCCGCCAAATATCTTCCATATTCCTTTTCTTTCTTTACCAGGTTTACGTTTGAAAATTTTGTCAAAGAAAGACTCCTCTTCCTCAATAACAGGTTCGTCGTATCTGAATGACGCACAGGCCAATCTTGATTCCAGTTCGTAGGGCAAAGGCACGAAGCGCATGTAAGGGTTGTAGCTGCCTGGCTTTTCGGACACTCGCCTCATAAATTCAGCCCACACAGGTAGGGCAGTTTTTGCTCCCTGTCCCAGTTCCAGTGTCCTGAAGCGTACAATGGGGCTTTCAGCGCCTACCCAGACCCCTGTTACCAGATTAGGAGTTATGCCGATAAACCATCCGTCTGATTGGTTTTGGGTGGTACCGGTTTTACCCGCAATATCCATCGTTAAGCCGTATTGCGAGCGTAACGAGGCAGCACTACCTTCTTCGACAACACCTTTCATCAGCTCTAGCATAATCTGTGCGTTTTGTTCAGAAAAAGCCTGCCTCGGTGCTTTGGGAACGGTTTGTAAAAGTATCTCGCCTGAAGGCGCTACAATTTTTTTAACATAAACAGGAGTATGGTATTGCCCTCGATTTGCGAAGGTACAATAGGCTGCTACCATCTCCATCAATGATAAATTAGCCGTGCCAAGCGCAATCGACGGCACTTTAGGTATGTCGTTATGTATACCCATCTGGTGCGCCAGGCTGATGGTTGGCTCAATACCCGCTTGCATTAATATCTGGGCTGATACCGTATTAACCGAATTAGCCAGGGCCCCACGCATGCTATATTCCCCGCCATATTGGCCGTCGGCATTTTGTGGTGACCAGTTTTCGTATGCGGGATAAACCATTCTTTCATTTTTAAAATACTGGCAGGGTTCTATTCCTCGCTCAAGTGCAGCTGCATACACAAAGGGTTTAAAGGTAGAACCAACTTGCCTCCGGGAGAGAACATGATCATATTTAAAAGATTTATGGTCTATGCCTCCAACCCAGGCTTTTACAAAGCCAGTCTGAGGTTCAATTGATAGTAAACCGGTATTTAGCAAACGCTGATAATAGCGCACTGAATCCCGGGGGCTCATTCGCAGGCTCCGAGTGCCCCACCAGGTAAATATTTTCATCTTAACCGGTTTGCGAAACATTTCGTTTATTTCTTCTTCGCTTAATCCCTGCTCTTTAAGTGCCTGGTATCTTGGAGATTGCTGGATGGCTGCATTCACAAAATTTACATTGTTTCCCCAGGGCTGCCTTTTTCCCCAGTGCTGGTCAAAAATATTTTGCAAAGCTGCCATTTTTCGTCTGACGGCTTTTTCTGCATGAGCCTGTATTTTAGCGTCTATTGTTGTATAAATCTTTAGGCCATCAGTATAGAGGTTATATTTTTCGCCATTGCTTTTTTGATGTTCTGAGCACCATTTTTCGAGCTCCAGCCGCAATTGTTCCCTGAAATATGGTGCCAGATTATTGTCCAGGTTTTTACCATTCAAATGGAGTATTAAGGGAAGTTGCCTTAGAGAATCGAGCTTTTCTGCTTCAATAAACCTGTATTTTGCCATTTGAGCTAAAACCACATTACGCCGTTCTTTAGAGCGTTCAGGATGGTTTTTAGGATTATAAGTGGTGGTTGCCTTCAACATTCCCACCAAAGTAGCTGCCTGCTGAACTTTAAGTTTTTTTGCTGAGGTATCGAAATAACGTTTTGCAGCACGTTCAATTCCATAAATGTTGCCACCAAAAGGAACGGTATTTAGATAAAGTTCCAGTATTTCTTCTTTGGTATAAATATCCTCCAATCGGTTAGCAATAATCATTTCTTTAAGCTTATTTATTGGGGTACTTAAAAAGATATGCGGCTTTCTGGGGTAGAGGTTTTTAGCTAGCTGCTGGCTTAATGTACTTCCGCCGCCAGAACTTTCCTGCTGAAATAGAAGTGTTTTAAAGAATACCCTGAACATGCTACGCGCATCAATTCCGCGGTGCTTATAGAAACGGGCATCTTCGGTTGCAATCAGGGCAGAAATAACATTTGGCGAAATATCCTCATAGGAGATATTGGTTCTGTCTTGTATGTAATAACGCCCCATTAAAACTCCATCAGACGAGTAAACTTCAGAAGGGCTGGTGTTTTTTACAAGTTTTAAATCGCTTTTGCCCGGTAAGGCTCCAAAAAGTCCCAGTAACACCAGTAAATAAAATGTGAAGCCAAGGAGCAGAGCGCAGGAGCCCAATATTAAAAGCAACTTCCCAAAGGTTTTGAGAGATAATTTTGGGGACAATTTTATAAAGTCGAATTTTTTCACGCTTAGCAGTAACGTTTTTAATGCATAAAAAGTACGATGATAAAGATTAATTGCTGTAGTTCTTAAATACCGGATAAAACCTCTTGTTTTTTTACTGCTGTTGTTCTTTTTTCGGACTATCATAGAATTGTTACATCTGACAATGCAAACGAAAAAAAGTTTGTTTACGCCTTTAATAGCTTACGAAGCGATTTTTTCCAGCCAATATCGAATATAACCACTTTGTTACTTCTTACTGGTATGCGGTAAGTTGCAAATCAACAGGGCAATTTTTAGGTTCGCCATCAACAACCAGTTAAAGGCTCTAACCAGCCCCAATTATTAACCCTAAAATCAGCTATGCAACAAAGTTTACTATCAGCTTCTGCATTATGGCGTAAATATTTGCGTACAAGTTTATGCAAACGTTTCACCGCCCTTAACTTTTTACTTTTAACAGGATTATCCGCGCAGGAAGCTCAGGCGCAAACCCTTGCATTTCCAGGTGCAATGGGATTTGGCAGGCACGCTCTTGGAGCAAGGGGAGTGGCCCAGGCATCCCGACAGGTATATATTGTTACCAATTTAAATGACAGTGGTGCAGGTTCGTTCAGGGATGCAGTAAGCCAGCCCGGACGGATTGTAACTTTTGCCGTTGGCGGAATTATCAATATCACGAGTTCTTTACAGGTTGCTGCCTACACAACCATCGCCGGACAAACTGCGCCTGGCACAGGCATTGTAATTAAAGGGGCTAAAGTGACATTTACCGGCTCAAATAATACAATAGCCCGGTTTTTACGCATCCGCTATGGTGGAACATCGCAAGAAGTAGACGCTTCGGGCATGGCGAATGGAGCAAATGTTATCTTCGACCACATGAGTTTCTCATGGGGTACTGATGAGGTTTTCTCTATAAACTCTGATGGCAATGGCACACCGCTTGACAATATTACACTTCAAAATTGCATAATTGCTCAGGGTATACACCGGCATAACCATTCAGCCAGCGGATTGATTCAGCCGCCTAACGGAGGAAAAGTAAGCCTGATTCAGAACTTATACATCAGTAATAAAACCCGGAATCCTAAGGTAAAAGGAGTGAATGAGTTTGTAAATAATGTTGTTTACGATTGGGGAAACGGTAATCGTTTAGCTGACAATTTGAATTACGGATGGTCTGGAGAGGCGTATATAATGGGGGGCGATTCGGGTGGAGAATCTAATGTAAATATCATTAACAATTACTTTGTTGGTGGGCCACTAACTAACCCATCTACAACAACCCCGTTTTCAAGGGGAAACAGCAATTTCTATTTGTACGGTTCGGGCAACTATTTCGACAATAATCAAAATGGAGTGCTGGATGGCAGTGAAGTGCCTTACAATATCACCGGCTATCCTACGGGAGATGCTACAAGTTTCCAAAACAACCCTTACGATTACCCGAATAAAGCCCCAAAGTATACTGCAGCTGAGGCGTATGAGCATGTAATTGATAGTGTAGGTTCATTTTATCCGCGCAGAGATCAGGTTGACAGCCTTTTAATTTCTGAGGTGGAATCTCGTGGCACCAAGGGCTTTTATGTTTATATACCCTCCAATCTGCCGTTTTCTAATGGCGGTGCTGGGAATGTTTACAATGCGCCCGCGCCTATCGATTCTGATAGCGATGGTATGCCAGATACCTGGGAGGTGGCTAATGGCCTGAATAAAGACAGCGGAGCAGATGCAATAGCAATGAGTACAGCTTATCCGCAATACATGAATATCGAGGTTTACGTAAACTCTTTAATTTCAACAACTCCACTGCCTTTTGTTAAAGCTGCTACTAACTTAAACCTAACGGCTACTACTTCTGATGATACATCGGACAGTAAGATTGTGTTAACCTGGGTTGATAACGCGGATAACGAAACAGGTTACGTTTTGGAGCGCTCTACTAATGGAACTACCTATACCGAGGTTGGCCAGCTACCTGCAGGTAAAAAAACATACACAGATGAAAATTTGTCGCCAAGTACTTTGTATTACTATCGGATAAAGGCAGTAACAGCTACGGAAGCTTCTGTATACACCACGTCGTCGATTACTACGCCTGGCCTGACTGTGATTCCCAATGCTCCTACAACGCCATCTCCAGCTAATAATAACCAATCGGCTGAAGTTACATTAGGTAAGGTAATACTTGGATGGGCTGGCAGCAGTAACACCGTTACTTATTCGGTTTATTTTGGATCGAGTGCTGATGCATTAACTAAGGTGGCTGATGTTCCATACTCGGCAAGCCCTGGCTATCAATTAACTGGCATTAATACTAATACTACTTATTACTGGCGGGTAGATGCAACCAATATTAAAGGCACAACCATGGGTACAGTTTGGTCTTTTAAAACTTCATCCATGGTGTCTGCATTGGTTGGGCATTGGAGAATGGACGAAAGTTCTGGCCTGGTAGCTGCAGATGCAAGCGGTTCGGGTTCTAATGGCACGCTTACAGGCATGAGCAATGCTGCCTGGTCTGCCGGAAAATATTCTGGCGCCCTTGGCTTTGGAACACCTGCTAATAATGGCGGAGTAATGGTTGCTGATGCTGAGCACTTGAGAATGGACCAGAATTCTTTCTCTATTTCAATGTGGGTGAAAATGCCGAGCAACACTTACACCTTTTCAAATGCTAAAG
>CBIHNR010000202.1:0-9039 GCA_966211215.1 uncultured Pedobacter sp.
GCGTCTACCTCTATCTGAAAGCACGATTGCAATAACATAAACACCACCGCAACTGACCATGCCTGTGGCGAGCAAGCAACCGGATAGGAAGTTGGCCCCTCGCTGTAGCGGCGGTCAAAGCCACAATATAATTCTGGCAAGCGTTGCAAGTCAATGAATAATGAAGCCTGGAATATTGCTTCGGTAAGCTTTAACACATGCTCACGGAAACCGTATTTTGCCAGCCCAAATGCTATGATAGCATTATCATGGGGCCAAATAGAGCCATTATGATATGACATTGGGTTGTACCTTTTCTCATTATTAGCAAGCGTACGAATACCCCAGCCGCTAAACATGCTGCTGCTAAGCAATACATCGGCTAATTTTTTGGCTTTATCTTTATCGGCAATACCGGTAAATAAACAGTGCCCAGCGTTGGAAGACACCACTCGGCAAGGCTGTTTCCGCCCGTCGAGTGCTAAAACATAACATCCTAAAGTTTCATCCCAGAATTTCTCGTTGAAGTTCCTTTTTAAGGTGTTGGCTTCATTAATTAGCTCCGCAGCCAGTTCATTTTCACCAAATAATAAGGCCAGCTTGGACGCGTAGTTCTTAGCACCATATACATAAGCCTGTACTTCGCTCAGCGCAATCGGTGTTTCGGCAAAATCGCCATTTTCATCCATTACACTATCGTAAGAATCTTTCCAGCCTTGATTGGTAAGTCCATTCTTGGCTTTATGTTCATATTCCACAAAGCCGTCGCCATCTAAATCGCCATAATCGTCGATCCAGTTTATTGCGGCCTTAATGTTGGGCCATATCTGTTCTATAAATTCTTTATCCGCTGTGCGTTCATAATACATTCCGGCCAGCATTATAAATAGTGGAGTAGCGTCTATGGTGCCGTAATATTCCTTAAAAGGCACTTCGCCCGTATTTGCCATTTCTCCGGTTCGGGCTTCGTGAAGGATTTTTCCCGGTTCGGCATCCTTTTCGGGAATAAGTTCTTTAGCCTGCCGGGATGCCAGAAAGGCTAATACATCGCGGCTAATTTCCGGAATAATCCACAAGGTTTCTATAGCGGTAATAATACCGTCGCGGCCAAATGGAGTGTTGTACCAGGGAACCCCCGCATAAGGATATCTGCCCGTGGTGGTCTCCGCTAAAAGGGAAAGCAGGTCTGCTTTAGAGCGGTTTATCCAATGGTTAAACTGCTCGTTAGAGGTATGGACATTGGCAAATAAAATCCTGGTTTTATTCCGTTCCTGCTCAATGTAACTTCTGGCTTCCTCATAGTTCAGCTCCTGGCAATGGTGAGTGCCCGATTCGAACCGCAGAGTATAAGTAATTTTAACAATCTTCTGGGCGGTTAACTGGATATTGAAAACCGCGGCATTATTTTTAATGCTAAAATCAGCATCAGCTACTACTTTAAAAATGCTTTCTCGTTTAACCCCGTCAAGCCCATCATATTGTAAAATGCACTGATTGTTATCATCGCAGTTTTTTACTTTATTTATCGGCACCTGCCTTTGTATACCGCGTATTTCAAAAATGTCCTTAAAATCGCCGTCAAAAGCAAGCTCTAAATTAAACGAGCAATCCTTCTCGCCGTAGTAGGCGCAAGTTATTTCCTCGTAAAATGCTCCATCTCTAACAAATTGTTTCCGGGATATATGAACCATATTGTCAGGCATGTTGCACGAGTGCAGTGCCGGATTGGTTAAATCGACCGAAAGAATATCGTTATCTTCTTTGATTGTACTACTTAAAAGCAGGGGTTTAAGCCTGTCAATTGTTAAAATCAGCTTGTTAATATAGCGAGTTCCGTCGTGATAAATGCCCTGAACCATTTTTCCCGAGGGAACAATATTTCCCCAGCGGTCGAATATTCCGAAGGTATTAGAGTGGTTTAAAATGTTTACCCTATCATCCGCATTTACAGCATCCGCCGAAATATGGAATTTATCTTCTTCAATTAAAGATTCTTCTGCGTGCATAATAGATGTTTTTAGATGAATAACCGTTAGGTTCAGGCTGTATTGGGAGCTTTAGACTACTTTTTTCATTGTTTTCCCCTCATATGAGGCTTTGAGATGAGGTTGCCCGGAACCCTCACTTTTACAATCTTCAATTACCGACGCGTAGATATCCAGATAATTATTAGCCATACGCTTAGCGGTGAAACGCATATCGAATATATGCCTTACCCCTTTGCGGGTAAGCTGAGGCAATTTTTTTACTGCCTGGATGGCTTCTTCAACGGAGCTTACAATAAAGCCAGATTTGCCCTCATCTATAACTTCGGGTACAGAGCCGCATTTAAAAGCAATTACAGGGGTACCACAAGCCATAGCTTCAATCATAACCATGCCAAATGGTTCTTCCCAGGCAATTGGAAAAAGTAATGCTTTCGCTTTTCCAATAAAATCCGTTTTCTGACTTTCATTAATTTCTCCAATAAATTCAATTAAAGGATGTTCAAGTAAAGGCTTAATTACATCTTCGTAATATTTTTTATCGGCTTTATCTATTTTGGCTGCAATTTTCAAATGGCTTTCTGTTTCAATGGCAATTTCGATAGCCTTATCCAGCCCTTTTTCGGGGGACACACGACCTACAAATGCAAAGTAGTTTCCCTCTCCATTTCCCATATAATGTAAATCGTGAGGCAAGCCATGATAAACGTTGCCCACCCAATTAGCCTGGGGTAAGGGTTTTTGCTGATTATAGGAAATTGAAATTACATTCTGATTTTGGAATTTGTTGTAAACTGATTGAAGGTCAGGTATATCAAGTCTGCCGTGTAGGGTGGTTACACAGGGTATATTCAGTTTCGCGGTAAAAGGGAAGTGGAGGTAATCTGTATGAAAATGGAAAATGTCAAAGTCTTTAATCCGTTCTATTACCTCCTGCATTTGGACTATATGGTGTGCAATAGAGTCTATGCAATCGTCGTTGAGGCGCAGGCCTGTTTCAACATTGGCAATTAAAGTAGCGCGGGTAACAGAATCGCCCGAGGCAAACAGGGTAACATCATGCCCCTGGTTTACAAGTTCCTCGGTTAAGTAATGAACAATGCGTTCAGTACCACCATATAATTTAGGTGGCACTGCCTCATATAGGGGCGCAATTTGTGCTATTTTCATATCTTATAGGTAGATGTTTTATTAAGCAACGAACGGATATAAAAGTTTTTGATTTTTTGTTCATTGCTATTGCTAATAACCGCTCAGAGGCTTCTGCGCAGGTTTTATAGCAAATACAGAGAGGAATTAACCAAAAGCGTGCCGATTGTAAAAAAGATACACACCAGGTGAAAAAAATTAAGTAAAAGAAAAGGGGCAGTCCCCACTGCCCCTTTAACCTTAATCAACCTTATCTAATCTAAACTATGAAAAATCTTTCTAAGAATACTGTTTTGTACGGTGTTGATAATGATAAGGTTACGATTTGTTTTAACTTTTTTTGATTTTTATTCTGCGAGGCTGTACCAGCAAATCTTAAAACGAAAAAAGGGCAGTCTCCACTGCCCCTTTTGCCTTAATCAGCCCATCTAATCTAAACTATGAAAATCTTTGCTATGAATACTTCTTAGTACGGAAGAGCTGTATTTTGAGTTACTATATTTCTATTCAGAAAAACTTTAGTTTGATACAAAATAAAACCTGCATGAGCAAAAGCTCACAAACGGCGATGAAAGTAGCAAGCAGGTTCTTTGTGTCCTTTTAAAAACAAATTAAACTTTCACAAAAAAAGGAGCAGTCCCCACTGCCCCTTTAATCTTAATCAACTAACCTAAATCTAAACTATGAAATCTTTGCTATGAATACTGTCTTGTACGTCGCCTCTGATATCCAGGTTACGCTGAAATTTAGTATTAGTTAAGAATGGCTTTTAGTTGTTGCTTGTATTCGGTATTATTGAAAATTCCATCATGTCCACTGTTAATAATGGAGAGAAAAACAGCTTTGGCAGATAGCCGGCTCAGCCGTTTTGCAGCATCGTGAAACTTGTCTTTAGTACCGCAAAAGATATAGGCAGGGCATTGTACGTTTTTAATAAATTCGTTTGTAGCAAAACTAAAACGCGAATATTTGGGATAATACCAGGGAAAGTTCTTTTTAAAATCTGCCAGGCTGTAAAATGGAGCTATAGCTATCAGCGCTTTAGGATGATTTTTTGCAGCCAGATAAGCGGCCATTGTACATCCCAGAGAATGGCCCAATACCGTAATTTTATTTTCGGGATAAAGCTGGCGGCATTTATTATATACCATTTGAGCATCCTGATAAAATGCTTGTTGGCTTTTGCTGCCAGTGCTTTTTCCATAATCGCGGTAATCTAAAGTTATCACGTCATAGCCCTGTTCCAGAAATTGATTATAAATTTTTTCATGAGATGCGATATTTCTTTTGTTGCCATGAAGAAAAAAGATTAAGCCTTTGTTTATTTTTTGCCTGAAATGCACTGCGTTGATTTTTGCACCATCGGGAGCCCGAAAAGTAAGTTCGGTGAATGGACGTTTAAATTGAAAATGGTAATTGGCGCTTAATTTTCTGCCCTTGAACTGGGCATCCTGATAGATAAAGCAATATAAATGGAAGGCTGCAAATAAAAAGAGAATTATAAAGAAAGCCATACCGGCTACTTTTTTGAGGGACTGCATTAAACAACTGGATAATTTTAGGTAAAGAAACGTTTTTTTGCATACAATTAGGCCTTTAGAAAAGATACCGTAAACGTAGTGCCCTCGCCTGGCTGGCTTTTAACGGTAACCTTACCGCCTAAAGTTTCAACCTGGGTTTTCACCAGGTTTAATCCAATCCCTTTTCCCGGAACAATCCCTTTGTGAAATCGGCTGTATAAACCAAAAATAGCGTCTTTATGCCTTTCAAGGTCTATACCAAGCCCATTATCAGCTACGGCGAAATAAATGAATTTTTCATCCTGATGGGTTTGGAGGTGAATCTTCAAATGCCTGTCGGGATGGCGGTATTTAATTGCATTAGATAGCAAGTTGTATAAGATACTATGAAAGTATCCACGTACACTTTGCATTTTATCCGGATTGTAGAAATTAGAAGTGATCTGAGCTTTAGCTGCAATAATTTCGCTTTCGAGGTTATGCTTAACCAGTTTTAGTTCATCTTCAAAAATGATTTCCTCTTTTACCTCGTTTCCAAGATCCTGGTAGGAAACAATAGTGGTTAAGTCTTTAACTACATTATCCAGATTAGTGGCCTCCGTAACAATATATTTAATAAGCCTTTGGTTCGGGTCTGGTTGGCCCCTATCTGGCTTGAACAAAGAAGCAAGCCCTAAGATGCGGTTGATAGGAGACCGAAGATTGTGTGATACGATGTAAGAAAATTGTTTAAGATTGATATTGCGTTCAATAAGGCCGGCAGTCATTTGTTCGCGTTCTTCCTCTGCTTTTTTGCGCTCGGTGATATCTTCACTAATTCCAAGTATCCCATAAACCTTGCCATTACTGTAGGTAAGTGGAATTTTGGTTGTCTCAAGCCAGACTGATTTTCCGTTTGCCTGCTTCTGTGTTTCAATAATTCCTATTTTTAGGGTGTTGGCAATCATCACCTCCTGGTCATCGGCCATGTATTTATAGGCCTCAGTAGGTTCCCATGGAAGGTCCGCATCAGTTTTACCGATAATAGAGCTTGTGTCTTCATACCCGGCGTTATTGGCAAAAACCTTATTGCAGCCGATGTAAACGCCATGTGTGTTTTTCCAAAAGATTGCCTGCGGGATAGAATTGAGAATGCCTTCCAGCATTTTTTCATGCTTTTGCAGGGCTTCTTCAGTTTTCAGGCGTTCGGTAATATCGAAAGCCATACCAATAATGCAAAGTTTGTCCTGATAGATTGCCGTATTGCCATTAAAGTAATAAGGAATTTTTTTCTTGTCTTTGGTTAAGAAACATGCTTGGACATCACCCACATCATTGTTAAATACATCCCTGATTTTTTGAGACATAAGTTCCTTTTCTCCCTCATCAAAAAAATCAAGAGGGCGCATTTCTAGTATTTCATCATGCGAGTAACCAGTTACGTTCTCAAAATTTTTGTTCCATTTTAATAGGCGGCCCTGCTTATCAAACAAGTAAAATACCCCCGGAAGGCTATTAATTATTGAGTCGGCAAGCTCTTTTTGCTTGATAGTTTCCAGTTCGGCATTCTTGCGTTCAGTAATATCAGATACAATTCCATCAACACGGGTTAAAACGCCGTCAATCAAAGTTGGTACTACTTTAATTTCAATCCAGCGTATGCTTTTGTCTTTATGGAAAATTCGGTATTCGGTATGGGTTGTCCTGCCTTGCTTTAAATGTTTGTCATCTTCAAAAACACGTTCTTTGTCATCCGGGTGGATCACTTCAGCCCAAAGCATGGGATTGTTAAAAAACTCTGTAATAGAATAGCCGTAAATTTTCGGGCAGCCGGCGGTAAGGCTGAGATAGCGTTGTGCAATTGTGTCCCTCGAAAAAAAGCCCTGGTTAATGTTGTTAAAAACGTGAGATATCTCTTTGTTTAAGATTTCCACGCGCTTTTTATTTTGCAGGTGCTCATCCCCGGTAATGGGCTGGGCATCATTACATATTACCAAAATGCCCTCAATTTCTCCTTTCTGTGACTTTACCGGGTTTAGGTGATAAGCACGCGTGATTTTTTCGACAGCGCCATTATGATACAGATGCACAATTTCTGGTTGGTAAAATAAGGCATTGCTGCCCTGGCTAACCATGTCTATGTGCTGCTTAATAAAAAACCAGTTTTCTTTCCAAACCTCTTCACCTTTTTTTCCCATAGCAGCAGGATGCCTTATGTGCTGGTTTAAAGAGGGGATATAAGCATCATTATAAAATAAAACATACTCCGGCCCCCAAAGGAGAAACATCGGGATAGAGGAGTGGCTTAGGATGCTAAGTGTGGTGAGCAGGCTTTGCGGCCATTGTGCATGCGGCCCCAAAGATGAGGTGCCCCAATCGGCATCCCTTATTAAAACACCGCTTTCACCTCCGGTATTTAAATAATCCGAAATGTAGCTGTACACGTTACTCATTAGTTTTCAATAGGTGATACGTAAATGTAATACTAAACTTCAATCAAACTTTTATCTACTTAATATTTATACAACTCATCTGTACTCAATTAATGCTGCGAGAGGTGGTTCTTTTAACAGCGAAATAAACCCTAATCAAGTAACGAAGTTTACTGAACAACTAGTCAAACTAATTTAGCTATTAAAATTGATTTTTTGAAATGGTTATATTTAGGTATTTGATTGCAGTTGAGATGGTTATGTGTTTGTTTCTTGAGCAGGTTGCAATGGTGAGGGGACGATTTATAGATCAGTAACAGGACTCAATTTTAGATTGCGCAGGTTTGGGCAATTCATGAATTTGCTCAAAAGAGATATCCAGTAGTTTTTTCGGCATAAAACGAAAAAAGGTGGCTCTCGCCACCCTTACTCTTCACTCAATTAAACACCTATCTAAACTATGGAATATCTTGATTTTCTTATCGTTCCGTTGTAATACTGTCTTCTACGCCGATAGCAAAGCCCAGGTTTCTTTTAATTGAAAATTAATCTTTTACCTGTTGAAATTTCTTTAAATAAGCCGTTTTCGTAAACAAGATTTCCGCTCACAATGGTGTGTGTAATTGCCGAACCGAACGTGTAACCTTCAAATGGGCTCCAGCCGCATTTCGACAATACATTCTCTCGGGATACAGGCGATTGTTTGTCAAGATCAACCAATACCAAATCAGCCCAATAGCCTTCGCGAATAAAGCCGCGTTTTTCAACTTTAAAGCAGATTGCCGGGTTATGCGCCATTTTTTCAACCACTGCCTCAATAGAAATATTGCCTTGTTTGTAGAACTGTAACATTGCCAATAAGGAATGCTGTACCAGCGGCCCTCCGGAAGGAGCTTTTAAATACGATTGCATTTTTTCTTCTATCGTATGCGGGGCATGGTCGGTAGCGATGATATCAATTTTACCATCTAATACCGCCTGGAAAATTGCCTCGCGGTCGGATTCGGCTTTAACCGCTGGGTTCCACTTAATCCAGTTGCCTTTTTCGGCGTAATCTTTATCAGAGAACCAAAGGTGGTGTACACAGGCCTCGGCAGTAATCTTTTTATCTTTTAAGGGAATAGAATTATCGAATAGAGCTATCTCTTTAGCTGTAGAAATATGAAGGATGTGCAGGCGTGTACCGTGTTTTTTAGCCAGTTCAACCGCAAATGATGATGATTTATAGCAAGCCTCAGTGCTGCGGATAAGCGGGTGCATTTCGGGAGTGATATCATCCCCATATTTTTCCTTGAACGCAGCCATGTTGGCTTTAATAGTTTCTTCATCTTCGCAATGTGTAGCAATCAACATTGGTGTTGATGAGAATATCGTGTTTAACGCTTTTTCGTTATCAACCAGCATATTACCGGTAGAGGAGCCCATAAAGATCTTAATTCCACAAACGTCCTTCGGGTTGGTTTTTAATACTTCTTCAATGTTATCATTGGTGGCACCCATAAAAAAGGAGTAGTTAGCCAGGGATTTTTGAGAAGCAATGGCATATTTATCTGCCAGTAATTCCTGGGTTACCGTGTTAGGGACAGTGTTGGGCATCTCCATAAAAGAAGTAATACCACCGGCAACAGCAGCCCGGCTTTCGGTAAAGATCTCTGCCTTGTGCGTTAAGCCTGGCTCACGAAAATGCACCTGGTCGTCAATGCATCCCGGAAGGAGATATTTTCCTTCAGCATTAATTTCGGTATCTGCAGCAATATTCAGCTCTGAGCCAATTTGCTCAATAAAGCCGTCTTTAATAAAAACATCAGCATTAAATTGCTTGCCTTCGTTCACTAAAGTTGCTGCTTTTATCAATATAGAGGACATGGGATTTACGATTGTTGATTTACGAATTACGATTTGAACAGCGAAAATAAGGAAATTTACGAATTACGATTTTTGAATTACGAGTAGGGACTTATGATTAGAGGATTTACGATTTAGGACTTACGAATT
>CBIHNR010000203.1:0-8925 GCA_966211215.1 uncultured Pedobacter sp.
TCTGTGTTAATTTTTCTGTATAAAAATTAAGCTGCAGTCATCTATAAGCTCTTTACTCTTTTCTGCAGAAAATGTTACATTTTTTACCAATTCAAATGAATTAGATTTACCAAGCTTAGGCTTTACAAGATTAAAAAACAAATCATAATCACTTTTCTTTTCGCCACCGTGTTCAAAATCAATCATTCCGTCTGAAACGAGCACCAACTGGTCACCTTTTGACAATGTAATTACATCTTCATTGTATAAACCATCAACCATTACACCCAGCAATAAACCCGAAGATTCCATCCGCCGGCAAGATTTGTCACTGGCAGTATATACAATTAAAGGTAAATCGCCGGCGCCAGAATAATGCACTTTCCCGCTTTTATGTTCAATCATCAGCAATGACAATGTAGAAAGCACATCGCCAAGTACCGGGTCCATAAATATTACACGATTAATTTTTTGAAGGATACTTGCCGTAGATAAATCACCATCAAACACACACAATCGTATAGCCGAACGGATATAGCTCAGGAAATTAAATGAAAAAAACCATGCTCCCCATTTTTTCCCCATTACATCGCCTAAAACAACGAACGTGTATTGATCATCAAACCGTATAAAATCGATAAAATCACCACCCGGATAATCTTCGAAACTTTTATATAAAAAATTGATGCCGAAGCCGGCAATCTTTGGCGACTCAGAAGGCACCGAACTTAAATTAAGTGCTTCGGCCGCTATCCTGATTTCGTGAATCGATTTTTCGTGTTCCTTTCGTATCGCCTGTAAAATATTGTTAAGCTTTGAAACCACCAGCGGCACCGGCGTTTCTTTGTCAATATAGTCTACAGCTTGCATATCCAATCCCCTTTGTATCATATTACGATCAGTATATGCAGTTAGAAACACAAAGGGAATATTTTTTAGCCTTTTATCCTCAAGTATCCGGCTTCTGAACTCAAATCCATCCATATCAGGCATCTGATAGTCAGATAAGATAATGTCTGGCAGTTCTTGGTTTAAGATTTCCAATGCTTGTTCTACCGAATGGGCGGTTAAACATTGAAAGCCCTCTTCAATCAGGGCCCTATTAAAAAGCAGTAAAACAAAGCGGTCATCATCTACCAGTAAAATCTTCTTTTGAACCTGAGGCATACAATTTAGTCCTGCCAGTTAAATTTAACAACCGACCGGATAAACAAATATACACCAGTGAATACAATTAATAGCGCAATTAAATCCATTAATGTGAAACCATCATCAGTTGTAAAATAAAAAATTGTAAACATTTCAAATTCCGGCCCAGCAGGCATCACAATGAGGGCATAACCCAAAATCATCAAACCAAGAGAGGTTAGCATAAGCACAAATTTCATCAGCTTTTCGACCATCAGAAATCTCCTCGATGCCTTACTGTCAACGGCATAAGTGGATAAAAGGCCTTCTAAATCATCAGCCATTTCCAACCTCGAAGCATTTTTTTCATCTAAGCCCTGAAAAAGTTTAAGGCTAACCGAATTAAATTTTGTGTCATCAAAAGCCTGATTCATCTTCCTTTGCATTATAGCAACGGTAGTGCTATCAAGGTTGCTTTGTTTCAGAAGGATAATCAACTCATCCAGTTTCTGATCTACACTTACAGCTGATTTATCAAGGTCTTCAAATTGCATAAGCTGATCTTCTATACTCTTACTGTTTTCCAAGCTTTTGTCAATTAATTGTATCTTCCCGCTCTATTAGGCGTAAAAAATGTTTTTTTTCGGATAAATGATGAATAAGGTATCTGTAATTACTGTCAATTATAACCAACCGCAAGTAACAGAAGAACTACTCCAATCCATTTTTTCTTTAAACCGCTATCCTGAAACTGAGATTATTGTAGTAGACAATGGCAGTAGAAATAATCCTGTACCAGAGTGGCTTAACAAGTTCCCTGATGTTCGGTTTATACGGTCTGAAAGCAATTTAGGTTTTGCCGGAGGGAATAATTTAGGTATCGCGGCTGCAAGTGGCGAATATCTATTTTTGGTTAATAACGATACCGAGTTTACGCCGGGACTTATAGAAACGCTGGTTTCAGTGCTAGACGAACGGCCGGAAGTTGGCGTGGTATCGCCCAAAATCCGCTTTTTTCACCAGCCAGATACCTTGCAATACGCAGGTTTTACCCCCATGAACTTTAATACAGCACGCAATAAGCGCATAGGCGAATTTGAAATAGATAAGGGGCAATATGATGGAGTTTCGGGAGTTACAGGCTTTGCCGATGGCGCTGCAATGATGATCAGGAAACAAGCCATTGAAAAAGCCGGACTGATGGCAGAACATTTTTTCTTGTATTATGAGGAAATGGATTGGTGCGAAAGAATAAAACGGGCAGGCTACAAGATATGGGTAGAAACTAAGGCTCTTATTTACCATAAAGAGTCTGTTTCGGTAGGTAAAAAAAGCCCACTTAAAGAATTTTTCATGAACCGTAACCGGATATTGTTTATCCGCAGAAATGCCCCTACCCTGTCGAAGCTTATTTTCTATTGTCATTTTTGCGGCTTGGTTACCCCGCGAAACCTTTTGGGTTATGTAAAAGAAAAGCGCTTTGACCTTGCCGCCCAACTTTTTAAGGCAATTTGGTGGAACGTTACCCATAGCAAGAACAGCAATGAATTAGGTTATCCTATCAGCAATATTTAAATCCTCACAATTAAGCTAATCACAACACCCTAACTCTCAATGAAACTTACCTTCTGGATTTCCCTGTTTATTGTTTTCTACACTTTTCTGGGCTATGGCATACTTCTTTACTTACTGATAAAAATCCGGCGGGCATTAAAAGGTAAAAGGCCCATACCAGTAGTTAGCGATGAACAACTGCCAAGTTGTACTTTGGTAGTTGCTGCCTATAACGAAGAAGGTTTTATCCGCGAAAAGATTGCTAATACACTAGCCTTAAAATACCCTGCCGGGAAACTCGAAATTCTATTTGTTACCGATGGATCTAACGACCGCACGCCGGATATCATAGCTGAGTTTCCGCAGATTCGTTTATTGCACAAACCTGACCGTAATGGAAAAATTGCAGCTGTACATCGTGCTGTCGAGCAGATTACCTCTGAAACGATAGTATTCACCGATGCCAACACATTCTTAAATAAAGATGCTTTAATTAATATCTGTCGCCATTATTCTGACAAAACTGTGGGCGCCGTAGCGGGAGAGAAAAGGGTGTTGGCAGACGAGCAAGCTGATGCGAGTGCTGCTGGCGAAGGTTTTTACTGGAAGTATGAATCTACTTTAAAAAAATGGGACTCTGAATTGTACTCGGTTGTAGGTGCTGCAGGCGAGCTATTCAGTGTTAGGCGCGAATTATACGAACCGGTTAGCAAGGATGCCATCTTGGATGACTTTATGATTTCAATGCTGATTGCTGAAAAAGGCTACCGAATTATCTACGAACCAGAATCTTACGCAACTGAAACGGCATCTGAGGATGTGTCAGAGGAACTGAAACGTAAAATCCGCATTGCTGCAGGTGGCATGCAATCGATTATCTGGCTGAGCAGCTTGTTTAATATTTTTAAGTACGGCACTTTAAGCTTTCAATACATTAGCCACCGCGTTTTGCGCTGGACTATCACTCCTTTCCTACTGATATTGGCTTTTATTCTAAATGTTTTTATTGCGCTGCAGCCGAATGAGTGGTTTTATGTTTACCTGCTCATCTGCCAGATCTTCTTTTACTTGTTTGCTTTTATTGGCTTTATACTGGAAAAAAAACAGTTGAGGGTTAAAATTTTGTTTATTCCTTACTATTTCTGCGTGATGAATTATGCAGTTTTAGCGGGTATCATCAGGTATTTTAGAAAGAAGCAGAGTGCTGTTTGGGAAAAGGCGAAAAGGAAATAACCACGATAAAAAGGGAGCAGATGATGCTCTCTTTTTGCTTTTTATTAACGGCCCTGCTTTGAGAATTGGCTCCCGACTAACTCGAGGGATATTTTCTTAAAATTTTCCTAGCTTCGCGTAAACTTTATTCACAATTAATGAAACCCTCTCTTTTAATTCTTTTTAGCCTTTTTGCATTTTCTTTTTCAAATGCGCAAACTTCCAACAATTCGGACACAAGCAAACTCGAAAAAAAGCCCGAGCCCCAAAAGTCCGAGAGTCAATTCCGGAAAAGGAAAAATGTAAGTAATAAGGCTTATGTGATGCGTAGTACTTCATACCTCAATGATGTGGTTAGGCTTGAAGAAGGTTATACAGCATTGGATGGAGGCAGATACGCTATTAAGGATTATCTGGTAAAAGGCCGCGTTAACCTGATTTGCCTTACCTATGGTGTTTCGCTGGGCGCTACTTATGTTAACCGGGGCGAGTCTTCTAAGCGCTACTATTTGCATCGCGAAGGCGATAACACTGCTTACCGGGAAGTATTTCTTACCAAAAATACCGACCCAGCGTCCAAAATTTTGTTGGGAGAAGGGCAAACCTACAACGGCATGCTCAATACCAGAAAATCTTCTGGAATGCTCGACATTTCTAAGGCTATTCTATCTGAAATGATGGCGGATAACACGGAGGTTGCCAGCCTGATAGGCAAAATTGAGAGGGTTACCGTTCGTAAGCTGAAAGATGTGGTAAAACTTTACAATAAGTAGTTGCTTGTTGAGGCTTTTTCCAGGGGCATTACCGATTCCGCCACTTGCACATGCCCAAAATCCTCTTCCACAACAAAGCATCCTGGAAATACTAACGATATTGCCTGCATTAGTTAGCTACCGGATAATATCTGTATCCACAGGAATATACCCTAAGTGCCGCGACAGAGAAAGAATTTGTCCTTTATGATGAAACTCGTGCGTAATAACGTGAGTGAACAACTTTAAGGGTGTCATTGATATAGCTTTGCTATCCAGGTTCAAATGTAGTTCTGTGTCCATTTTCTCCGAATAAGAATAAAAGAACTCTTGCATAAGCAGATCAATTTCAAGAAAGTATGCCATGGCTAAATGAACGTCGGTAACAGAACCCGATTCTTTGAAAGAAATATCCTTATTTAAGCCGTGTTTACCGATCCAGTATTCATAGGTGTTGCCGACATGGACGAGAAGATTTCTAATGCTTCCTTTACCAAACAAGCTATTCTCACGCAGAAAATCTTTTTCTGTGATGGTGGTGCAATAGCTTAGCAGAACCACCCGCGAGGACTTTACAAAGTTATATTGCTGCCTGAGTATTTCCATTGTTTATATAGCCATCCACAGGTTTAATTGTTTGCAAGAGGAAGGGTAAAGATTGAGCTTCCACTATTCGGGTAAAATGGTAATTCAATTACAGCAGGGATATTTATATTTAGCACCTGTAATTCACCCCAGCAATGATAAGCGACGCCGAATATTTCTCGCATCTATATGATCTAGCCCGTGCCCTTAATAAGGAGTTTTCATTGCATTCGGCACTTAAAAAAGCTTTGGAAAGAGCGGTGGATTTGCTAGAGCTTGAAACGGGTTGGATTTGGCTGTTACAAGGCGATAAATCTGTCTACCTTGCAGCTTCATATAATCTGCCTCCTGCCTTAAAAGATCATCCCGAACGCCTGGGCGGCTGGTGCTTTTGTGTGGAGAAGTATTTGTCGAACAATATCCAGCAGGCCAGAAACATTAGCGAGATAGCTTGTTCGCGCTTAAAAAACATAAAATCAGGAACGCAAGGCCTCAAGTTTCACGCTACTGTCCCCATTAGTATCGGCGAGCAGAAAGTGGGATTGATTAACTTGCTAAGCCGGGAATCGCATGAACTAAACGAAAAACAACTATCGGTATTAAATACCATCGGCGAATTAATTGGTATTGCTATACAACGCACGCGAGGCCAGGAGAGGCATTCTGATGAGGCTTTTAAAGGAGGAAGTGCAATTGGTGACATAGTAAAACGGGTAGTCGCCCCAAAACTGGGTGTAATTCATTCCTTTCTTGCGGAAGCAAAAACGTTAATTGAAGAAGGCGATTTAAAGCTGGCTCACCAGAACGTTTCCGCAGCATTACAGGAAACCGCCACTTTAAACAAACAGGCTTCACACATGCTGGACGAATCTATAGGGATTGAAAAGACAAAGATGGCTTTGAGCCCTGTCCATTATCCAGCTACACCGTTAACCAGAAGGGAATTGGAATTATTGGCTTTGGTGAAAAAAGGTTTTACCAACAAGCGAATAGCCGAAACGCTTTTCATTTCCGAACGGACTGTCAAATTTCATATCACTTCCATTTTAACCAAGCTTTTTGCCCGTACCCGCACCGAAGCGGTAAATATTGCCATGCAACGCGGCCTTATAGGCTTTTAATTTGATAACAGCAGGCACCAACTGTACCATAGTACAGGTACAGTTCTAGACTTTCGATCGTTTCTTACGCTAACAAGCTTCCTGATATTTGTCCTGTCAGCCAAATGAATGGTTCACCATAATCAGAAAGTAAATGAAAGTAACGATAGTTTTAGGAAGTGCAAGAAAAGGCCGCCAATCACACAAAATAGCTCATTATCTTCAGCAGCAGCTGGCTACAAGGGCTGTAGAAACAGATCTAATAGACCTTGCAGAAGATTCGCTTCCGCTTTTGGAAGACAAAACCGGGCTTTCACTTGGGCTTGAAGAACGCATTCAAAAAATCAGTACCAGGCTTGCCGCCGCAGACGCCTTGTTATTTGTTACTCCCGAATACCATGGCAGCTTTTCAGGAGTGTTAAAAAATGCGCTGGATTACTTCTGGGCCGAATTTCAGCGAAAACCTATTGGCGTAGCCGCGGTATCGTCTGGCAGAATGGGCGGTATTAATGCTTCCACACAGTTACAGCATGTAATATTAAGCCTGGGAGCTTATCCCCTACCGCTAAAGCTTCTTGTTCCGGAAGTTCATAACGCATTTGAGCCCTCATCAAATAAATTAAATGATGCAATAACTGAATCTGCCCGAAAATTTCTGAACGAGTTCTTATGGTTCGCCGAAGCGATTGCTGATAAAAAGATGCAGGAGATACAAAATTTAGAAAATGCCTAACATATACCAGATGGAAACTACAATCAAACAAACAGAGAAAAACAAACAAATTATTGGTGAGCTGTACCTTGAATGCCTGAATAAGCGCAAATGGGATTTACTAAACGTGATAATTGACGAAAACTATGAAGGCCCTGTACCGGGAAAAGGGCCTGCGGCATTTAAAGGGGCTGTTAAAAATATTCTGGAAGCTTTCCCTGATCTACAGTTTACTATTCACGACTTGCTGGCGGAAGATAACAAAGTGGTTGTTAGATGGCAGTGGGAGGCAATCAACGAGAATCCCTTTAGAGGCTTTCCCGCCAGCGGCAAAAAGGCATCCATAAATGGAATTGCAATTTTCGAATTTGAGGAAGACAAGGTAGTTCGCTCCTGGCTGCAAAATGAAAAACTTGAGCTAATGAAACAGATTGGCGCGATAACCTTCTAACCTTTGAAAAAAGAAAATGTCTGGTATCATGCTATACCGGACATTTTCTTTTTCACTCAAATCTATTAAAGCTCTACTTTTGGTATATTAACCTTGTTTTACAAAAATTAACCTTTACATACCCTCTCATGGAAAAAAAACGATTTAAGATAGTAATTGCCCTTGTTTGTTTCCTTCAAATTTTAACGGTAAATGCCAAAAAAACTATTCCATTGAAGGATATATAACCGGAATAAAAGATAGCACATTAATTTCTTTAGCTAGAAGTGATGGGAACGTGATTACCACTATTGCCTCGGATACGGTTATTGGGGAAAAATTCAGGTTCAGTGGAAAAATAGATAATGCCGAGCCTTTTATGATTTTAGGAAGAGGTACAGGTTTTCCATCTATGTGGCTCGATGTATGGGTTGCGCCCAACACCACTGTCAAAATTAGCGGCAGCGATAAATTTCTTAAAACCTGGAAGGTAGAAAGCCCTATTAAACAGCAAAAAGAGTTAAATCTTTACATGGAAGCTACTAAAGCTGAACTTAACGAGTTGCAGCGACTATCGGTGTCTCGAATATCTTATTTTGAAAAATTGCAGAAGGCAAGTCCTGAGGAACGCAAACAAATAAAGAAAGACATTGACTCCATAGACCGCTTGCAAGACTCACTCGGCGCTCTTATGCATCAAAAAGAAATAACTCTGCTCTCCAACAGTCCTGTTTCACCTATTTGGATGGACAAATTAAATGGGCTGGCAATGTCAGTTAAATACAGCCATAAAAGTCTCCGAGAACCTGCAATTAAACTATTTAAGAAACTAAACACTGCCCAAAAAGAAAGCCCTGAAGGAAGGGAAATCGCGGCATATTTATACCCAGCACGGGTGGTTAAGAACGGCGAACCTATGGCTGATACCGTATTGTATACCCTAGAGGGAAAGGCATCTTCTTTGGCTCAGTTCAAAGGCAAATATTTATTGCTTGATTTCTGGAGTATTGGCTGTGGCCCTTGCATCTCAGCTATGCCGGATTTAAGAAAGGTGTCTGAAGTGTATAAGGATAGCCTGACCGTGATCAGCCTAAGTGTCGACCGGAAAAAGGAAATCTGGAAAAAAGCCTCAGAGCAGGAAAAAATAAGCTGGGTAAATCTTAGCGATGGAAATGGGATGGCTGGTATTGCCGCCCGCTACGGGGTTCAAGGAATTCCTCACTATGTGATTATTTCACCATCCGGGGAGATCCTTACATCGTGGAGTGGATTTAGCAAAGGCCTGGTTGAAGAGAAAATAAAGAATTTCATCCATTAAGGGGAGGCGGTTTAGTTACTTATGACATAAAGTTTGCGGATGGCTTTTTGCGGGTTTTTACCTTTGATAACACAGGTGCTGCCTCTTACCATTTTCTGTCTTACTTTTTCTCCTAAGAAAAGCCTATAACTAAAGCTTGCAGAACTTGCTTTTCT
>CBIHNR010000204.1:0-8924 GCA_966211215.1 uncultured Pedobacter sp.
CCTGCTTGCTACTTTCATCGCCGTTTGGGAGCTTTTGCTCATGCAGGTTTTATTTGTAGAAATCTCATAAAGTAACTTGCATTTCCTGCCTCCTGCATTTTAGCGGCTAAGGCTCCCTCCTTAATGCTTAATACCTGCTTTGCTGCGAAATTAATATTGATAACTCACATTTCAATTTGTGCCGAAATTGTAGTTATGCCTGCACACGTTCCAGTTCCAATTCAGGCTTCACCCTTTTTAATTCAATATTGCTAACAGGGCTAACCACCAGCGGAATTTTTTCAATCCGTGTTTCACTGGTATCTAAGCCAAAAGCCTTTGCCTCTGATTGCCCCATATGTTTTATGGCAAAATAAGTATTCAGGATAAAAGCATCTTTTGAACTGAATTCGTTTTCGAAAGACAAAAACCGCTCAAGGATGACGAATTTAAAGTCGGCAGCGAGATTAAAATTGTGAAGAGAAGCATAACGGCTGGTAATATCCAGTTCGTTGTTCTTAACCAACTCCTCCACTACTTTTCTGAACAGAACATTTATCCTTGGCTGAATTCTGAAACCAAGCCTGAATTCAACACGCATTATCTTATCGTTTTCTAATTCTTCCACAGAATATTCCATTGTAAAAGGCTCGTCGGTCCTTTCAATATGTATAAACCAATAAACATCCGCACGTTTTGGCCTCCTGCTAAAAATAGAATAGATAATCTTTTGCTCAATCTGTTTGCTGTTATTGGCTTTAGATAAATAAATAAGGTGGGTGGCAAATTTGGGAATAGATTCATCCGCACTTAAGGCCCTCAGCATCGGCACTTGTTCTCTAAGGTCTACAAAGCTTAGAAATCTGTTCGTGATTTTACGTGCATTGTACCAAACATACATGGTAAAGATTAGCCCAGCTTCAAACACCAGGAAGAATAACCGGTGTATGATCTTCACTGAATTGGCAACGAAGAAAGACAATTCAACCGATAAAAACACACAAAGCATTAATCCAACTATCCATGCAGGCCAATGTTTTTTGTACCTTAAGAAGTAGTACATTAAAATGGTAGTCATGATCATGGCAATAGTTATGGAAAACCCATAAGCAGCCGACATGCTTTCTGCCGTACGGAAATACAGCGTAACGCCAATACAGCCAATAAACAAGAACCAGTTGATGCTTGGAATATAGATTTGCCCGCGGATATTGGTAGGATATTTTATAGATACCCTTGGCCATAGGTTCATGCTTACCGCTTCACTAACCAATGTAAACGATCCGCTGATTAAAGCCTGGCTAGCAATAATTGTTGCCATAGTAGCAATACAGATTGCTGGGATAAGGAACCAATTTGGAATAATTTCATAAAAAGGATTGATTCCAACCGGAAGAACGTCATACTTGGTTTGCGTTAACACCCATGCTGCCTGCCCCAGGTAGTTCAGTAAAAGAGATGCCTTTACAAATATCCATGTAACCTGAATGTTCTTTCTTCCGCAATGGCCGAGATCAGAATAAAGCGCCTCAGCTCCTGTAGTACATAAAAACACTGCTCCTAAAAGCCAAAATCCATGGGGATGTTCAACTAATAATCTGGCGCCATATATAGGGTTTAAAGCTTTAATTATTTCGGGATGATTAGCAAACTGCACCGCCCCCAGAGTTGCAAGCATTAAAAACCAAATTAACATAATGGGGCCAAAGGCAGCACCGATAACACTTGTTCCAAATTGCTGAAAGAAGAATAACAAAACCAGAATGGTGATTACGATACCAAGAATAAGGTCATTTCCGGGTACGATAATATCAGAAAGTGCCGGTACGAGGCTCAAGCCCTCAATGGCAGAGGTTACAGAAATTGGAGGGGTAATAATACCATCGGCTAATAAAGTTCCGGCTCCAATTATTGCCGGAACGGCAAGCCATTTACCGTATCTGCGCACCAGAGCATATAGTGAGAAGATACCACCTTCCCCTTTATTATCGGCTTGCAGGGTGATAAAAATGTATTTGAAGGTAGTTTGAAGTGTAAGTGTCCAAAACAGGCAGGAAATACATCCCAATACCAATGCTTCGTCTACTTTGCCCCCTTCTTTTAACAATACCTGAAAAGTGTATAAAGGGGAAGTACCTATATCCCCGAAAATAATTCCTAAAGTAATCAGCATACCTGCTGCTGAGAGTTTCCTCAAATGAGAGTTCATGAATGTGTATAAATTAAAATTATTGTGATACTTTGAGAGCCTGAATTCTCCTTTCCCCTGTCAGGATTATTACAGCTCGCGATATATTTCTGTACACGCTTTCTATTGTTGTGCCAGAATACAAAAAGCCCTTAATGATGTCATTAAGGGCTTTCCACATAATATATTTGCTGTTTATTTTTTCAAAATGAAAAACGGATTTTCATTTTGAAAAAATCAGGTGATATGATAATCTTCAATTTTCCTATAAAGAGTAGTCAATCCAATATTGAGAATTTTAGCAGCTTCTGCTTTATTGCCTTTTGTAAATTGAAGAATTTTCCTGATATGCTCTTTTTCCATATCCTCAAGGCTAAGAATAGAAAGGTTGGTATCTGAAGTCAACTGGTACTCTAATGGAAGTTCGATTTCTGCAAGGACTTCGCCATCGGCCAGAATGATCATTCTTTCCATTACATTTTTAAGCTCCCTGACGTTGCCCCTCCAGGGAAGCTGTTGTAATTTGTTTTTTAAGCCTTCACTCAAGCCTCTTACTTTACCATTGATTTTTAAATTGAGCTCCTCCAAATAGAATTGGGCAATTAATGGAATATCTTCTTTCCGGTCGCGTAATGCAGGAAGAGCAATTTTAAAAACGGAAATTCTATAATATAAATCTTCCCTGAAATTTCCGGACTTAATTTCTTCTGCTAAAGCTCTGTTAGTAGCACCAATAATCCGTAGGTTTACTTTTGAAACCTTGGTTTCACCCACCTTAATAAATTCGCCGCTCTCAAGTACACGAAGCAATTTTGCTTGTAAATCTGGACTCATCTCCCCTATTTCATCCAGAAATAAAGTGCCTCCGTCTGCCTCTTCCAGTAAACCTTTTTTATCTTTTGCAGCACCTGTAAACGAACCAGCCTTGTGTCCAAAAAGTTCGCTTTCCAGGATTTCTCGGGAGAAAGCACTGCAATTAATAGCTAAAAACGGCTTCGAACTTCGTTTACTGGCCTGGTGGATAGATTGCGCAAATACTTCTTTACCTGTCCCGGTTTCGCCGGTTAGCAAGACTGTTGCATCTGTTTGAGCAACCTTTTGTGATAAAACAATTGCCTCCTTTATTAATTCTGATACGCCAACTATATTATCAAAGCTGTACTTTTTAGAAACCCTGTTCTCCAGATCTCTTACCCTTGCCCGCAGTTCAATTTTTTCGAAAGCTTTGCTTATTAAAGGAATGATTCGTTCGTTATCGTCTCCTTTAACAATATAGTCAAAAGCTCCATTTTGTATCGCTTTAACCCCATCTGTAATTGTACCGAAAGCAGTAAGAACGATTATTTCAATTAATGGATAGCGGCCTTTAATAGCTTTACAATAATCAACTCCGTTTCCGTCTGGTAAACGCACATCCATTAGTACAACTAAAATCTCTTCTTTCTGTAAAATACTTTCAGCCGCCTTTAAGGATTCGACTTCTAATACCCGATATCCTTCAAGCTTTAAGATTCGAGCTAACAGCTCGCGTAACTTGGCCTCATCATCAACTATCAGTATTGATTGCATAACTCATGCGAAGGTTGTAAAAGATTTTTGTTTATGCCAGAAAAAGAATTCGATCTAGTATTCAGTTGAAGGCATTTAATTTCATCTTCTATGGTTTAGATTTTTTATTTGTAATGGGTATAAATCTTATATCTATGTTAATATTCTTCCTCATTAGGTTCAATTACGTTTGCAATAGAGGCTACTGGCAGGTTCGCAGAGACGTTAAAAGAGGGCTATTGTCATGAAGAACACAATAAAAGTAGAACGGGCAATTAAAAACATTACCCAGGCAGATTTGGCAGATCTTATCGGCGTAAGCCGGCAAACTATTAATACGATTGAATCTAACAAATACGTTCCATCAACTGTGCTTGCATTAAAAATATCAAGAGTATTTGGGAAACCGGTAAACGATATTTTTGAGCTGGATGATGAGGATTGATTATGTATGGCAGCGCTTCCTTTAAAGCATTTGCGCTGCCGTGATGGTACTCGAAGTGTTGTAGCCAGGATTCGGAATTTCCGGGCATGTAGTTTTAGGCTTCGAGGACTAGCCATGATATAAAAGCCTCCGCACTCAACCCCTCTCCTCTGAAGGAGTCCTTTGGTCAAAAAGAGAGGGAAGCTAAATCAGTGGTAGTTCTGGAACCTCGTCCTTTAAAAGAATTTACAATGGGCCTTAGCTTCGCGTTGAGCTGCACGGAATATTATTTATTCTTCCTTTGGTGCTGAAAACTCCAAAACAGCGCCACTGCTAGTAAAAAAGGCGTGCCTTTATCCAATGGTATATCAGGATCTTCGTAATAACAACTTTCATCAGGAGGAAGGTCCGGGTCGTCGCATGGAGGCGGTTCTTCCCCTCCTGGCTGAGCGCGGAGAGAAAAAGAAATAAGTACTAAAATTAGTATCAGTAAATTTATTTTCATGGATTTCAGTAATAAAAGAACGTTCGTTATTTAGCAAACAGAGAGAGCCTTATGTTTTTAAATAAGGCAAATAGTTTCATCAAAAATGGAGTAAAGGCAAGCACCCGTTATACGATGCTTGCCCTTACTAAGCTAATTATCTTTTAATGAACTTCGTATTCTTATAGATAATGTTTTTAGCCAAATCAGCTGCCTTCAAAATATACGTACCAGGCCGCAGGCTTGCTACATTTAAAGTAATTAAATCGGCACCACCATTATAGGTTGCTTTTTGTACTAGCTCACCAGCCATGTTGAAAATTCTAACTTCTACAGGCTGCCCGTTATTGCCTAATCTTATTTGAAGATTATCTGAAACCGGATTAGGGAATACTTGCATTTTGTCTTCAGCTCCTTTATCAAGATCTTTTGAACTTGAAATGGCCTCAGACTTCGCTTTGAATACTAGCACAAACCTTTCGGTTCCATAAGTAGCGCTTGCTTTTGGGTCGATAATAAATGAGTATGCCGAACCATCTTTAATGCTTCTTATCGTATTTGTATAGTTGTCCTTAATCAAAATATCGGCGAAACCCTGCATCGTTGCTTCCGGGATGTTCAATTTAAAGGTTCCACTCTCCTCTCCACTCACTTTTAGTTTTACATCTTGATCTGAATTCATCTTGGGGAAGTAATTGATTGCCAAGGTGGAATTGTCAGAAGAAATACTGCCTATCAAACTGTTTCCATCACTAATAAGGCCGGCATCCTCTGCAGTTGTGCTGCTACTACCACCATCCTTAAATACAATAATTGCTTCATCAGATGTATTACCTTTTCCTCCAGTTACCCGCAGTTTAACATAATCAAATGCCTTTGCATTATTTCTTACGCTTCTCTCAGCAGACATTACCCTTGGTGCCATTATAGAATTCACTTTGCAGTTTTCGGTAAACCTAAGTACATCTGGTGCCTTAGCCTGGATATAAAACGCCTGGCCGGGCATCATATAACGGGAAGCGCCATTCGTACCACTTTGAAGTGTCAAATCGTAGACAGCATAAATATTGGCCAATGTTGGAATCCAGACCTTGGTATATGGAGTACCAGCCAAAAGAACATGCAAATCTATTGTGGCGGGATAAGGATTTCCTACCAGGTTAAAACCATCATCGCCTGCATTAGAATAATTGGTATAGGTGATAGGAACATTAATATCTCCCCTGTTAACAAATCCATTATACTCCATCATTACACTTTCGGGTGTTATATAAGGAGGATTAACTTTATTGTAAATATTGTCACGGTTCCCCCTGAAATAAAAGAAGAAGCCCTTGCCAGTACTTATTGTATCTGTCACTTTTAATGGAAAAGTGTATTGGCCCTGCGTTGGCGAGGACTGTTCGCGGTAAAGCCTAACTGTTGGCCCATAAGGATTAACAATAGCTCCTTCATCGAAACCATTTGCAGGCCCGCCATTACCTGTTATCGGCATAAACTTTTTAAACTGAACATATGTAAAGCCCGTTATAGCCGGATTAACAGTGCTAACAGTATCATAAACAGGCGAACACAAAGTCAGATAGCCTCTTTTTCCGCCCTTAATGAAAGATTTAATTGTCACCTTTCCTTGAATATCAGCACCATCTACAAGAGGTTTTATACTTGCGTAGCTTAATGAATCTGCATACAGTGTAAGGTTATTGCCTGTATTTAATACCGTATTTGAACCAATTTCAATCAAGCCCTTTACGGTAGCAGGGCCTGTAAGTGTTTTTATTCCTCCATTTCTAAAATTAACATCATTGTAATAAAGCGCTCCTACTGTCTGGTTTGCACTGCCGTCGTAATCAACTGTGGCTGTAATAGAATCCTGCACCGTATTGAGCCAGCTACCGCCAATAGTAACTGGTAAGCTGCCAGATTTCAGGCTGCTATTCCCTTTAAAATCACCTCTGATATTAATCGAACTGATATTAGAAGAGTATGCTATTGTTGCCGGAGCGGTTATGGAAAGGCTTCCGTTAAGATAAAATGCCCCAGGCGCAGAAACGTCGATCGTTTTAACCCCAGCCCCACTAAGTTCAAGATCTGTATAGGAAATAAATGGTTCCACTGACTGTGGGCCCGAAGCGGCATACCGAATTAGCCCATTGGAAAAAATGGTATTGGTTCCGATGGTTGAGAGGCTGAAAGGATTATCTGTTAATAAATTGATGGCGCTTCCAGAAGCACCTATAACAGAGGAAATGTTTGCTGCGTTTTCATTTATAGACTGAAGGCCCACACTAACATCCAAATTCCCTCCTACTTCAATCTCCGCATTGTTTACATAGTTGCTAAACCCAGACCTGAGCACAAGGTTATTAACGCTAAGTTTTGAAATATCCGCTATGAGTTTAGTAGCCCGGGCAGCGCTGTACATAGCCAGCGGCGAGGCATCATTAATCTGTAAGGAATTAACCTGCAAGCTTCCCTTTCCCGTTAATGTATTCGCAACCGAGGCATCGGCAGAAGTTTGAATAACCTCATTTGCCAAAACCGTAACTCCGGTATCAATACTGAGCACTACTGGATTTGCGGTTCCTAAAACGATACTTCCAACACTAACATCAACAGATATACGGGGCTGGTTAACAAAACTCTGTGAACCAATATTGGCAACGTCTGAAGCGCCAGGAACATACCCCCCGCTCCAATTGGCGGTGTTATTCCAATCAGAATTGGTAGTTCCCGCCCAATTAGCAGCTCTTATAAAGCTAAATGTACTTCCCTGAACGTCAAAGCTATTGTACTCCTTTTGCTTAGGATCTGACTGTACCAGGGCAGGCTTAGCCTGACTTGCCGAAAACTGAAACTTTATGGTTTGATTATCTATCTGCCCGTTTACCATATAGTCTGCAACAAGCAAATAATATTGCCGGGGGCCGCCGTTAAAGCTTTCCGAAAGATTGGGTATGCTCAATATTTTATCGGTATAGCTATTGATAGTTACTTTGGAAACCAAGGCATCATCGGAAGATAACGTCTTATCGGCCGACTTATATAAACGTCCATTGGTAAAGTAATTGCCAATCGCATTGGTGCTGGATATATTAATCTGGCTGATAACAGACATACCTTCCACTTTGAGTCCAAAGCCAAAAAGCAAAACATTTTTTTTGCCACATGAGATCTGGCAAGGGCGTAACACATTTATAGATGAATCAAGGCAGGTTACCGATATACTCGGCTCGCTTATTGTGAACTTTCTGCCTGTAACATTAAAACTTTGATATCCTTTCTTGCCAGAAACTATCGCATCATCCTTTTGCTCGGTGGAAAATCCGAACTGTATACTGCCAGGCACGCTTCCTGAAGTGCCGGTATAATCACCAACCAGAAAATAATATTTCGTCTGGCTTGCCGAACCGAAAACTTCGTTCACGTTACTCATACTAAGCCTATTTTTCTTAAATTTCGAGGTACTGCTAAGCAGAATATCATCGGGTGAGAAAGCATTATCAGAAGAGCGATAAAGCCTGTAACTACTGAAATACTTATTGTGATTATCGGGCGACTCCACGTCAAGATTAAATTCGTTTATAGTCAGCGTTCCCCGAATATTTACTCCAAAGCCAAAAAGCACAATGTTTGTTTGGCCTAAACTTATATTGCCTTGTGTAATTCCGTTTTCAGGATTGTTTGCTCCGGTGACGTTTATGGTTTGGGCACTCGTTCGTATTGATAGCAACAACAACATTATCAAAAGATACAGGCCAGATTTCGTCTTATAGCACGGATGGGCCAGAAGTTGGGTAATCTTTAAACCTCTAAAAAAGGACTTTAAACAAGCCTCTGAACTTGATGTATTCATAAATATTTGATTGAATCTAAATAAGTTGAGAGCGAGCAGATATGGGAAAGAAGAGCGCGTTTCCCCTGGTAAATGATTTTTTCTACGTTCGAAAATGACAACTGGTTGCAAAAAACCGTGAAAAAATTTCCCTTAATTATACTAATTGATTAAAGTGCTCGTTAATAGCAAACCAGCGCATATTTTCTTTTTAAATGCGATATTTAATTTATTAGCAAACTGTCGCACGCCCTGCCCAACCTTCAACTTAAAAGAAATACCACTTATTCAGATGTTAATTGCAAGATTAATCGCAGAGGCGGGTTTGGAGCTCGATAAGCAAATAAGCGGCCGGTGCAATGCGCCGGCCGCTTATTTTGTAATGATAATTAAAAATATAAAACATTCAAAACAGTGAAACTAAATATTTTTTTTTTTTATATACTTTCATATTTAAGGCTACTAC
>CBIHNR010000205.1:0-8911 GCA_966211215.1 uncultured Pedobacter sp.
AAATCTTTTTAATTTCTCTGAAAGCAGGAGGAGTGGGTTTGAATTTGACAGAAGCAGACTATGTCTTTTTACTGGACCCATGGTGGAATCCTGCTGTAGAACAACAGGCCGTTGACCGTACACACCGTATCGGCCAAACTAAAAATGTGTTTATTTATAAATTTATCACAAAGGACTCTGTTGAAGAGAAGATTTTAGCCCTTCAGAACAGGAAACGCTCAGTTGCGGAATCATTAATTACAACAGAAGAAAGCTTTGTAAAATCGTTATCTGCTGAAGATATTAGGGAGATTCTGAATTAGGGGAACTTCCTTTATATTTTATTTTCCGGAGGAAAGAACTTCCATATACTCCTCGCGGGAAATAAATTCAGCTCCCATACTTTCCAGATGCTCCGTATGCACCTGGCAATCAATCAAACTGTAGCCTTTATTTTGGCAAAGCCAAACGAGGGCTATTTTAGATGCATTGCTCACCTTGCTAAACATGCTCTCGCCACAAAAAACATTGCGGCACTTAACGCCATATAATCCGCCAACCACCGCACCTTCGCTCCACACTTCTATCGAATGTGCTTGTCCAAGCTGATGCAGATTTATATAAGCTTCCTGCATTTCATCCAGTATCCAGGTTCCGGGCTGATCTTTTCTCTCTACTTCTGCACATGATTTTATCACCTCAGAAAAAGCTTGATTTTCGGTAATGCTAAATTTGCCAGACCGCAGCAGTTGCCTCATGCTTTTGCTAATTTTCAATTTATGAGGAAATAGCACGAAGCGCTCATGCGGGGAATACCACAGAATTGGTGTTTCTTCGGAATACCAGGGAAAAATGCCGAGGCTGTAAGCATTAAGAAGCCTTTGAGGGGATAAATCTCCACCGACAGCTAACAACCCGTCGTCCTCGGCCAGCTCTGCCGGTGGAAATTCTATATCATCGTCGTTGAGCCGAAATATCACGCCTCGAAATTACGCCTTCTTACGAATAATTAACTTCTTGCTCATTGATTTTACTACGCTATCCATAAAAGCCTGCATTTCATTGTATTTAGCAGCAGGAATGACATGGTTATTAAGGTCAAACTGAGTAACAGCTGTGACTTCATTTTTTTCTTTGTCATAAAGGTATCTTGCCTGGTAACTTCCCGAGCTAAAGGTAAGAGTAACGTCCGAAGGTAAAGATTCAACTTCCTGGTTCAAAGGCAACTTAAAAACCGTGCGGCATTTCTTGATCATCGGATGCGAGAAAAAGAAATCAGTTTGCCTTCGCTCGGTGGTTGGATAAGTCTCTTGCCATAAATCAAATATTCCCGGACGATAAAAAGACTTCGCCCCTGCAGCAAATTCACTTAGTTTCTCATGCTCCAGGTTAAGCTCAATATTCTTTGTTCCATCCAGATCTTCTTTTTCGGCCAAGCCAAAAACGTCTGGCTGCTTAAGGCTTAATAAACTAATAATCTCTTTCTTTTGATTATCGGTATTCTTGTATGAAATTCTAATAAACTCATTCCTGAATTCACCGCTTGCAGCAACCGACATTTTTGTCTTTGCCACCCCATCCTCGTCGATTACAATTTCAACACTGCTATCAAACACATTATCCTCTTTTTTGCTTCGTGGAGTATTTACAAGTTTGCCACCCTCCTCAGTAATTAGCAGCGCATTTCTGTTTTCTGTAAATATTCCAGGCTTGCCAAAAGCAGCCGTATTGCTTGTACATTCTAACCAGGTTGTATCGCCTTTAAAGGGGATGCATAATATAATGTGGTTAAAGGGACTGGTTACGAAGTTAGGATCCGCCGGATATTCATTCTTTCCTGCCCGCACAACGGCATAGTAAGATGGAATGCCCACTGCTTTTAGTAAAGCGTGCATATAGTTCGACAAGGCTTTGCAATCACCATATTTCTTGGCGTCAACGAAGCTTGCAGGGAAAGGCTTCCAGCCTCCAATGCCCAGTTGAATGCCGACATAGCGCATGTTTTTTTGCATATAGCTATAAAGAAACTTCGCTTTCTCTTTATCAGTTGGAAACGAAGCAACCATCTGCTTAAGTTCCTCCACTCTGGCAGGAGGAAGTTCTGCCAGGCCAGTGTTTAATTTCTGCTGCCAGATACCAAAGCCCTTCCACGTGCTAATGTCGCCATCGATGTCTCCAAAACTAATTTTATTGGTAGCAAAACTTAACCGAGGCATGAATGCCCAACTTTGTGCACCTGGTTCAACCTTAAATGCTTTTAAGTTAGCAACTTCCCAACTGTATGATTCCTGTCCATCAACCACTTGCTTAACCGCGTTCTTAAAATATTTTTGCTGATATCTAAATCCAACTTCCGGGTTAGCTGTCACCTTGCATTTTGCAATTTGAACAGAGTTATCCTTTTCTTGAGGGTGCCAGCCACCCAGGGAAAGATAGGTATCGAGTTGGTATTCATATTTCATCTCTACCGTAACGGGATAACTTGCAACAGTATGCTTCAAATACAAAACGCGGTTATCTGACACCAAAGTCATTCCACCATCAGACGAAGACCGGTCATACATATCACTTTTCTTATAGCGCTTAATTAGGACTCCTTCCGCATCATAAACGAGCATTTCAGCATTTTTAATGGAGTAAAACTTGTCATCGTAGCCCATAATAAAAGTAGCGTTGTCTTCCGCCTTCTCATTAAGAAGTGTCATTATTATGTGTTGCCTTTGAACTGCACGTTCCACACTTTTAACAATCACCTCATAATTTTCATACCGCGTTACGAAGTTTGCATTCTTTTTAAGGGAGTCTGGAATATGTGCTGCTTTATAATATTCTGCAGGAAGCTTTTCCTGAGCTTGAGACATAGCAATAACACCTGTTAGCAGAATACTGCATAACAAGGTGTATTTAAAAAATAATTTCATTTAGGATTTCTTTAAAACAATCTGCTCGTTCAACAACTCGTACATTTGCTTATAAAATTGCCTTAAATAGGGGTATTCGTCTGTGGTGTAAATTGACTTTTTGAAATCAATAACATATCGAATCGAAATTACGCCTTCCGATTCCACAATGATTCGCTGAAAGCTAATACTCTTATCCGGCATAACATAGGTTTTAGAGCCCGGTAATACATCGGGTTTATATCCTACCGGGATTTTATAACTGCCCGTTATCGCATATCTGCTATTATAGCCTAAGTCAATTGTGGTTACCCGGTTTTCATTTAAAAATGGGTTAGCTGTGAAGGCCGTAAATAAATTGGGATTAAAGTATATGTAGCTACCATCAGATCCGGGCAGTTCAAGTTCAAATTTCAGAGCTTCGGCTAGTGGCAATGAGTCTACATCTGCATTTGATACAGCGAACTCTTTGATTTTTAAATTAGTGTTTTTGTTAACTAACTTGTCTTTCAACTTTTCTTCGCCATCCTTTTTTAGCAATTCAACGTTGCTGATCTTATGGTAAGAAAAATCTGTTAGGTTAGCGGTTCCTGTCATCTTTCCATCGCCACTTATACTTGCGTCTATGAAGATGTTTTTTCTTACTGGGACTTGGGATGTGATTGAAGTCACTTCCGATGACTTAGTTTCCCTATCAACATATAGTCCGTAAGAGTTTAATATATTATCCGGGGTATTATTGTATTGATTGTATTTATTGCTCGCATCTAAAACATAGCGGGTTACACTATCAACCGGAATATAAACTACTGTCCTGTTAAATTGATACAGGGATGGGAATGCAACATTCACCTTGCCATGCTCCCTTGTGCTCACAAGCATCGGGAAAGCCTCAATGTCTGCCTGTTTAAGTAATCTGTATAAAATCAAATTGATTTCGGTTGAGTTTCCGGTTTTCTTTTCCCAGGCTTTAGATAAGCCATCATTGACATAGTAGCGATCTCTGCCATTCCATTTCATCGCATTCCTAACTTCATTAAAAATGAAGGCGATTCTCTTATCCTGGCTTGAAATGGCTTTTGCCTTCATCACGATTCCGTTATCGTCACTAATTTTCTTTTTTAATTGAGATCCGAAGTCCTCGTCCTCGATCAGCGTTTCCCCAACCTTCTTCCAAGTATCATTGAATGTTTTTACAAATCCATTTATTGGCTTAATACTGGTTAATTGATGAACCACCGACTCTAGATTATCCAACATTGAAGTCATAAAAGGCTCGTCCTTCAACCCCGGGATATCCTTAAAAGCATAATGCTTAGTTTCTAATGTATATGGGATAACCTGGCCTTGAATATTTAAAGACCTGGACAATGACGAGCTCTTGTTTTTATAAAAGTCCTGATGCACTCGAAAATGGCTTTTGAAAAACAGCAAATCGGGAATTGCGGTAGAAAACTCGCTGTATCTGCAAGGAATTTTGTGCTGAAAAAACCAAGTCGGAATATTCGCTATAGACCAAGTCCTTTTTTTGTACTTATATTCAATTATCTAACCTTCTTGTACATCCGGGAAAGTAAATATCATTGCTGACCAATTCTTATCAATAGCTTCGGTAAAAATCTGCTTTTTATCAAGCTTTGTGATAACGGGCTTCCCATCTTTATAGTTAATAGTTTGGGCAGACAGGTCGTAGATCTCTTCCATTCTGTTAGCCGAATAAAACTCCAACCGGACGTCTCCTTCATCTTTTGCCTTTTGATTGAATACTTTTATTCGCTTATGAAATTCTGATACTATATTAAAATCCTGATCGAAATAAACTTCGCCTTTATCGAAAAGCACCATAGCATGTGCATCCTTTTCAAATGGGCATTCCTTTAAATCGATATCGGCTTTGTCTACTTTTCCAAAAGATTGTAGTTCATTTTGCGCCAGGGCAAAAAATGGCAAGGCGCTGACAAGCAACGCAAAAAGGGGTTTTCTCATTGTGATAATATTAGAGGTGCACAAATTTAATAATTTGATGCGTTAACTCATTAAACCTCTGATATTTCTTTCAGTCTCACACCAATAAAACCAAAGCAATGCTAACCAACAACCAATTCAAAATTAAACACTTGCATTCGAGGGCGGCCTTTGGCATTCGGTACTCTGATCTGGCCGAGCGCAAAAACTGGACTATTAACAAGGCGGTAGATGAACTTTTTAAGGAATCTAAATCAGAGTCCCCGCTAACTTCAACATTCGATTACAACCAGGTAAAAGAAGCCAAAATGCTTTCCGAGGAGAATAAACGAATGTTGGTAAAACAAGCCCGCGAGGCCGTCAGGTCCCTCAACATTACCTGGCTTGCCAACATGGCTAGCAAAGAACAGCTTCGCGAAAAGATGACTCTGCTTTGGCATGGGCATTTTGCCTGCCGTTCACAAAATCCAACGTTCCTTGTGGAACTGAATAATATACATAGAAAACATGCCCTGGGAAGCTTTCGCAAAATGGTGCACGATGTGGCTAAAGCTCCTGCCATGCTTCAATTCCTTAATAATCAACAAAACCGTAAAGGCCACCCCAATGAAAACTTCGCCAGGGAATTGATGGAACTTTTCACGCTAGGCAGGGGTAATTATACAGAAACAGATATTAAAGAATCTGCCAGAGCTTTTACCGGCTGGAACTTCAATCGAATGGGCGAATATCAATTCCGGCCGGCTATACATGATGATGGTGAGAAAGTTTTCTTTGGGAAGAAAGGCAACTTTAATGGCAATGACATTATTGATATTATTTTGGAAAAACCCGAAGCTGCACGTTTCGTTGCCGGAAAAATTTACAAACACCTGGTTAGCGATACGCCTGATGCAGCCCGAATTAATGAGCTTGGAGATTATTTTTATAAAGAGGACTACAACATAGGCAAACTTGTCAGAAAGATATTGACGGCCGATTGGTTTTACACTGATAAAACTATTGGCACAAAAATTAAATCCCCCGTCGAATTCCTAGTTGGCATAAATCGGCAGTTTATGGTTAATTACCAATCGCCTAATGTTCTGCTGCAGTTTCAAAATGCGCTTGGGCAAACGTTGTTTTACCCTCCAAACGTAGCAGGCTGGCCGGGTGGGAAAAACTGGATTGACAGTTCATCATTAATGCTTCGCCTAAAAATTCCATCATTGATTCTGAATGCCGGACAAATAGACTTTACGGGCAAAGCTGATCCTGAAGATGAAGCAGAACTTTCTATGATGCGGATTAAACGAAACGTTATTGAAAGGCGCGTTGTGGCTACCACAAAATGGGACGAGTTTACAAACCAGTTTCCTGCAGGCAGCAAGCCAGAACAAATAGCAGAATTTTTACTTCAATGTAAGCCAAATGCCAGCGTGATTAATTCTCCTGCAACCCTTAAAAATGCGGCAATTGAAATTGTTAGTACGCCAGAATTTCAACTTACCTAATACTTATTACTATGAAAAGAAGAGATTTTTTACGAAATACAACGCTTGCCTCAGGAGCATTACTAATCCCGTCCTTTTTAAAACCACTTGAAGCCTTAGCCTTTAGTGAAATAAGTGGGCATAAAAATCTAGTGGTTATTCAACTATCGGGCGGAAATGACGGATTAAACACGGTAGTGCCATTTGGGATGGATACCTATTATCAGAAACGCAAAACAATAGCCTTACCCGCGGATAAATTAATCAAACTGAATGACATACAAGGCCTCAACCCAAACATGGCCGCCCTTCGAGAAATTTACGACCAGGGCTGGATGTCGGTTTTGAACAGTGTTGGATACCCAAATCCGGACCGCTCCCATTTCCGGTCGATGGATATTTGGCATTCGGCCAGTGACTCAAATGAATATTTAACCACAGGTTGGATTGGCCGCTATCTGGATTCCAATTGCCAAACATGCAAAGATCCATACACAGCAATAGATGTTGATGACACGCTTTCACTGGCATTAAAAGGCGTTTCTAAAAAAGGGATTGCAGTTAAAGACCCTGCTCAATTATTCCGGAATACCCGTGAACCTTTTTTCAAGGAAGTAATTAACAGCCATGATGAACACTTAAATGAGGACAACCTGGGATATTTGTATAAGACGATGATTGAAACCTATTCATCTGCTGATTACATTCAAAATACCTCTAAAACCTATCAAAGTAAAGGAGACTATCCTCAAGGCGCTTTCGCCAATCAGCTTAAAACGGTAGCCAAGTTCATTAATAGTGGATTAAAGACGAGGGTATACTATGTTTCGCTGAGCGGATTTGATACCCATACCGGTCAATTGGGGCAGCAGGGCAGATTGCTGCAACAATATAGCGAAGCAATGGCCGCGTTTTTAAAAGAGTTAAAATCAACCGATAAACTGGACGACACTTTAGTGATGACATTCTCTGAGTTTGGTAGAAGAGTTGAGCAAAATGCAAGCAATGGTACCGACCACGGCACAGCTAATAATTTATTCATTTTCGGCGGCAAGCTGAAAAAGGCTGGGATTTACAACGATGCTCCAGACTTGTCAAACCTGGAAAACGGCGATTTGAAGTATCAGATAGATTTTAGGGAAGTTTATGCAACCGTTTTGGATAAATGGTTGGATGTAAACAACGAACAAATATTAAACAAGAAATTTTCGGGGTTAAGTTTTATTTAGTTTTTAGTTCTATGTAGGGCAGTTGTTTACGAAAGTGACAACTGCCTTCTTATTTAGAACAATTTGCCATTAAAAGCTTGTCGGCCTTATCACTGCCCAATTGCCTAACAAAAGCAAAATCTTCGCAGGCGCTTTCTTTATCTCCTTGCCTGAGCTTCTGATTCCCCTGCCGGATTAAGCGGTCTAAAAATTTATCGTTATAACCTAACTGTTGTTTTAGTTCCTGTATTTTTTCTTCATCTTCAGTTTTACCAGAAGGCTTGCGGCTGTAATAATTAATAATTGCACTTGTTAAACCTTGCCTGTCCTTATAAGCTGCTATAGCTTCGCGAATTTCATCTGCCCCTATAGCTTCGCAATTGTATTCTTTCAGGGAGAAATTTATTGGCAATGATAGGTTTTGCGAAGTATCAAAATTGGCTGGCACTATCCATTTTCCAGAGGTTAGCCTCACCACGCGAAGAGCTTCCTTATCCAAATCTATTCCGTAGCCTTTTTCAACCCTCGAATTGAAAATCCTGCCTTTTCGTGTAAGCTGAAAACTAACACGAATTGTTCCTTGCAAGCAATTAAACTTAGCATACTCAGGATAGATTATACTTTGGGCAATATAATTATCCAGGTTCTTCTGTCCACCTTTAAAGGTTGGCAGATTATCGCCTGCAAACAAACACCAAAAGGCAAATAAGAGGTAGTTTATAATCATATTCCAATATAATAATAAACAGCTCCTTGCCTAAAAGTGTTCTTATCAATTTGTAAGATGGGGTTTACAATTTCAAAGCAAAAAAGCCTGCAAGTTATTTATACTCACAGGCTTTAATTTTATTCCTCAGTGTCTGGCTGGCGTGGCTCTTTGCTGATTTTGTCGAATATCTTATCCATTCTTTCCACGTACTCGTTAGTGTCGTCTACGAAGAATTCTAACTGTGGCACGATCCTCGCCTGATCTTTGATACGGCTCCCTAGTTTGTATCTTATTTCACTCGCGTGAGCTTTAATGGTATTTAAAGCCTGCGTTGCGTTTTGATTATTGAAGAAGCTTAGAAAAATCCTTGCAATCGCCAAATCAGGCGTTACACGGACTTTAGTTATAGTGACCAGGGTGTTGGGCAAATAATTCATCCCTTCACGTTGAAAGATAGCGGCTAAATCTTTCTGTATTACCCCCGCGAATTTCTGTTGACGTTTAGATTCCATAATGAAATAACATTTAATGGTTTGGAAAGTTGGAGCTTAATGAGGTGTAATGGATCGTGCTTAAGCCCCAATTTTTCAATTATAATTAAAAGGAAACAGATCAAAGAGTCCTTTTTATTTTTGTGGATAAAATTTTAGTGCTCTTTAAAAAATTACTTCATTTATT
>CBIHNR010000206.1:0-8803 GCA_966211215.1 uncultured Pedobacter sp.
TGGCGAGGCTCAAACAATAAAATATGCCGATATTATAGATAACTGCAAGGAGATTGTGGAACACGACCCCGAGTTTGCCTGGGTTTTTATTAAAGAATGCAAGAGACTACTAATGAAGATGCCGAAAGGAGATTCAGTCCTTTATAAAATAGCTGTTAACACCGTTGATGATTGTATAGCCCGGCTAAAAAGCTAAAGGTTTTAAGTGAAAATTTTTATATCTGAGGAAGCTAATTGTGGGGGCTAGGTACCCGCTTAGCGCCTTTTTTAATAGAAATCATAAAAAATGTAAAAGAAATTGTATCAAATGTTGCAATTTCAATAACAAGCATTATATTTGCAGCTCACAACAATTGTGATAAGGTTTAGGTTAGCCCTGCAGGTGAGGATCTGCAGGGCATTTTTTTGTCATTTCGAAGAAATTATTCCCCAGATTTAAATGCTTTTGTAACAAATATTCTGGCCTTCCGTAAATGGGGCATTTACAGGGGATAGGATTAAGTGGAAAAGAATAGAAAGACAGAAGTGGCTTTTGAAAAGCCAATCGCGCTTGATATCAAGGAAGTTTCGAAACGTACAGTAAGGTTTATCCGGGTTACTTTAGGATTTACAATCCCTTTAATATTTGTCAATTATTTGCAAGGACTCAAGCTTTCAGCGGAAGTGCTTGCAGGTTATTCGTTGTTTCTGTTGGCAATATTGTACTTCACCAAAAGGGGCTACCTGGTTTATACTAAAATGATAACCATCATCAGTATAAATGTTTTCTTTTGTTTATTAACTATCCTCCAGGGAAAAGATTCAGGGCTATACATGTATTTTATGCCTCTCTTTTTTTCTATCCCATATTTAATGGACGAGAAAAAGAGCTTTAAAAAGGAGATGTTTTTTTATCTTTCTTTTTGCAGCTTGTGTTTCCTTATAGCCATTTTTGTTGCAAAGGATCAAAGTCCTTATCAATACATTTCGCCGAGAGCCCTCACATTTAAGTTTTATCAGAATATTATCTTATCTGTTGGACTTTGCTGGGTATTTGCCTATTTAAGTATCGACTTCGAAAAGAAATACCTGTCTGTAGTTTTAGAGGAGAAACTGAAAGCAGAAGAGGCAAAACGCGAAGCAGAAAAAGCCAATCAGGCAAAAAGTACTTTTCTGGCTACGATGAGCCATGAAATACGTACGCCGATGAATGGTGTGATTGGAATGGCAAACCTGTTATCGTCTACGCCTTTAAATTCGGAACAGGAAGAATACGTAAACATTATTAGTACAAGTGGCGATGCATTACTTGGGCTGATTAATGATATTCTTGATTATTCCAAAATTGAATCGGGCAACCTTGAAATTGAGCAGCAAGATTTTTATGTAAGAGATTGCCTGGAATCTGTTATGGACTTGTTTTCGGGCAAGGCTGCAGAAAAGGGTATCGACTTGATTTATCAGATTGATGCGGCTATTCCGTCCTCTGTTATTGGAGATAGCCATCGTTTGAGGCAGGTACTAATCAACCTCATTAATAATGCACTGAAGTTTACTCATGCAGGGGAAGTCTTTGTAAACGTTTCTTTGAAGAGTATTTCAGAAAGTGAATCAAATATAGTATTTGATGTAACTGATACCGGGATAGGAATACCCGAGGATAAAATTTCAAGATTATTTAAGGCATTTTCGCAGGTAGACTCTTCTACAACCAGAAAATATGGAGGAACCGGATTAGGGCTCGTGATTAGTGAAAAGCTTGTGGGCCTGATGGGGGGCGAGATCACTGTAAAAAGTTCCGTGGGGCTGGGTACTACTTTTTCTTTTAACATTAAATGCCAGATATCCAGCGTAAGCAAAAAACAGTATGCATACATCAATGCTAAAAGTAATGCCAATAAAAAGATATTGATAGTTGATGATAATGCTAATTACTTATCCGTGCTTAAGCCTCAGCTGGAGCAGTGGGGCTTAAAAGCATTCGCGGCAACGTCTGGTAAAGAGGCTTTGGCGATGCTTGAAAAGGAGAGCGATTTTAGTCTTGTAATAACGGATAAGTTAATGCCCGAAATGGATGGTGTTGAGCTTGCGACTTCAATCAAAAAAACTTTGCCAGACATCCCAATAATTTTACTAAGTGCAGTAGGCGATGAAAACCGGACCAAGTTTCCTCACTTGTTTAGTACTGTTTTAACCAAGCCGGTTAAGGAAAGTCAGCTTTACTCAACTTTGCAGATAGAATTGAAAGAAAGCAAGGCTTTGATCCAAAGGGAAGAAACAAAGAAGAATACAAATGTACTATCTGCGGATTTCGCGTTGGAGTATCCTCTATCTATTTTATTGGCAGAGGATAATATTATAAATCAAAAACTGGCTACCAGGGTGCTTAATAAATTAGGTTATAACCTCGACATCGCTAACAATGGGGTAGAAGCTGTTGGAATGTTACAGGAGAAAACATACGATATCGTCCTTATGGATGTACTTATGCCTGAAATGGACGGGCTGGAAGCAACCAGGGTTATTCGTTCAGGTTCATCTGTGCAGCCTAAAATAGTGGCTATGACTGCCAGCGCCATGCCTGAGGACAAAGAAGCTTGTTTTAAAGCCGGCATGGATGAATATATTTCCAAACCCTTAAAGGTTGAAGAGTTAATGGAGGCGCTTCGGGAGGCAGCGGGGGGGAATTAGCTGTTAGCTCCTTGCTGGCGGATTAAATGGGTATGAGCGGTCAGGTATCAGCGATCAGCTATTAGGTGTCAGCTTTGTGCTTTCGGCTAATAGGTAGCTATCTGCTAAAAAAAGCTCGGTTTTTTTTTGCTCCCTGTTATGAGCTAACAGCTAATCGCTATCCCCTTTTTATAATCGCTATCCCCCTGTCTCAATCCCTTCCAGCTGCCCAGAGCAGTCCTCTTGCAACAGCGTTCAGGTAAACCGGGTCGCTGAACATTTCGTCTGAATGGCCGAAGGTTGTGCCAAATATCCTTGCTTTTCCATACTTGTTAGTCCACAAAACGGGATGTTCTTTGGCGTCGCGTTCGCTAACAGACGTGGCAAGTACCTGCGTTTGTGGCCATACTTTCTCAATGATATAAAGTTCATCTTTAGGGCCTACCCAATTTTCAGGCATCCCTTCCAAAATAAAATGTTTAAGGTTTGCTTTTTTTACCGGATATCGGCTTTGATGGTCGTGCCGGCGGCTGGTAACTCCCAAAAACTGGCGCCAGTCATCTGTTTTTGCTGAGCGGTAGGTGTGCATTGCACAATGAATTACTACAGCAGGTACACCTTTGTAATGAGCAGAGGTGATTTTTTTGATATAGGAAGAATCCTGGGTATCGGCAAAGCATTCGTTATGTACAACAACGTCGTAGCCCTTAGCCCAGTTTTTATTTTTATAGAGGCCAATTTCAGCTTTTGTGCCTGTGCCACCTTCGTTGATAACTGTCCAATTTGCTGTAGAAAGTTTGCCTACGGCATCTTGCAATGCCTTGGTTTGGAAAGGATAGTTATGGCAGCAGCCACCTGTAATTAAAAGAACCCGTAAAGGTTTTTTTGCCGAAGCCGAAAGTGGGAGGAAAGCCAGAATTGCCACTACAAAAAGTATTGGAGTTAATAAGAGACGGTTCAATGAAAATGGGTTGGAAGAATGTTTTTGGATCATAAGTTTAATTCTTAGTAAGCCAAATATATAAACCCAAAGCCGATTACAAAAAGAAAGAAAGGGAGAGGGCACGAATAGTCGCTAACTTGTTGATTGTGCCATTAGCTCAGCTTGTTTCAATGGAACCTTGAACCAAAAAGTTGATCCCTTTCCAACTTCGCTTTCAACTCCATATTTACCCTTATGCATCCGGATGATCTCTGCCGAAATATATAATCCAAGGCCCAACCCTGAAAATTCCTGCGATAAATCATCAACTCGATAAAAGCGGGAAAACAAGTTTTTCAGTTTTTCTTGCTTTATGCCGATGCCAAAATCAGTTACGGCGATTTTTAAGCATTTACGTTCTATGCTCGATTCAACAATAACTTCCTTGTTTTTGCGCGAATATTTAATGGCATTGCTTAAAAAGTTATTGAGCACCTGGCTAAGCCGGATTTCATCTCCTTCCACAATGATATCTTCATCGCTTTTAACAATTATTCTTTGTTCCTCTTTGTGATGGGCAATGCAATTCTCTATCATTTCATTTACTGAAAAAGGTGCAATTTTTAATTTGAGTTTCCCGGCATGGATTCGGGTATGGTCCAGGAGGTCTGAGATGAGAGAAGTTAATTTGTTGATCTGCTGATTGGCTTTTCCAATATAGACTAATACTTTTTTCTTATCACTATGCGATTCAATCAATCGTTCCATTAACTGCATGGAAGCCTTAATTGTAGTAAGCGGTGTCCTTATTTCATGGCTGGCAACGCTAATAAACTCATCTTTACGGGCAACAAGTTGGTTTAGCAGATCATTTTCCTGTTGCTTCTGTGCGGCAATCTTCTTTTCGTTTATGTCTTGTACAATTGCTATAAACTGAGCTACCTTACCGTTTTTGTCCCTTTGAAAAACCTTGCCCCGCTCACTTAGCCAGCGCCAGTCTCCATCTATGCCTTTTGCTCTGTATTCAATCTCCGGCATATCTTCATCAGAGGCTTTGGCAAAGCTATTATGGAATTTATTAAAAGCTTGCCAGTCGTCAGGATGTATTGATTTTCTAATCTCCTTGCTGTCGAATGCCTTTAACTGCCGGGCAGAAATATTACCCGAGGCCAATGGCTTGTTATAATATACTACTTTTTCCTTTCGGATGTCAAAAACCAAAATCAGGTCGGGCGAAGTTTCAGTAATTTGCTTGGCGAAGTGAAGGCTTTTTTGTAGTTGCTCCTGAGCTTGTTTTACTGGCGTTATATCAGTAAAATAGTTTAATATCTCTTTTATTTTTCCAGACGGGCTGCGCCGAAATACTACCGACTTCATTAACAACCAGTGCCAGTTTCCAAAACTGTCTTTAATGCGGTGTTCCAGTTCGCGCCCGTAGTTATCAGATTCGAGTTCCCCAGCTTTATATAAATTTTTAAAGACAGCAGGCAAGTCATCAGGATGGACATGTTTTTCCAGGAAGTTAGCGCCATGTCGGGTGATGTATTCCTTCGAAAAACCTAGCACCCGTTCGAGGGATTTATTGCTGTAAACATTAGTGTGTTTTATAAAATTGGTAATTAAAATGATGCTGGGCGAATGGTCAAGTACGGTTTGTAGCAATTTATTGATATGCTCCAGTTTTTGTTGCGTGCGGTATAGAACGTCAATATCGGTTGCAGTGCCCACCCACATATTAATTGTGCCATCTTCTGATGGTATTGGCACAATACGGTCAGCGTGCCAGCGGTACCTGCCCTTATAATCTTTTACCCTGAATTTGGTTTCAAAGGGTTGTCCGGTTTTGCTCTTTTCTTCCCAGATCAACATCTTCTGGCGGTAATCTTGCGGGTGGATAACTTCTTTCCATTTTTGATCCATCCCTTCTTCAATCGCAAGGCCGGTGTATTCGGTCCACCGCTTGTTTAAAAAGGTGACCTTCGCATCGGGCGCTAAAATGAAAGCTATATGTGGAATAAAATCCAGGATCAGGGTAAGTTGTGAATCTTTCTTTTTTAAGTTCTGTTGTTCTATTTTTTTCTTGTGAATATCGGCCATAATCACGGCTATGCCGTTTTGCCAAGAGTATGCCGTAATATTAAACCATCGGGAATGGCTGATAGAGTAGTACTCATCGGAAACCTTCTCCTCTGCAAAAAAAGCTTTAAATAAAATATCTGAAAGTGTGTATTTCTCTTCAAAGGGGTACACATCCCAAAGAAGCTTACCTGCCGCTTCGGCTTTTGACACTTTAAAAAAGGAGGCTGCGCTGTCATTCAGATATTGGAACCTGTAGCCCTTATCCAGAATAAAAAATATATCGCTTATGCTATTAAACGCTATTTCAATGGTGTTTTCAAACGAAATATGTTTATTCAATTGATTCATTTGAGCTAAGAAAAAAAGAGTAAAGAGCGAACACTCCGGCAATGGCACCAAAGGTTTATTAATGGATAAGAACTTGGTAGAGTAGAATGAAAATTACTCATTTTTTGAGTCAAATACAAGATTATGAGATTGTTATCTGATGGGGCAAGAATGTTTTACCAGATAGGGAATTTATTGACTTTGAGATAAATAACGGGTGTTTGGGTTAAGCAGTTTGCAGCGGAAATTCAACGCAGAATTTTATTATTGCTATCGGCCCTAATATACCTTAACAAACATTTAAAGGAGCTCTAATTGCTTTTCTTAGCTTCATCCCTATCCCTCACCGAAGAATCGGCACAGGTCTCCTCTACGGGAGTCCTTTGAACAAAAGCTATTGTGCGTACACATCTTCGGCAAATTCTGCTGATTTCCATTTGTGCTTTTCTTCTTTTCCATTCGATGAAAAGAAACAAAAATCTTGTGCCTTGCGAGGTGCCTTTTTTCGCACATTCCTCTGCGCAAATTATTGAGATGTTAATTATTCTGTATGGACTCAATGAGTGCTTTGCAGTTCACTTATCAGCGGCACGGTGCTGCGCCGGCCTTTCCCTTTCCACACATCCCATCGCTTCAGATACCGACCGAAGGGAGCTCATTGTCCAAAGGACTCCTTTGGAGAGGCCACTGAAAAACAACCAACACACAATAAACCCGACAATGCACCTCCCTCATACACAGGCTCGCTGATAAGTGAATTATTGAGGCATTAATTTTCTCTAAAGGGTCTCAATGAATGCTTCGCAGTTTCTACCCAGGCAATCGCAAGGCACCGCCTCCGATCAAGGGTTCTGCCTATTTCAAATGCCCTCCTGCAAATCGCCTAAATATCAAAAACTTGTGTATATACAGTTGCTCCTCCACAGGAGTCCTTACAAAAGCGAATGAGATATGGAGTGTAAAATCACAACTAAAGTTAGACCAAATTTTAAACGATAATTACCAGATTTTGAACGATATAAAGCAGTTCGGGACTTATATTTGATCCGTTTTTAACATCAGCGAAACTACGCTCCCCAATTCCAACGTTGGTGTTACTAATTGTTAAATAACTAATTATAAAGGCAATTATCTCGGGCGCAACTTATTTAAGAATTTCTAAGAATAGTGGTTTGGGCTTGGATATTACAGCTGCTTCAACTGCTGATGGTGGTACATTACAGCAATGGGGGTATTGGCGGACAGGCTAACCAGAAGTTTATAATAAACGATTTAGGAACTGGCTATTTCAGTATTGTAAACGTAAACAGTGGTAAATGTTTAGAGGTAAAAGATGCTTCCACCAGCAATTTTGCAATCATACAGCAATGGACATATTCAGGAGCGAATAATCAGCAATGGTCAATTACAAGCATGGGCGATGGCTATTTTAAAATAATTAATCGCAATAGCGGTAAATGCATGGATGTAAAAGACTTTAGCACAAGTAGTGGGGGAATAATACATCAATATACTTTTGCTAACACTGCAAATCAGCTTTGGCAATTAAACAAGGTTAATTAGTTTCAATTTAATTATTCCTGAAAATTAGTTGGGGAGCCAAAAAGGCTCCCTTTTTTGTTGTCGCGGCCATTTAAAATCCCTTAGTTAAAAGGAACCATATAATGTATGATTTTTATCGGCGGCATACATATGTTGGTGGGGACACCAACCACGGGGAACTTCGGGTGCTGGTGTCCCCGGAAGGATACCATGTCATATTTTTGTGTTGGTTAAAAAACTTGTATCGTTACCGTACACCTCTGATGTTCGGATACGAACAATTTTATGATATTGAAAAATAAAAAATGCAGATAGTGAGTGTGTTACAGGTTTGGCACATCATTGTATAGTAGCTGTCCTAATATTGGTATAGTTTTAAGTGAAAGAGCTGTCCGGAGCCGATAGATGGCGATTGAAATTGAGGTAATAAATAAAATTTATGTTTATAAACTATCTTAAAATAGCTTGGCGGAGTTTACTTAATAACAAAGTTTACTCGTTCCTTAACATCCTTGGTTTGGCAACCGGAATGGCTGTTTCTCTGCTTATAGGCTTATGGGTTCATAATGAATATTCTTATGATAAGTTTTTACCTAACTATAAACAGCTTTATCGGGTACAGCTCAATGCAAACATTAATGGTGAAACACACACTTTCAATATTGCTTCTCTGGCTCTAGCAAATGCTATCAGGAACGAAATACCGGAAATAAAATCTGTGGCCGAAAGCGACTTTATGGGACGACATGGACTTAAAGCGGGAAACACTAAAATTTACATGAATGGAGCGCAAATTGCCGGCCAGTTTTTAAACATGTTTCAATATCCCTTATTAGAAGGCAATGTAAATACTGTTTTTAAAGACCCATATTCAATTGTATTAACAGAAAGTTCAGCTAAAGCCTTATTCGGAGATACTAACCCTATTAATAAAATCGTAAGATTTGATAACAACGATGATCTAACCGTTACGGGCGTTTTGAAAGACTTGCCAGGAAATTCGTCTTTGAAATTTAATTTCATTGTGCCCTTTAGTTACCTTGAAAAAACACAGGACTGGGTAAAAGAAGACCGTACATCAGGGTTTGGCGCAAACTCCTACCAATTATTTGTTGAACTTAAAGAAAATATAAATTATGAGCAGATAGAACCCAAGATCCGGAACATAATAAAAAAGCATGATCCTTTAAACGAGGCGGAAGTAATGCTTCATCCTCTATCAAACTGGCACCTTTATTCTGAATTCAAAAATGGGAAGGCTGTAGGTGGATTCATTGAATACGT
>CBIHNR010000207.1:0-8795 GCA_966211215.1 uncultured Pedobacter sp.
AGCGCCCCCTTTTTGCTGAACTTGTATGTATTACCACTTATACTATAATCCACATCAGCATAAGTAGCAAACTTGCCATTTACGCCAGAGGAATAGGGGATGAGCTTATTGCTGCTGTCGTATATGGGTTGATTTTTAAGAATGGTGGCAGTGCCTGCCTGCATAGTTGCGTTGTAATACTCCGTGTACATTACTTTGCCATTTGTACTTGCCGGAGCTATCAAATTGGCAAGGTATTCTGCGGTTGTAACGTAGCCACCGCCATTGTACCTTAAATCAACAACCAGATCTGTAATACCTGCAGAGGCGAATGTTTTGAATGCATTGTCCAGGGCTGTTTGCGAATTGCTAAGGTTCGAAAATCGTGCAAAAACCATGTAGCCAATCTTTTTACCTCTGTTTTCAATAACGGAAGTTTTCATTACCGGGCTGCTGGTGTAGCTGATTTTATTTAGCTGATATGTTGTGATGGAGCCTGATGTTTTTTCTATTTTCAGTGTTACTGATGATGACTCAAGGGCGTTATTGATAAAATTAACTTCAGTTTGACTATCAGCCCTTGACGTTCGGTTATTGATAGAAACAATCCTGTCGCCCCGGGTTAAGCCCACTTTATCTGCTGGCGAATTAGGGTTTACATAGCGGATGCGTATATCAGTAGCTGTTACTGAGGAAAGTGCTAACCCGAAATCATAACCAACACCTTCTAAAGACACAGTTTGCAGTGCGCTCGGCCTGAACGCAGTGGTGCCTGAGGTTTCATTTTCTTCTATGTAAGAATATTTAGGGTAGGTTGGGTCAGTAGAATAATACTCGTATGGTTTTCCTGTGCTTGAGTTTATTTTATATTGAGTGATATTAAATAGCTCTTTTTCAAAGGCCGCCAATCCACTGCCATAGATGGTATAATTCCTGGGATTAAATACATTGTAGGCAGGCAAAACATCGTTCCACAGGTAAACTTCGTTTGCATACAAAAACAGGGAATCCATGGTGAGTTGGGCGCGGGTAGCACCGTTTGTGCTAATTGAATTGGCAACAGTTTCTGTTTCGGTAGATATACTGGTTTCTTTATCTTTTTTACAGGATGCCAATGTAGCAATAAGTAAGATCCCTGTAAGTGTTTTTGAACTCATCTTCATTTTTTTTACACCCTTTTCGTTTACTGTTTACTAAGTTCTGTGGAAAAGATGAATTTTAAATGAAGTGAGGATGAATGCCTAAAAAGTATCGGTTAAAATGAAGTAAGTATGGCCCCAAAAACGGGAACCATACATAAATAATGGTTAGGTTAGAAGGTTTTTTTGTGGATTTGGGATACGATATATTTCAAACTCTTCTGGTCGGTTGTGTTTGCATTTACTAAGTAGCTGATATGTCCATTTATTGCAGACTGCCAGCGCCATTTGAATTGATTGATGGTTTTAAGTTGGTTGTTTTGAAACCACCATGCCGAATATATCCGGTCTTTACCTTTTACTAATGTTGCTGTATAAACATCAGACCCCGATACTTTAAGTTTGCTGATTTCTTTGAATTCGTAACCACTTCCTTGCCAGCAAACCATTGGGCTGTGTTCTGGGGCATAAAAGGGAGTTGGCTTTAAATAAATTAGCGCTTCAGGATTCTCAAATTTTAAAATTCCTCCAGGTAAGATTTGTTGTTTATAACCATCAATCCGAATGTTTCTGTTGGGTACAATTGTGCCATCAATACTTTTCAGATTAAATGCTACAAACAAAACGATCATGAACAGACTGATGTGAATGAACATGTGTTTGGGCGTCGAGATTGATTGAACAGGCAAAGTATAGGTTTTCGCATAAGTACTAACCAAAGCTTTGCAAATATATAGGAGCGGAATGATTACATACATTGCCAGGCATGCTATTCCAATGGCATCATGCAAAGGATTTTCCGGCAAAACTTTAAATAGAACCAGGGTTACAATCCTTAAGAGATTGGCGGTGATATTTAAAGAAAGGGTGATAAAAAGAATCACTATGTGCCACGAAAATGATAGGACTTTATTTTGATTCTTTTGATAGTACGAAATGATAAATAAGCTTAAAACAAGGGAAATTGCCAGCATATTTAATCCTGCACAAGCCTGATCGACGGAAAATTCATCTCCATTAATTTGAATAAGATTACCTGATGAAGCAGATTTAATTCCACAGAGCGTAAATATTCCAGCCGCAATTTCACTTAGCCACAACCTGATTGGAAATCCAACCAGGTTGCTCAGGTATCGAAATATTGGGGAAATCAGAAAAAAAAGTATAAAGCTAAGCGGACTGATTTTTCCTATCCAGCTTTCAATTAAAAAAAGCATAGTAAATAACAAAGATAAAAATAGCATGGTTCGCACCGGAATCCATACTGCAACAGCAAGCATTAGCAATGAAGGAATGAGATATCTTATTGAAAACTTGCCCTTTTCGCATGTGCATATATAAGGAGCGAGGATAAGCCCGATAAACAAAGTTGAGCTCCAGATAAAATAGCTTTGTAAGCAAACTATCGCGATTCCGGCGGACACTGTCAGCAGTAAATGAGGGATAAACCTGCCGGGCGTTTTTTTAAGATTAAGCGTTAGCATTAGGCTATTAGTTTGGTTTCTTTCTGTTTTTGTTTATGGCATAGGTATGCAACCAAAGAAAGGCTTAGCAGAATCATTAACCACTCATGTGGCTCGGGTACGGCGCCAGATGATTTCATCGATGCATTTTGGAGACTGTTTTTGCTCGCTTCAATTCCAAAGCGTTGGTAATCATCTTGCGTTTCTAAAACAACGAGGCTCGAAACGGGTGTCACTACATATGCAGTTTGGGCCTCTTCAATAATTTCTGGCTGAATAAAATTGTTGTTGAAATAATTCGGGCCAACTTTTTTCATCACATCGTTATATGCAAAGAGCCTTAAAAGGTGGTCAGGGGCTTTACCTTCTGTTTTCGCAGGATTTTCATTGATACTGATGCCTGCGCTGCTAATTAGTACCATTGAGTCATTTTCGGCTTGTTTAACAAATCGCCTCTTGTACAAAAGGTTTTGAATGTCGCCGATGCTACCGTTGGTATAGTTAAATACCCGGAGTTCTTTTAACGTTTTGAGATATGGTGGAAGCTGGTCCCCTATATTGAAGAGGCGTATCGGTTTAGATTGTGATAAGTATTTACTTACTCTTTCCGCAAATATGCTTCCTTTGAGATCATTAAAGTTAGGAGATATTTCAGTCTCTTTAGAAATTACAAGGGCGCTTTCTGGATTGTGAATTTTATAGACTGGAAAGATGCTGAAATTTAACTGACTCATCCGGCTAAAAATCTCATTGATATTTTTCTCACTGAGTTTTGTTAGCTTCTTGTCAAAGACATAAACCTTCTTAGTTTTTATGCTTTCCCAAATAGATAAGAGTTCATTCTTTTCCCATGATTTATTTAAGTCGAGATAGATTGTCTCTGGCTCAAAATTTTCAAGTTGGGGCTTATAATCTTTTGCATAATAGGATTTTCCATTGAACGAGAAGTTTTCGGAAGAAAGGGTAGGTGTGGAGCAGCCGACTTGCCAATCTGGATCGTATTTTTGGTTGGTATGAAAGATGTTTTCGGAGATTTCCTTATAGCCAGAAGGAACTTCAAAATCACCAGCTTTACCGGAAAAGGCTATTTGTACAGACTCAAAAGCGTTTTCAGCATCCGGCCCCTTGAAATAGATATTCTTGTATATGAGTTTTTCTTGTTCTTTTTGAAGGGGGCTTGTTATTCCTATCTTAAACTTGCGGTTTTCATTTGCTGTGCAGGGAAACACTCTTACAGATACCCGGTTGCCTTCCTGCCAATGAACAACAGATGGATCTCGTCTTTGTACTCCAACGATTTCAGTGTAGGCTGAATCTGCTTTCGCTTTTGTTGTTAAATATGCTTTTTCTTCTTTTCCGTTAATCCAAAGTGATAATGAGCTAACCACTGCGCCTTCGGGCAAATGAAAGCTATAAATAGCCTCTTCCTCCGTGTTCCAGGGAACTTGATAGCTATTTTTGATACTCAGAATTTTTTCTGTGTATGCAAGCCTGAATTCAGGAAATATTTTAACATTGGTTGTAATGTTTGAAGTACTTAAATGCATACCATCCCATAGTCTGCGTTCCGCCTGATGCCTTGAATCATACATTGCTTCCAGAATTTTAATTCTTTCACCTTCGTCCAGATTGATGTTTCCTTTGAACAAACTTGCAATAAGGACTAAGGGATCATGCTGCATTTTTTCATCGAATCGTCTGGAATCAAAACCGCCCCAGAAACTGTCAAAGTTATCAGTGCTTACAGTTTTATAGACAAGGCTTGATTTTATAAGGCGTTCACTAACCCAGCTTTGTGGAAGTTCTTGAGCCACCACCGCCCAGGTAGGCAGTTTGCCTTCGTTTAATGTGTTTTCATTGATTGAATTGTTGACCTGTACGTTGGCTTTTTCCCATTGATTGCAAAACCAAAATGTAAAAGCGATTGGAATTAGAAAGCCCGCAACAAGTGGAAACATTAATTGGCGTTGAGTTTTGATTGTTCTTGCAGCGACGGTGATGGTTAACAGCGCCAGAAAGGCTGGTATGTAAGAGTGAATCGAAATTCCTAACAGCAGCATTGCCGGCAAGCTGATAGGATATAGTTTTACTAAAAATATAGCATAATAAACAAAAAGAACTAAAGCGGACCCTAGAAAGCCGAAGGTTATCTGTTTTGCCCAATTTGGAAGCGAATCTTTAGATAAAGTAAGTAAAAGGGCAGTGACTGATATTATGATATAAACACTTAGCCAGTTTGTTGCTTCGTCAAAAACATTCATTTCCCGATTTAGAGCAAATGCGCTGATAAACCATAATACCAGCATAATTAATGTATAGTCAATGTCGCCTTCGTAAAGGTGCCTGTTTCTCCAGGCTGTAAATAGTACTGCCAAAGAATAGATAGCTGTAAATGCATAATTCAGAAAGAATAGTCCTGTGTCCGGGCGTGATATCTGGCCTGTAAGGCAAAATATTCCAACAGACACTACTATTGAAATAAGCCCCCAGAATATCATAGGGTCCATAATTTTACTGAAGAGTGGGGAGGCAACTTGAGCCAGCGGTTCCTCTTTTGTTAGAGTTGTTTCCATTTTTTTATTATTTTAAAAGTACTTTGTGTTTCAAAGTGTTTGGGTAAAAAAATTTAGCCTTTTTGTTGGCGTATTAAGTTTTCCAGTGCTTCAAGATGTTTTTTAAAGGCGGTTCTACCTTTATCTGAAGCAGAGTATTGAGTGTTGGGCTTTCGCCCAATAAAGCTTTTGGTAACTGTAATATAATCTTCTTTTTCTAAAGCTTTTAAATGAGAAGCCAGGTTGCCATCGGTTACAGCCAATAGCTCTTTCAACGAATTAAAATCATAATAATCGTTGGCAACCAATACGCTCATTACCTGCAGTCGAATGCGGTTCTCAAAAGCTTTATCAAACTGTTCTAACGAAATCTTCACCTGTCGTATTTAAAGTGCATGATAGAGCCATAAAGAATATGCAATACGCCAAAACCAATGCTCCAAAAAATCAATCCATAACCCGGAAAAAGCGATGCTATTAAGCCTAATGCAATTTCGAGTAAACCCAACCATTTCACATCCGAAAATGTGTAATTACTTCCTGCAACAAGTGCTAAACCATAAAAAAGGAGGGAAGCGGGCGCAATAATACCATATTCTCCCCTTAAAATTAAAATCAAAATAAATAGCCCGCCACTTACCAGAGGAACCGATACGCTTGCAATTAGGCGTTTACTTCCGGGATTCCAAAAGCTTTCGCCCTTTTTATGCGCGTTGCGTGCAGATAGCCAGACTCCGGTTGCCAAAGAAAGTACCAGTACAGCTAATGCAACTAAAAACAATGGCCAATAAACCACAACGTCAGTTACATAGTGATCTCGTAAACGTAACCCGCTGTTCTCGCGATAAATCATTTTATACCCAATTGCAGCACCAATGAGCGCATAGATACCAGCCAGTATTCCCGATAAACCACTTAGGGAAATAAACTTGCTCGAACGTTCCATTAAATTTCTAATGGAGCTTATTTCTGCATAAATATCGTCTTGTTGCATTTAAAGTACTTTGTAGTTCAAAGTAACGGCGAATTATTGAAAGTTGCAAGAGTAAAAATGGATTTTTTTATCAATCTATAAGCATTGCCGTTTCACCTAGTATTGCGCCTGATAACTCAAGTTTAATGTCTTTTTTTAATGGCAGCTTACTGGTGTTTATAGTAATCTGTTTGGTTTCAAATCCTAAAAAACGGGCTTGAACCTTAATCTTTTTTCCCTTTAAATTGTCGGGGATATTTAATTTGAATTTGCCATCGATATCGGTAATGGCAGATTGATTAGTTCCTTGAATAAAAATACTAACTCCGGGCAGAGGTTCGCCATTATCCTTGTCTTTAACTACGCCGGTGATGTAGTTTTTCTCTTGGCGAGATGCTGAGTTCTGTAGCATTTCGCTTTTGAAGTCTGGTTCGCTTTTGTCATATTGTTCTAAGATGGGAGTGAGGGAAGGCATTTCCGTTTTATCAGTAAAGCCTAAAGATAGCGCTGAACCTAGAAGTAATTGAGGAAAGATCGATGCTTTTTTAGGCGCATTTTGCAAAGGGCGGTTTAATTGCGAAGGCAGAAATCGCCCGCATACTTTTTCTTTGGCCTCATTTATAATTCGTACAATTTCAATATCTGAAAGCCTTGTGAAATCAATAATGTGCTTATTGCAAGATGAACAAAAACGCCCCTTATCGGTAATTGCCATCTTTTTAGAATCTTCCGAGCAGGGAGTTGGTATTGCCAATCGTATTTTCTTTTTCATGCTAAGCTTTGTTTTTGGATGAAATGAGCGTGTACATTCCATAAATATCAAGGCTTTATCCATCTAAAATTTTTGCCATATAAGCCAATCAGCAAGCTATGTCCTTCATTGTCAATTTTCAAGGCTCCATATTCAGCCTTATTAAATTTATCGGCTTTGCCCTCTTCAAAAAAATATGATTCAGCGCCAATGTTAATACTCCAGTTCGCGGCGGTGTAATTAATCAGATATTCCCCGGGATTCAGAGGTGTTTTCTTGCTTTGGAGCCTCACCTTATGGGCAACATTGTTTTTATCTAATTTGACAACACAGAAGCCTCTTTTAGGGATTTCATCAGTTTTTATATCACTGGAGATAGCATAATTCAACCGCATATAGTCGCCCTGCATTAAAGAACGCGGATCTACCGGTGCCAATTCAAGCAGTACAAGTTTGCCTTCGGCAAGCGTTTTTTCCTTGCTCATTACAGACCAATTGATATATCCCAATAGCAAGAATAGGTTAAGCAGTATAATCAGGTTCCTGGTTTTCATCTTTCAATAAATATTTTTTTAGTGCTAAAAAGACAATGATAAAAAGTAGTCCGCTTGCCATAAGTATCTCCGATTTTACCAGAAGTGAGAGTTTAAGGTCGTAATAGTAGCGGCTGATAAAGTAGATGAGTGCAATGATACCGGTGAAAAATCCCGTTCTGTGGCCGTAATGAAAACTTATCAGAATGATAAATAACGAGCCAAGAATAGCCGGAGCGAAAACTTCCGGGAGTAATATGCACGCGCTTATCAGGTAGTAACCAAGCTTTATTTGGGGCTTATCAACTTTAAATGAATTTAATATGTGGTTTATTACCAGTAAGATAGATATGATTAACAGAATCGATGAAAGCCACGGAAACTGCATTCTATCGCGTAAAACATAGCTTTCGCTGAAGGTTAATAAGGTAAAGATGAACGTGATCAAAAAGCCGCTGCGGACGGGGGGATATAACCTGCTTATTTCCATTTTCTGAGAAACAATTCTCGCTTCAGAATAGGTAAGCAGCGAAAAAACTACGGTGACATACAGCATATAAAGGTGAAGAAGGTTATAGGCATTGTTAATGAAGATAAAGGACATCAAGGCACTATTGGCGATAAGCAGCGACAAAAACGCGAGCATAAAACCGCGAGAAAGAAATAGAACAGTTATGGAAATCACCAATGCGATAAATGCTAGTCCATTGTCGCCAATATGTTCGCTATTTAGCCCGTAGCCTAATAAAAGCCCACCGACAAGATAGAGGCAGATGATGCCTGTGTCTAGCAAAATGCTCTGGCTTATTTTATGAATAACAACTGAGCCAATAATAAAAAGGGAGCCGAAAATGATACAGCCTTTGGATGAATTGAAAACGATTGATGCAAGGAATCCTAAGAAGAAGCCTGAACCTAAAATCCCTCCGATAATAGAAAGTAACTTTATTCCAATATGCGAAAAGATGGTACTTTTACTTTCGATTTCTTCCTCAATTTTATTTCTATCGAAGCTGAAATCTGGCTGTTGCTGCAGAATTTTTTCGAGAAGGCTATTTAGCTTATTTTCCATTCCATTTCTTGCTAATTGTGATAATTTGATTGATTTGGAAGGAAATACTTCCAATTACGAAAAGCGTGATAATAAGCATCATACCTTCATCATAGCTGATTTTTACCAGAAGCGATGATAAGATGATAATAATGCTTAGCGGCACACAGCAGAGATAAAAAATGTTTTTATTTTGAAGACTATCCTTCACTGCCAGATAATAGAGTGGAGCAGCAATAAGGCAACTAATTAGCCCGTACGGAAAAAAGTGGCCATGTATGCTTGTGCTTATTGTTAGCGTGCCAAAAGCGAAAGCTGCCAATGCAATGGTTTGGATATACCAGCGAGGCATTT
>CBIHNR010000208.1:0-8723 GCA_966211215.1 uncultured Pedobacter sp.
CCTTTTTTATGATGAAAGGTATGATCGGAAACCAGGTTTGGCCTCTGGCACCAACAATTCCTCTTGTATTGTTTGCGATGTTTCAATTGAAATTTGCAGTTATAACACCCGCACTAATCACTGGAGCATTTGCTGAGCGTATTCGCTTTAACTCATACCTTATTTTTATCACTTTATTTATGATTGTGATTTATGCGCCTCTCGCCCACGCAACCTGGCATCCAAATGGGATTTTGTTCCAAAAGGGAGTGCTTGATTTTGCAGGAGGTACGGTAGTACACATGTCTGCAGGCTGGGCCGCTTTAGCTTCTGCGCTTTTCCTTAAAAAACGTGCAAAACCAGACCATACTCCAGCTCGTGTTAGTTATGTAATTTTAGGTACAGGTTTACTATGGTTCGGCTGGTTCGGATTCAATGCTGGTTCGGCCGTAGGGTCTAATACTCTGGCAGCAACTGCATTGGGTACAACAACTACAGCGTCTGCAGCCGCGGCAATGGCCTGGATTTTCTTCGATATTTTTAGAGGTAAAAAACCTTCAGCAATGGGAGCTTGTATTGGAGCCGTTGTGGGCTTAGTTGCAATTACCCCTGCGGCTGGTTTCGTAACAGTATCTCACTCTCTAATTATTGGTATTGTTGCAGCTGTTGTAAGTAATCTTGTTGTGATATGGAGGTCTCGTACTAGCATTGATGATACATTAGATGTATTCCCGTGCCACGGTGTAGGGGGAATGATGGGAATGCTGATGACCGGTATTTTCGCCAGCCAGAACGTAAATTCGGCAAATACAACCGGTAACGGTTTGTATTATGGTGAGACAAAGTTATTCTTTATTCATATCGGTGCTTTAATAGTAGTTTCTGTATTTGCATTTGTAGGATCGTACGTATTGTTATTGGTAACCAACGCAATCAGCCCTCTACGGGTTACCCCAGAGGAGGAAGAAGCAGGGTTAGATTTAAGCCAGCACGACGAGGAATTATCACCGCAAATACCTTAGTTCTTAATATGATATCAAAAAGGCCTGCCAAAAGCGGGCTTTTTTTGTTTGTTTTAATTAATTTATAAAGATTTGAACACAGTAAGTTTTTTTGTGTTATAGAAATTGATTAAAACTTAAGAGATGTTAACAAGCGCATTAAGTAAAAAAGTAGTATTAGGGCTGCTAACCTGTTCATTTGGCTTAGCATCTTGCACCAGCCTAAAAGGCGGTAGTAAGAAAATTGCATCAGCCAGCATTTCCGCAACCAAGTCGGCGCTCCCCGGAAGTGGTAGCATTGTTTTCCTTCAAAAGGGCGGCCAGGTCGAAATGAATCTTTCGATCGACTTTCCGTCGAAAGCAAATCAAACGGTGGCTGTCCATATTCATGAGCATGGAGATTGCAGTAATGAAGGAAATGGGGCACATGGCCATTGGAACCCAACAAACAGTAGGCATGGAAAATGGGGTAGTTCCGAGTTTCATCTGGGCGATATTGGCAATGTTAAGCTGGATAACACCGGTAAAGGAATGCTAAAGCTGGATACTGACAAATGGTCTGTAGGAACCGGGGCTTCTAATGATGTTGTTGGCAAAGGCATAATTGTTCATGATGGCGTCGATGATTTTGTTACGCAACCCACTGGAAATGCAGGAAGTAGAATCGGATGTGGAGTGATAACTTTAGCCTCAAAATAAGAACTCAGAGCTGCCACTGGCAGCTTTTTTACTAAATAAGGCCTTTCGATTTTAATCAATATGTAAAATCGGTGTTAATTTTTACGGTATAAGGCTGTTTTGACATTTTTAATGGATAAACTATTTGTCAGTTGAGCATAAACAACTATCTTTGCCCGGCAAATAATAAATTTTATTTGCATGCATCTTGATCCAGAAAAATTCGTCGCACAAGGTTTAACTTATGATGACGTTTTATTAATCCCCGCTTATTCTGAAGTCCTTCCACGTGATGTAGATACCCGTTCGTATCTTACTAAAAAGATTCGTTTGAACGTTCCGATTGTTTCTGCAGCTATGGATACTGTTACTGAAGCAGATTTGGCTATAGCAATAGCACAGGCTGGTGGTATTGGTATCCTTCATAAAAACATGACTGTTCAGCAACAGGCGGAAGAGGTACGCAAAGTTAAGCGTTCTGAAAGTGGGATGATTCAAGACCCTGTTACTTTACATCAGGATTCTTTGGTAAGTGATGCATTTAAAATGATGCAGGAATATCGCATTGGAGGAATCCCAATTGTCGATTCTGAAGATAAGCTTGTTGGTATTATTACCAATCGCGATTTAAGGTTTCAAAAAGATGGCAATCGCCGTGTTTTTGAAGTAATGACCAAAGATAACCTAATTACTGCCCCGCAAGGAACTACTTTGCTTCAAGCTGAAGAAATATTACAAGATTGCAAGATTGAAAAGCTTCCGGTTGTAGATGGTGGTGGTAAGCTTATAGGCTTAATAACATTCAAGGACATTCAAAAATTCAAGAATTACCCTAAGGCATGTAAAGATGAGCATGGCCGCTTACGTGTAGGGGCTGCTGTTGGGGTTTTAGCTGAAAATATGGATAGGGTAGCTGCTCTTGTTGCGGCAGGAGTGGACGTAGTAACTGTTGATACAGCTCACGGACATTCTAAAGGCGTGATAGACATGGTGAAAATGATAAAGTCTGTTTATCCGGATTTGCAGGTAATTGCGGGAAATATTGCCACCGCAGAAGCTGCTATCGCGCTAGCCGATGCAGGCGCTGATGCTGTTAAAGTGGGTATAGGCCCTGGTTCAATTTGTACAACAAGGATTATTGCAGGAGTAGGAGTGCCGCAATTGTATGCAGTTTACGAGTGTGCAAAGGCATTGGAAGGCAGAGGCATTCCGGTTATTGCAGATGGTGGTATTAAGCAAACAGGTGAAATTGTTAAGGCAATAGCAGCGGGAGCTAGTTCAATTATGGCGGGCTCATTGTTTGCAGGTGTTGAAGAGTCGCCGGGCGAGACAATTATTTATGAAGGCCGTAAATTCAAATCATACAGGGGCATGGGCTCGGTAGAGGCTATGGCAAAAGGTTCAAAAGACCGTTATTTCCAGGATGAAACCGATGTGGTTACCAAGCTGGTTCCCGAAGGTATAGTTGGCCGCGTGCCATATAAAGGAACTTTGGCAGAAGTGATTTTCCAGTACGTTGGTGGTTTACGCGCCGGAATGCATTATTGCGGAGCTGCAACTATCGAAGATCTTCAAAAAGCTCGGTTTGTAAAAATTACCGCTGCCGGTATGCGTGAAAGCCACCCGCACGATATTACAATAACTAAAGAAGCTCCAAATTATACAAGATAAGCCGTTAAGGAAATAAAACAGAAACAGCGGAAGATTAGTCTTCCGCTGTTTCTGTTTGTGGGTTGTCCATCTATATTTTTATCTTATATTATGTTTATCCATTTTCCTGCTCTGTTGCTCTCTACCACTGCCTCAATAACTTTCATGTTATTAATTGAATCTTCAAGGCTATGCGGTACTTCAGTATTATTAATAATAGACTTTGAAAGTGCTTCGGCCTGAAGTGCGTACTGATTAACCGGCTCAAAAAATATTTCTTCTGTTTCTTCTTTCCTATGAAGCAATATTTTGGTGGCTTCTGTGGGTGGTGCATTTACCGGAATGATAACCTCAATGCTACCATTGGTTCCAAAGATGTGAAAACGTTGGAAAGGATTAAGCTGGGTCGAGCAGGTAAATGTGGAAGTAATTCCCCCAAAGTCAAGAGTAGCCGATGCCATTCTATCTGTTTTTAAAACTGGGTCGTAATCAATGATACCATGCACCCTTAGCGGTTCTTTGCCCGTTATAAACCTCGATTGCGAAATACAATAGCAGCCTATGTCCATTAGCCCGCCTCCACCGGAAGCTAAAATGTTACGAATATTGCCGGCGTCATTATTAAAATACGAGAAAAACGCCTGAATTGTTCGCAGTTCTCCAATAGCACCTTCATTTACAAGTTGTTTGGTTTTTATCCACTGTGGATGGAATTTATACATAAACGCTTCCATCAATTTAAGATAAGGATGTTTTTGAGAGTGGGTAAATAGGTTCAAAGCTTCCTGGCTCGTTAAACCGATTGGTTTTTCGCACAATACATGCTTGTTATGATTTAAGGCTTTCATCGCCCAGGGAACATGCATGTCGTTGGGTAATGGAATGTAAACTGCATCAATGTTTGTGCCTTGAAGCAGTTGTTCATAGTTATCGTAGTATGCAGGAATGTCAAGTTGTGAAGCAGCCCTTGCGGCTTTATCGGCATCTCTGGAGGCGATTGCCACTATTTCGCACAAATCACTTTGCTGCATTGCAGGTATTACTTTCTCAATGGCAATTTTGGCTGCCCCTAAAATTCCCCAGCGGACTTTATTCATGTTAGTTTATAATAAAATGCAAAGTAATTAAACAAAAATAGAAAAGGCCTCACATTGGAGGCCTTTTCTATTTTGTGTTTTAAAAATATTAAAGTTTTGAAAGGTGTTGCTGAGTAACATAACCCAACTTAATTAGATTGTATTCTTTTTCTGAAATGGCACCTTTTTCTTTAAGTTCATAAACCTGATTGAGATTATGGCTTGGTAGTTTTTGAACTCTCAATTGAAGCTCTCTGGAGAATAACTCAGGATTTGCAATGTTAGAATGATTTAAGCCAGTGCAGTCATCTGAGCGCCTGCGTGTAGTAATATGCCCCAGGTCTCCGAAGTACTTGCTAAGTTTAGTTTTATTAGAATGTGTTTTGTAAATGTCTTGAACGGATATTTCGTGCTGTTTCTTTAATCCAGGAAGAATTCCTTTTTCAATAATTAAATGCTGATCAGTTAAATGCCATTTTTCGCTTGCTTTACTTAGGATTTGATAAAAGCCAAAAAGCGTTACAGCTAGCCCCGCTAGTTTAAAAGGTTGTTCGCCATTTAATAAAATTAAGCCGGCAATAACAAAAAGAGTAGGAAAGATGTAAACAATCCAATGTTTTTTAGCTGTAACTACAGGTCGGTAGTCTTTTTTTAAGTTTTTTTTCTTTTTCATAAATCCTGTTTTCGCGTTATTCGATGGTCTTTTACGCTGAAGAAATTAAAAGGATACAATTAAGTTAATTAAAGTGTACACAACGGCTCAAACACGAAGAATGCTATCTCTGATGTATATTGTAACTTATAACGTGCTTATAAATTTCGTGCCAGTAAAATATCAAGTGGCGAAAAAGGCTACACTTTGTTCTCTTTGTGGAAAGATGGAAAAAGGGTATTGAAATTCAAAACATCTATTTTTGCTGTTCTTTTAATAGATATTACGTAGTGTTGCGAGATTTTTAACAAGTAAATGAGAATGTTGATAAATAGTTAAAACAAATCGCAAATAACTATAATGGGGTGAGAGTGGGGAAGGGGATAAAATACCCCAAATTGTAAAAAAATAATCTCGAAAATTTGTAATGCTTCAAAAAATACTCTTTATTAGCATAACAATAATGTATGATGAATTACCAAACCTTAACAATTGATAACGCAATTATAAATCAATTGGAACGCGAGCGCTTGCTTGCAGTTCAACGTTATCAATTGAACAACGTAAGTAATTTAAAGAGCCTTGAGGATTTGGTTCAAATGGTTGCACGTGTCTGTGATACGCCTGTTGCTTATATTTCACTTATCGGACAGGATAAGCAGGTCTTTGTGGCCCAAACGGGTTTAGGGTTTGAAAGCACAGCCAAAGGTGAGTCTTTTTGCGCGGATACCATTAATCAAAATGGTTTAGTGGTAATTACAGATGCGAGTCGGCATCCGAGGTACGCGTCTAATCCCTATGTAAAAGGTGAACCCCACGTGCGATTTTATGCAGGTATGCCCATCAAAACCCGCCAAGGGCAAAATATTGGAACCTTATGCGTTATTGATAAACAGCCAAGAGAATTAAGCATCTACCAACTTGAAACCCTAAAAATGCTAACCTCTCATATTATATATCTTATGGAACTTCGTATAGCCTTAAATCTGGTTAATGAGCAAAAAACTATCATTAGATCTGATTCCATGCTTATGGAAAAGTATTACGCACAAAATTCCCACCTTAAGTCTTTAGCCCAGGTGCTGTCCCATCAAATTAGTGGTCCTGTCGCCAGTATGAAAGGATTAATGTATCTGATAAATAGCCTGCCCGCAGAAGAAAGCGTACAATATTTGCCGTTAGTTAGTTTGGTGCTCGACCAAATGGATGAAGCTGTAAAATCTGTAACAGCGAGCGCCTTTGCAGCTGTGGAATGAAATTAGGTTTTCAAAGGAAAACTTAACTTCATTCCTCTTTATTCCGATATTATTACCTCAATACACGATAGTTATAGGTCGTTCCGGCTCCCGTATACAATTCCCCAAAACTGCACTTAACATTCCTGGACAGTTAACCGAGTAAGGTATTTCATGGTCATGATGAAACTTAATAGTCTACTTAGTCTATAGTTTTCTCATTTAATCCTTGACAAATAGAATTTCAATCCGTTTCTTTGCCTACTCTTTCTATAGGGTATATAAAAAATAGGTTATAGATATTTTAACAGTATTCAATTTTATTCTTCTAATCACAAAAAAATGAGACTTTTTACAAAAGCAACTAAGTACATCTTTAAAAGTAGTTTGTTATTGCTGCTGTCGTTCGTGTATTTGCAGGTAAGGGCGCAGGGAAACAATCTTATTTTAATATCGGGAAATATTATAGGCCAGGACACCAGACAGCCTTTACAAGGTGTTAGTGTTCAGGTTAAAGGAACAGTTTCTGGAACCGCAACAGATGCATTAGGTAATTTTAGCCTTCAAACCCGTGCTAAATACCCTTTCACTCTGGTGTTTACTAGCATTGGATTTCAATCACAAGAATTTCAGGTGACCGGCCCGCAATCCAAGCTTAATATTTCATTAGTTACTCAGACAATTTTGGGGAAAGAAGTAGTAGTAACAGCTTCCCGGGTTGCAGAAAGTATACTGAAATCTCCTGTGGCAATTGAAAAATTAGATATACGGGCAATCAGAGAGAGCCCTGCACCAAGCTTTTATGATGCGCTTGAGAATGTTAAAGGGGTTCAAATGACTACATCTAGTTTAACTTTCAAAGTGCCCAATACCCGCGGTTTTAACATTCCCAATAATTTCCGTTTTATGCAACTAGTTGATGGTGTGGATATGCAAGCTGCAACTTTAGGCGTACCGCTTGGTAATGCTATTGGCCCTACCGAGTTAGACATTGCTAGTATTGAAATCACACCAGGCGCTGCTTCTGCTTTGTATGGCATGAACGCCATCAATGGGATGTCTAACCTATTAACTAAAAGTCCTTTTTATTATCAGGGGTTAAGTGTTTACCAAAGAACCGGCCTTAACCACGTAGATGGCTTCGATTATCAGGCAAGCGGCTTAACTGAAACTGCTTTTCGTTATGCGAAAGCCTTTAAAAATAAATTTGCCTTCAAAATTAACGGTAGTTATATGCAAGGGATTGACTGGAGATCTAATACTCGCCTTGATCAAAATCCCTACTTTCTAAAAAGTGCCAATCAGTCTTATCCTGAGTTAAATGGACAATACAATGTTGCTTTTGATGGCTGGAACAAGTATGGTGATGATGCCTTGGCTGGAAGTAACGTTGTGTCTATCGGAGGGCTCACAATTAATGGACAAACTGGAAAAAGCCTCAGAGTTGCACGCACAGGATATTGGGAAACAGATTTGGTTTCGCCAAAAATTGACAACGTAAAATTTGATGCCTCTTTACATTATCGTTTAAATGATCATCTGGAGCTATCTTACGATTATCGCATTGGCAAAATGGATGGTGTTTTTCAACGCGGAAATAAAATTCAACTAGATAACGTGGTGGTACAGAATCATAAGTTGGAATTAAAGGGCGCAAACTTCGTGGTGCGCAGTTACCTTTCCCAGGAAGATACGGGAGACTCGTTTAATGTTAAACCTTTGGCTGATAATCTGGATTTATATAGCGGAGGTGCATCTGATATTAAAACTCCTGCAAGTTGGGGCACTAAATTTAGAGATGCATTGAATGAATATGGCATGAATAATGGTGGTTTAACTTCCTCAAACTTAGCGGCAGCAACTCAGTATGCTCGCCAAAGGTCGGATGCAAGCAGAGTTAAACCTGGAACACCTGAATTTGATGCATTAAAGAAGAAAATTATCAGTTTGAATAATTGGGATATCAAATCTGGCTCTATTCCTAACGCTCCTGAGACTGGCGGTGCTGCTTTAGTTCAAAAAAGCCGCATGTATCATACCGAGGCCCAGTGGGATTTATCTCAAAAAGTTAAGGTATTCGACTTGCTTGTCGGAGCTGATGCACGTATATATGAGGTAATTCCCGATGGAAATAATTTCGTTGATTTTTCCCGCCCTATAAATGACCGCAACACACCACTGGCTGACGGCACATTTGGAGACAACTTGTATTATAAAAAGGTAGGAGCTTTTTCTCAGGTAACCAAAACTCTGTTTGACGAGAAGCTTAAACTATTCGGGTCGCTTAGATTTGACTACAACCCTGAGTTTGATCCTAAATTTACCCCGCGTTTGGCAGGGGTGCTTACACCTATAGAGAATCATAATTTCCGTTTTACCTTCCAGCAAGGATACCGGTTCCCGGCATTATTTGAAGCTCTTTCATATGTTAATAACGGACGAGTAAAGCGAG
>CBIHNR010000209.1:0-8646 GCA_966211215.1 uncultured Pedobacter sp.
GCAGGGCTATTGCCGCCGAGGTAGGCATTGAAGAAGTTTACTCAGAAAAACTACCTGACGAAAAACTGGAGATTATCCACCAATTGAAACAACGGGGAAATACAGCAATGATGGGCGATGGCATAAACGATGCACCGGCTTTAACTAGTTCTGATGTGGGCATCTCCATGAGCGATGCCAGCCATATTGCAATTCAATCTGCAGATGTTGTACTTTTAAAGACCGATATTTCTTCGGCAGAACAACTCATCAAAATCAGTAAGCATACACTTCTTACTATCAAACAAAACCTGTTCTGGGCATTCTTTTACAATATCGTTGCTATCCCTGTAGCCGCGATGGGCTTGCTAAACCCAATGTTTGGCGCTTTGACAATGGCATTTTCTGATGTTGTTGTTATTGGAAATTCAATAAGGTTGAAAACTAAAAAAATAGGTTAATACAACAGCCGTCAAAATTTTATATTCAAAAAAACACTGGCTCGAATAAGCATTTTTCGCTTTTTCGCTTTATCCAGGTTTTCACCTTACTGACTAATGGCTTATGTCCATCATACCTCTCTTTTATTTTTTTTCAAACACAAATAAAATACTAATTTTTTTAGCGTTAATTTACAGTATGCTTGCTAACAAAAAATATTTCATGAAGTGAAGATTTTTCTGATAGTGGCCAACAGCTTTTTTTATCTTCATCAAAAGATATCTTCTAACTATGGGAATGCCTCTAAGAATTACATTTAAAGACAAAGACTACAATTTTAAAGTAGCCAATAAAGAGCCGATTACAAAGGCTACTACCAGGATTCCTATTGTTTTGCAGGGACAGAGTTTGGACCTTATCAAAGGGGCTAAAGGCTGGGCTTTAGATGAGCCAGAAGAAAACATTGATGCTGCTTTAATTCAGGCCATTGGAAGGGCAATCGAATTGAGGTTCAGGCTATAAGCGAAAAAGGCTGCCAAATTTAATTGACAGCCCCCAAAACAATTTCTTGAATATTATTTGCTTTCGCTATTTTTTAGCTCAGTCACCTCAGCGCGTCCCTCCTGAGCAAGCACTTTAATTTCCTGGTATGCTTTTCTAAGGCGTGTTCCAGCAGCTTTATTTCCTTTTTCGTAAAATGCAGTTGCATCTGCTTCTGTAGCTGCCACCAGCTCTTTCAATTTGTCAAATGATGTCATGTAAGTAACTTTTGTTGTGAATATATATATAAATAGGAGTTGATTCCCGAAATATTGTTTAGATTTTACTATTATTCGTTTTTTCTAATGACAATGGATCATTCCGCAATCTCTTTATAACCTATCCTTTTCCAAATTAATCATATCCCGAATGTCTTGTTTAATCTAAAGATAATCCGTTGAGCAACAAAATTATCAATTTCATGAAGTTTCAGTATACTTTTGTGACAATTCAGTTCTTTTTTAAGTCTTATGCCCGTTTATATCTCGCATTGAAACGCTTGTAATGGATCTTATTTATCCGGGCGGACATCGAGCTGTTAAATTAAGTGGCTGGTCCTAAGGACTCCTTTCGGAGTGGAGACATCAACGACGCAAAACTCCCTGGGCTCCCCACCCAAAAACCTTTACGCATCCTTAGTAACATTAAAGCAATTGAAAATGCGGCTTTTTTCTTCCTCCAGGTAGTATTTACTGCTGGAAATTAAGTTGCCGGACAATCAGGCGCGAACCAGAATTCCGGCAACTTATAGAATTTATTTATTTCCAGGCATCATTTTGCACTAACACGCCATTTGAACTGGCTATAAACAAGGATGGTATAGGGAACTTACTGTGTTTTGCATAAACAAAATTTGTTTTTCCGAGGCCATGTAGCAGGCTTGTAGCGTAGTTAGGCACTACTTTTTCGTAACGCATAAGATCCAACCAGCGGTTACCTTCTAATGCTAACTCAATCCGACGCTCTTTCCAAATAGCTTCACGGAGAGCGGCCTTATCTGTGGTGGTAATTTTCGGCAATACGCCAGCTACCTCAAATGTTTGGTTACCACGAGCCCTGAAGCGGATTTTTTCCAAGGCATCAACCGCTTCACCTGATTTATTTAATTCATTAGCCGCTTCAGCAAAAATCAATACGATGTCGGCAAAGCGAAGGAACGGAAGGTTCAATTCCTGTTTAAAGAAATCAGCATCTGGCCATGGGCCGGCAGGAAAAATTACCTTACGGTTTGCATAGTTAAATCCATTTGCCCAATTTATTGTACCGGTATACCCTTCTATCTGGTCTCCTCTTGAGAATATCGAGGCCTGCTTACGCGGATCGCCCGTTTCATATGCATTAACCAAATTATCCGAAGGCGTAAAAATTGCAGAACCTATCCCCGAACCTGGAATCCCCTGAAATTCAACATATGGGTTACGGAGACGGCCACCAATATTTTGATAAATATAATGGCCTGGCATCATGCTTTCTACGGAGTATTTACCCTCTTTAGAGAAAAGGTTTCGGTAATTTGGGTCAAGAGAATACTCATTGTCCACGTTAACCACTTCATTTGCCCATTTGTATGCATTGGCATAATCCTGCCTATAGAGATATACTTTTGCTAGTAAGCCTTTGGCTGTGCCTTTTGTAACACGCCCGTTATTGGCTGCTCCCCATTCACTGCGGGTTGGCAAGTGCTGGATAGCATATTCCAAGTCTTGTATTACCAGTGCATACAACTCTTCCTGTGAACTTTTCGGAATATTATATTCTTCGGGACTAGGTACATGATCTCGCTTCACGGCTTCACCAAAAACGTTAATGAGGTCAAAATGATAGTAGGCACGAAAATATCGGGCCTGCGCACTGTATTTGTCCGCTTGTACGCTGTTGTATTTTTTTGTCAGCTCAAGTACCTGGTTACAGTCGTTAAGATACTCATACCAGCGTCCCCACAAACGCTCCAAATAAACATTGTTTGGCAAGTTGCTGAAATTGTTTGCGGAAGTGAAGTTAGCATCAGCAGTATTCATTCTCACATCATCAGACCCAAACTCGTGTGAAGTAAAATACATGGTTCCGAGGCGGAAAAACCGCCAGTTTACGGATGAATAAACCCGGTTTAATGCGAGATCAATGCTATTCTCATCTGAAAAAAATACGTCTTTAGTAAGCTGGCCCTGGGGTGTAACCTCCAGATAATCTTTACATGAGGACATCAAGCCGATACTAGCTAGAGCTATAATTAATTTTAAATTTCTCATTTTCTTAGGTTTTTAACTAAAAGGTTACGTTAACGCCAAATTGTGCACTTCCAGACATCGGATAAGAGTTCGCATCCATACCATTAACTATCTCGGGTGTAAAACCCTTATATTTAGTAAAATACAACAAGTTAGACCCCGTGAAGAACAGCCGTACTTTATTAATCTTTGCTTTGGAAAGAAGGCTATTAGGGAGTGTGTATCCAAACATTAAACTTCTTAGTTTAATATAGTCCCCACTGAACACATTTAGGTCCAGGGACTGATTCATCGCAATTGAACCCGCAACTAACCGAGGCATATTGCCATTTGGATTTGCCGGAGACCAGGCATCAAGCCAGTCTACATGCATATTATTAGTAGGCTGTGAATAGAAATTGTACATCGCGTTCAAAATCTTAGCCCCAAAACTTCCGGTAAAATCAAGCGTCAGATCAAAGCCCTTATATTCCGCGTTCAGGTTCAAACTTCCTGTAAATTTCGGAAAAACACTCCCTAAGTCTGTTCTATCAGTTTCATTAATAGTTCCGTCTCCATTGATATCCTGGAAAATCGGATCTCCAATTTGTGCGGCCGGATGATAAGCTGCCTTTCCTTTTTGCGTTGCATAGGCTTTCCAGTTATCTAAATCAGTCTGAGATCTGTATATCCCCTGAGTTTTATATCCGTATATATAATTCAAAGGCTTACCTTCTTCGATTACATTATTCTGGTTTGAGATCCACCAGTCGGCAAAAAGGACAGACCTTGTGTCTTTCCAGTCTGTTACCTTATTTTTAAATGAGCTTCCGGTGAAAGAAGCACCATATTTAAATGACTTACGATTTTCCCGCCATCCCAGGGTAAAGTCATATCCTGTGTTTCTCACAGCACCCGAGTTGGTAAAGGTTGGTGCAATACCTACGGAGCCGCCTTTTACAGGCAATAACATCAGAAGGTCTTTTGTATCTCTTGTCCAAAAGTCCAGCTCGGCGGTAAGCTTGTTGTTCAAAAAGGCCATTTCTAAACCAAGGTCTTTCTGTTCATTACGTTCCCATTTTATATCAGGATTAGACGCTTTGATTACCCCTGCAGCTGGCCGTACCTTGCCATCAATAACGGCATGAAATTCATCACTTTGAGCAACGAGGGGATACGCACTGTTATCGTCGATCTTGTCATTACCTGTTACTCCCCAGCTTGCCCGTAATTTTAAATTACTTAGCCAGCTTACGTCCTTAAGGAAGCTTTCTTCTGAGATACGCCACCCAAGTGCTGCAGATGGAAAATATCCCCACTTATTGTTGGTGCCAAACTTAGAAGAACCATCGGCCCTCATGGTAGCGGTAAGCATATAACGATCCATCAACGTATAGTTCGTTCTGAACATATAGGACATACGGGTGGATTTTCCTGGCTGCACTGTTTCAACCGTCTTGTTTGCAGTACTACCGGGAGTTGAATATAAGCTTAAGTAATCAAGGTCGTAAACGGTATAACCTTGGCCAATAGCACCCAGTCCGCGATTTTTCGACTGCTCGGTAGTATAACCGGCAAGTAAATTCAAATAATGTTTATCGGAAATCTTTTTATCGTAGGTGAGGGTATTTGTCCAAATGTAGGTATTGCCGTTGGAATAACTCTCACGTAACCTGTTGGTCAGGTTCCTTTGATGCGAGGAGTTTATATCATAGACTGGTTGCGGGTGCCTGGTGTAATTATTATAATAATCTTCACCCAGATTAGATAAAAGCGTAAGCCCCTTTATAATTTCCCAGCTTCCCCATACACTGCCCACGAAACGCTGGTCGTTGAAATTATATTCCTTATTTAAGGCCAATTCTGCAACGGGATTAATTAAATCCAAATTTTGCATCGAATTCCAGGCGCCATTAGCATTTTGCGGAGTAATTAGCGGAGAAGCCCCTAATAGAGACAGCATATTACGGTAAGCTGGCCCCTGCCCGGAATTTGCCAGACTTAAGCCCAGGTTATGCCCTATTTTTACTTTGCTGTTAAGTTTATATTCATTATTGGCGCGAATTGTCCAGCGGTTATAATCTGTATTATTCCAGATACCCTCCTGTTTCAAATAACCGGCACTAATATTATACCTGATGTTTTCTGAACCACCGTTTATTCCAAATAGATGCTCACGCATTTTTCCAGAGCGGCTAATCTCGTCCATCCAGTTGGTTCCGTTTCCGAATTGTGCAGGGTTGGAATATGGTGCTGCCGCATTGGTATAAGAAGCAACAGTATTCATCAGTTGAGCATATTGTGTACCGTTTGCCACGTCATAGTCGCTTATCTTATACTGTACTCCTTCTGTGGCTGAATAATTAAATACGGTTTTGCCCGACTTTCCTGACTTGGTTGTTATAACAATTACACCATTAGCTCCACGTGAACCGTAGATAGCTGTAGCGGAAGCATCTTTTAACACACTCATATTATCAATATCATTCGGGTTTAACCAAACGATATCCTTAGTCATCATTCCATCGACCACATACAATGGGTTAGGGTCACCATTTGTACCGATACCACGAATCCTGACAACCGGAGCAGCACCTGGAGTACCGGAAGTAGCGACAGTGAGGCCTGACTTACCCTGAAGCGCCTCGGCAGCATTACCGGCTCTGATCCCTGTTATGTCACTCGACTTAATTGTAGTTACCGAACCAGTCATATCTGATTTACGCTGAGTACCGTATCCAACCACCACAACCTCATTTAGGCTCTGAGATTCGGGTTCCAAAGTTATAGATACCTCTGTTTGGCCCTTGAGCTGAAATTCCTGCGTTTTAAAACCGACATACGCAAAAACCAGGATTGAGTTTTCTGAAGGAACATTAATCCTGAAAGAACCATTTACACCTGTAGATGTCCCCTGAGTTTGGCCCTTAACTTTCACCGAAACTCCGGGTAAAGGCTCTCCTTTATCATCCTTCACTGTACCAGTAATGGCTAGCTGCCTTGCCTCATCCGCCGCATTATATATTAGCACGGTGGTACCCGATATTTTGAATGAAAGGGATTTCTCCTTCAGGCAGGTTTCGAGCACTTCTTCCAAAGGTTTATCCAGGCAATGGACACTAAAGCTTTTCTCCTGTCGGCAAAGCTCTGCGCTATAAATAAAATCAAAATTGGTTTGGCCCCGCAAATTAGATATCAATTCGCGAAAGGAAATATTCTCTGCATTCACGCTGATTGTCTGCCCCCTTGTAGCAGCGCTTACCTGAATAAGAGAAAGTGTCAACAATAAAACGGTTAGTTTCATAATCCGAAAAATAACTGAGAAGCCGCACTGTGGTAGTGCAATATTTTTTCTATACATTTGACTGTTAGGTTTTAAATTAATTATTGGATTTAGTTTACCTGACTATTAGGTGATACAGAACAGCGCAAATGTTCAGTATCCTTATTTTTTAAAGTTGGGAACGGCGCAAACGTTCCTGACTTTTTTTAAAAACTACTTCATTACGGTTATCCTCCTTCCTTCCGTTTTAAAGTGCAGCGAGCTGACCGTTTCAAAGCTTTGTAGAAGTTCTGAAAGATTCTTCCTTTTGGAAAAAGTACCCTCAAATTTCTCATTGGTTAAACCCTCATCAAATTCAACCTCAATATCGTACCATTGAGCTACCTTTTGCATTATACTTCTGATATCCTCTCCCTGAAAAGAGAAATAGCCATCTTTCCAGGCTATAGAAATGTCCGTATCTGTATCTTTTACAATTGATTCTTTCAATTTCACTATAATTTCCTGTCCTGGAATTAGCTGAATGACAGGCTTATTTGCAGACTGCACCGAAACGGCGCCTTCTAGCAGAGAGGTTTTAACTTCGTTGGCATTATAGGCATTGACATTAAACTTTGTCCCTAGCACTTTAACGCTCACGTCATTAACCCTCACGTAAAATGGTTTATGTTTATTTTTAGCAACTTCGAAATAGGCTTCACCTGTCATTTGCACTTCCCTGATCTCATCGTTAAAATCATTTTTGTATTTGATGGACGATTGAGAATTTAGCCAAACGCGACTACCATCGGGTAGTGTAATATGGTACTCTGCAGCCTTGGGTGTAACAATAGTAGTGTACTGCCCGGACTTTTCGTCTGACAGATTAACTATTGCTTTGACTGTACCAGGTTGGATCTCTTCAACCCTGCTTTCAGCTATCACCTTACCTGGCTTATCCTTGGCCTGAAAAAAATATAAGCCAGCAACAATTATCAGAGATGCTGCAACCGAAAGCCACTTCCAATTTCTCCGGGGCCAAAGTTCGGCTCTTTGAAGCCGGGCTGCTTGTTTATATCTCCGGTCTTTCTGAATGTTTGTTAAGATTTTTTCAAATTTCAAGGAATCGGGTAGAGTCTCAGAAAGATCATCTTCCACAGAACATCTTAAATCGTCCTTTCCCGCAACGGTGTTCAGATATTCATATAATTCCTCACAGTCTTGTGCCGAAAGCTGATTTTTAGAATAGAGGTTAACCAAAAGATTTATTCTTTCAGGAGTCATACTATTTTAGGTTTAATAATCGGTTTGATTATTTAATACAGGAACGGAGATAATTACAAACAGGACTAGTGCCCTGAAAAAAAATTTGCAATTATATTAGCAATTACCGTAAGCAGTAGTGTATGTTGCAAACGAAACTTCAAAGTTTTATTAGCCTGAACCATGTGGTTTTTAACGGTATTGGCAGAAATATTGAGAATGCCGGCAATTTCATTATGTGATAAACCTTCCTGCCTGCTAAGCCGGAATATTTTCTGCTGCTGCTCTGGAAGGCTGTTTACCACTACATCAACCAAGCGCTGAAACTCTTTTGCCAATATTTTTTCTTCGGTAGAATTGCTAAGTACATCGGCGGCATCGGTTAAACGCTCCAGCAATACTTTAGACTTTTTGATATTTCTCAGAATGTCCAGTGACTTTCGCTTAGCGATTACAAACAGATACACCCAAAGATCGCCGGAAACGTCTATCTTTTCCTTATTTAGCCAAAGGCTTATGAATGTCTCCTGGAGAATTTCCTCGCTTTGAGCGGCATCCTGTAAGTAACGGAATGCCAGGTTGTAAATGCCTGGGCTAAATTGATTGTATACTTCGTTGAAAGCCGCTTCGTCCCCATCACGCAACCGCTCCAAAATACTGATATGAAGATGCTTTGCCATACTGATGTACTATGTTATCCTTGCACTGGATACCATAATGACACCAAAAATGATTTTTCATACTCTGATCAGGCATAGAAAATGTTTGCCGAGGCCTAAGTCCTTAGGTTAGGGCCATGTACGACGAAAAAAAGGCCGCCGCCCGCATGGAAACGCCATAATAACAACCGAACTCAGGTTGTAAGTATTACCTATGACATAAAATGTATTCAAGGGTAGTTATCTGAATTCAGCCGTCATTCGACGATAGGAGGAATCTCCCGATGCAGAGGTA
>CBIHNR010000210.1:0-8607 GCA_966211215.1 uncultured Pedobacter sp.
AAATCGTTGTCGTCTCTGTCTTCGCCCAGTTGTTGGTAGAATGCTCCTTGAACAGCTATCTTGCCAAATCCAGAAGCGTTGCCAAATGTTGGGCTAATCATACCTCCAAAAGTGTAGCGGTCGCTGGTTTCTTTCGGGCTGTATGTGCGTCCGTAAAGAAATCCTGTGCCGGTTGTTGCTGCGGCGTATGGAGAATGTTTGCCGAAGTTGTCTTTAAAGAATAGGAATGAAACCTTTGTTTGATTAAACTTTTTAGCAATGTAGGCGCTTGTAAAGCTTTTATAGGTGGCATTTCCCGCATTTGAGTTTGCCGGGCTCGCCAAAGATGCTGTTCCTCCAGATGCTGCAGGAAGACTGTTTCCGTTTGCTCCAACAAATGGAATAACACCAGCAGGTACCGGCACTAAATTACCGTTGCTGTCCTTCACAAAAGCTGGAACGTTTCCTGGAGTGTATTGAGTTCCTGATTGTCCTTCACCGTTTTGATTATAGGCATAGCCTAAATCAACTTGCCATCCATGGTGTACAATTTTTAATAAGGCCATATCAAAGCGGCGGCCTTGTTGTAACCAGTCAAGGTTTCCAATTAAGCGGGCGTCATCATAAATTAACTCTTGGCGGCCAACTTTTAGCGATAAGTTGTCGAACAGTTTGAATTTAATAGTGGTATCAGCTTTGTTAGCTAATACGATGTCTGCCCAGCCTTCATGTAGCATTAATCTGTTTCCATCGGCGGGGGTAATGGTTGAGGCGTCTTGTCCCCAAACACGTACATCTTGTACTGTTGCTCCAAAAGTAAGCCTATCCCATTTGTAACCAAAGATTAAGCGGGTTCTTTGTGATACAAAAGAAGCTGGTACTGTACTGTTGGGTGTAAGGTTGGAAAATCCATCTCTTACTTCGACCCGGGGCCTTAGTTGTCCTGACAAACTAATCTGGGCCGAAACTTTAGTCACAGATAGCGCTGCGACTGCTGCTGCGGTTAACGAGGTCTTCGAAAACCGTGAAGTGATAAGTTTTTTGTACATTTGATAGGTTTTTTAAGTTTGTTAAAGCACTTGAAACTTTGCCCTGTCTGGACTGCGACCTCCCGGCGGGGCTTTTCTTTTCTAGAGATTTTTTACTGGTTTTTTAGCATTCTTTTTTGTTTGTTGATCGATCGTCTTGTTTTTTTCTTCTTGTTTACGTTAAAATTATCTTATTTCAGTGTAAAGCCCAAATTTTTATGGAAAAAAGTCGAATTAATATGATTTGTCTAATACAAAACACGGTTTTTTTGGTATTTATTAAATATATATCTCTTTGAAGTGGGTAAATTGTTGAATTTTCAATTTTTAAAATGCTATGTTTTGTAATTATTTGCCTGTTTTGATGGGTTTATTCGCAAAAAAAATCAAAAAAAATCTTAAATTGTTGTGAATCATGAAAAAAAATGAGCTTTTTTGCTTTAAATATTATCTAAAGAGGTGGTTTCTTAGGTCTCTTTTCTCTGTTTTACCTAAATGTCAATTTGCGGCCAATTGATATTTGAATCAATGCAATTCATAACTGCGGCATGAATGACCTGAAGTTGTAATTTTTATGTGATTTGTTTATAGAAATTACGGCTTTTCAAATCGATGACTATTTAATTATCTATTTAAGGAATGAAAAAGACAAAACACGAGTGTAGCCTTGATGGATGCTTTCTTTGTAAGCTATGCTTAAAAGAATGGCTGCCTGCGCTTAGTTTACATAGGCAAAATTTCCACGTCAAAAAAGGTGAAGTTATATTTAAAGAAGGCGATAAAGTAACCGGAGTGTACTTTGTATATGAAGGAAATGTAAAAGTTCATAAAAAATGGGGGCCAGATAAAGAATTAATTATCCGTTTTGCAAAAAAAGGTGCAATTATCGGCCATCGGGGCTTAGGGCATAATCTATATTATCCGGTTTCGGGAACGGCTTTGGAAAGTGGTATAGTTTGCTATATTCCAATTGAGTTTTTCGAAGCGACATTAAGAGTTAATCATAAACTAACGTATCAATTGATGTTGTTTTTTGCAGACGAACTTCAGGAGTCGGAGAGAAAAATGCGGAATCTGGCCCATATGCCTGTAAAAGGCAGAGTATCTCAGGCTTTATCTTCATTGCAGGAAAAGTTCGGTGTTACTGTGGATGGCTTTATCGATATCGAACTAACCCGGCAAGATTTGGCTTCTTACGCTGGAGCTACGTATGAAACGGTGTTCAGGATTATAAATGACTTGGTTCAGGACGAAATAATCACCACTTTAGGTAAAAGTATCAAGATTTTGGATTATGATAAGCTTGCTGAATTGATGAAAGATTTGAGTGATTCTCCTGATGCGGTTTCTTTTAAGAAAAAAGTTTTACAGTAAACTGTAAAAATCGAGTGTAACCCCGGGCAATAGTTCGGGGTTTTCTTTTGGATGATGGGCTAAGCCATCTGCATCTATCCCTAATCTGATATCTCCCGAGCCATTTATTGTTGTGGGTTGAAGTTTTGAAGGCTTCCCCTGGATTTTTACTGGAAAGAATTCATCAAGATTGGATTTTTTTACTCTTTTTCCCTCAAATTGTAGGTTTTGTGTCGCTGAATTTCTTAAACCTAGTGAATTTGAAAGGAAAGTTTCGATAAAAAGCTTAAATGTAACCATGCACGAAAATGGGTTTCCCGGCAAGGCAAATACCAAGCCGCCCTTAGGCATAAGTCCGCACCAAAACGGTTTGCCAGGTTTGATCGCTACTTTGTGAAATAGCTTTTTGATGCCTGCTTTTTCCATGGCTCCTGGAACAAAATCGGCATCGCCTGCTGAAACCCCGCCGCACATTATTAATATATCATAATTGGCAGCCTCTTGAATGTTGCTTTCCAATTCGTCTGGGTCATCGGCAATATGTTTGTACAGCGCAGGTTTAATAAGCCATTTTTTTAAAAGCGATTTAATAAGCCATTCGTTGCTATTGCGTATTTGTGAAGGGCTAACGGTAGAATAAATCGACTTAACTTCGTTTCCTGTAGTAAAAAAAGCAACTGAAGGTAGTTTTTTGACAAGGATTTCAGTTTTTCCTAAAGTTGCAAGTGTGCTGATTAAAGCAGGAGTGCAAATGCTATTTGATTTTATGGCAACCTCCTCATTTTGCAGATCCTCGCCTTTTTTTGCAATATTTTGGAATTGTCGGATTTCGGTTACGGTAAATGATACCCTGTTGTCTTCCTCGGTAGAATCTTCCCTGCGGATCACAACATCTGCGGGGGCAGGAACCGGTGCTCCGGTCATTATTTTAAAGCAAGCGCCAGGTTCAAGACTCCGGGAAGGTTGCATTCCTGCATAAATAATTTCCTGGACATGAAAATTTCGGATGCCCTCTTGCCAATCGGAAAAACGAAAAGTATAACCATCCATGGCTGAACGATTGAAAGGTGGGTAATCGCGATCGGCTAAAACATCTTCAGCCAAAATGCGTCTATCAGCCTCTTCGAGAGATATGTATTCAGTGCCAAAACCTTTAGCGTGTTCGATAATTATACTTTGTGCTTCCCTGAAATCAATCATTTTATACTAGTTTGTTTCTTGACAATTAGGTATTAGTGGTCAGGTATCAGGTGTCAGCAGTTAGCAGTTAGCAGTCAGCAATGAGGGTAATTGCTCATCGCTGAAACCTCAAACCTCTCACCACATCCCTCATATCTCGCCGCTTAATGCCCCCCACCTTTCATCATCTTTCTTGCGTGAAAGACCGCTGGCAAAATTGCTTCCAACGATTCCCTGGCACCATCAGAGCTTCCTGGTAAGGTAACAATAAGTGTGTGTGCAATAGAGCCGGCAACTCCGCGGCTCATCATAGCCATTGGGGTGCGCATTTGTCCAAAGCTACGCATGGCTTCGGTGATTCCGTCTGCGTCGCGTTCCAGGATTTCCTTAACTGCACTAACCGTATTGTCGCGTGGGCCTAAGCCCGTTCCGCCGGTGGTGAAAATGAATTGCACGTCTTCGGCTACCCAGTTTTTAATCTGTTCTTGTATTAAGGCTTTATCGTCAGGCAAAATCTGGTAATATTTTACCTCAGCCCGAACCTTTTCAAGCATTTTTTTGATCAAAAGCCCGCTTTTGTCTTCCCTTTTGCCTTCTGAACATGAATCAGAACAAACCATAACAGCGCAGGTAGGAGAGGTTGCGAAGAATTTTTTTCTATCGCTTTTTCCGCCTTTCTTTTCCAGTAATTTAATGTGTCCAATTTCCAGTTGAGTGTCGACAGGTTTAAGCATGTCATAAATTTCCAGGGCTGCAACACTTACAGCTGTAAGCATTTCCATTTCTATCCCAGTTCTGCCGATGGATTTAGCTTCTCCATAGATTACAATGCCACTTCGTGAAAAAACGCTTTCAGGAAATTGTTCAGAATGTAATTCTTTGTCCAGAAACTCAAATTTGAAATCCATTCCGTCGATAGTTACCGGATGGCAATGGGGAAGGAGTTGAGGGGTTAATTTTGCCCCAATAAAGCCGGCGGCTCTGGCTACATCAAAAAGATTCCCTTTTGGCAGCTGGTTTTCTTTAATAGTATTGATGGTTTCCGCAGAGCAAAAAATAATTCCGGTTGCCCTTGCAGATCTTAGTGTTATTTGTTTATGGGTGATGTCCCTCATCGTAATTTAATGAATGCCAAAGATAGTTTTTTGAACTTGGATGTCGGAAGTCGGAAGTCTGAAGTTTGATGTCGGATGTCCGAAGTCTGATGTCTGATGTCGGAAGCCTGTTGGAAATCCTCAGCTCTGATCCTCGGTGCCTCATACCTCATACCTCAGTCCTCAATCCCCTCCTCGCCTAAAAACAAAAAAAAAACCCGGCATCTCTGCCGGGAAACGATATTTAACAATGGCAACTCTTTCAAGTTGTTGATCTTATCCCTATATAAACCTTGTCGCCTTCAAGTTTTACTGGGTATGTTTTTATTTGATAATCATCGCCGCTTAAGCATTCGCCAGTGGCTAATGAGAATGTTTTTTTGTGGAAAGGGCAGGCAACTTTAGGGTCGCAATCATCTCCAGTACTTCCTATCATGCCTCTTGATAAAACCATTTGCTGTTTGTGTGGGCAAAGGTTTTGTGTTGCAAACCACTCGTTACGGCGTGTAAAGTTGAAAACAGCAATTTGTTCGTCTTCGTATTTTACACATGCGCCACCGTTTTCAGGTACGTCACTTGCATTGCAGGCAAGTATCCATTTTATGTTCGTTGCTAGTTCAGCTTCCATTTTAGTCAAAATTTAAAAGTTAAAAATCAAAACACTTAATTGATCACTACCATTCTCTGGCTTTAATTTGCTCACGCATTGAATCAAATTCAACGGTTGGGTCTTTTTCTTCCGGTGCGTTAACAAAGTGTGAGAATTGTTTTCTTAATTCTGGATTTCTCACAACCTCCGTCCATTCGCAGTGGTAAGAATCAATTAATCCCTGGATTTCTTCTTCCAATTGTTCAGCAATGCCAAGGCTATCGTTAATGATTACATTTTTAAGATAGCTTAAGCCGCCGTCCATTTTATTTAACCAGGTAGCCGTACGTGTTAGCGGATCGGCTGTTTTGATGTAGAACATCAGGAAGCGGTCTAAATATTTGATACAAGTTTCCTTGTCGATATCAGCTGCAATTAATAAGGCATGTTGTGGTTTTGATCCACCATTTCCGCATACATATAAGTTCCAGCCTTTTTCGGTAGCAATGATACCAAAGTCTTTTGCTTGAGCCTCAGCGCACTCGCGGATACATCCACTAACGCCACCCTTTAGTTTATGTGGAGAGCGGATACCTTTATAACGTTCTTCAACTTCGATAGCGAAAGAAACGCTGTCTTGTAATCCGAAACGGCACCATGTGCTACCTACACAGCTTTTTACAGTTCTTAGAGATTTACCGTAGGCATGTCCACTTTCAAAGCCTGCATCAACCAGCTCTTCCCAAATAGCAGGGAGGTCGTTAACGTGTGCGCCGAATAAGTCGATGCGTTGTCCACCTGTAATTTTAGTATACAAGTTGTATTTCTGAGCAACCTGGCCAATTACAATTAGTTTCTCCGGAGTAATTTCTCCTCCTGGGATACGTGGAACTACTGAATAAGTGCCGCCTTTTTGAATATTGGCAAGGTAACGGTCGTTACTATCCTGGATTGGCTGTTGTTTAACAATTAAGTCGTTCCATAAACCGGAAAGGATACTTGCAACAGCAGGTTTACAAACTTCGCAACCATCGCCTTTTCCATAATGGTCAAGAACTTCGTCGTAAGTTTTAACCTTATTCATTTTAATAAGGTCAAGTAATTCCTGGCGGGAGTAGTCAAAATGTTCGCAAATAACATTTTTAACATAGGTACCCATTTCTGCAAGAGTGCCATTAACAATGTCCTTCACCATCGGAACGCAACCTCCGCAACCTGTTCCGGCTTTGGTTGTTTTCTTAATTCCGTCCAAGGTGGTAACGTCTTCGTCTTTTACTTTGCAGCAAATAGCGCCTTTAGTTACCGCTTCGCAAGAGCAAATTAATGCATCATCCGGAAGGGCCATTACGCCAGCGCCACCTTCAGATTCTCCACCTCTTGCGCCTAAGATTAAATCTTCAGGGTTTGGAGGTAATGCAAGTCCATTTTTAGTGGTTTGCAGTAACATGTTATAGTCTTCAGCATCGCCGATAAGTACCCCTCCTAAAAGAGTCTTTCCGTCTTTGCTGATGTTGATTCTTTTGTAAACACCCTTGCTTGTATCTTCAAGGGCGATTGTGCGGCAATCCGGTTCGTTGATAAACGGATCTCCAAAGCTGGCAACGTCAACACCAATTAATTTAAGCTTGGTGCTCATGTCGAAGCCATGAAATTGCTTGTCCCCGCCTGTAATTGTACTTACAACCACTTCAGCCATGTCATAGCCTGGAGCAACAAGCCCATAGATCATACCATGGTAAAGGGCGCATTCCCCGATCGCGAAGATATTGGCGTCGGTAGTCTGCATAAGTTCGTTTACAACAATACCTCCACGGGTACCCACTTCAAGCCCGGCTAATTTAGCCAGCTCATCTCTTGGGCGAATACCTGCTGAAATTACCAGCATGTCGATTGGTAAAGAAGTATCGTCAGCAAAGTTTAAAGCTGTGATTTTTCCGTCACCAGCAATTTCTGATGTGCTTTTATTTAAGTGAATTTGCAAGCCAAGCTCTTTCAGTTTCATTTGAAGCATTGCACTTCCTGGCTGATCGATTTGCCTTGGCATTAAACGAGGGGCAAACTCAATTACATGCGATTCTTTGATTCCAAGGTCAATTAAAGCTTTAGCAGCTTCAAGGCCAAGTAATCCACCACCCATAACTGCTCCGTTTTTAGCTTTTTTAGCATACTCGGAGATCAGCTCAAGGTCTTCAATTGTCCTATATACAAAAACCCCTTCTTTTTCAACTCCCGGAATATCAGGAACAAAAGCTGATGAACCAGTTGCTAAAACTAAGTAGTCATATTTTAAAACTGCGCCTTTTAAAGAATGTACTGTTTTAGCTTCACGGTTAATTTCCTGAACAGGGTCGTTCAGGTGAAGGGTGATTTTGTTTTCGTTGTACCATTCCAGCGTGTTCATCAATAAATCATCCGCTGTCTTTCCGCTGAAGTATTCACTTAAGTGAACACGGTCGTAAGCAGGCCTTGGTTCCTCTCCAAAGACTACAATCTGAAATGCATCTGTCTTTGCTACTAGTTTTTCACAAAACTTATAGCCAACCATTCCATTTCCGACTACGACAATTGTTGGTTTTTCGTTTAGCATGAGAATTTCTTTTGTTAAAGCATCGTTTTGTTCATATTATCTAGTCAAAAATTCGTTTTTGAGTTTATTTAATATGAATTACAGCAAATTTATGCAAAATGATTTTAAAAACATGATTTCCGCAATATAAAAGTTTCAAAAAATTGATATTTTTTTTAAAATGTGAATTTTTAAACCTAAAAATTGTTGTTCCATGAAAAAAATAAGGGTCTAGGCGAAGTTTTTTAATAGATTGACAACTAAAAATACCAATTCTAGGCTTTTTTTGTGTTGTTGTGGACTGATTTTTCTTATAAATGTGCTGAAAATGTGCGCTTTGTCTTGGTGTTTTGTTCTTGCTTAAGAATTTTTCATTCTTAAGATATCTGCTAAGTTTTATGCAGATTTGAAAACTCATGAGATTGGTAAGCGGCTTTTTTCAATTTTTAGCCAGGTTTGGCTTCGATTATTTCATCATTGGCTTGTTAGCTATGATCGGATTGGCCTGGGTTTATCCTTCTGTAGGGCTTGGCGAAGGTGTTTTTTCGCTAACAGAAATTTCCGGTTACGCCGTATCCCTGATCTTTTTCTTTTATGGCTTACGACTGAGCCGTGAAAAATTAAGGGCTGACTTATATAACTGGAAGCTGCATTTAACTATTCAGGCAGCCACATTTGTTCTTTTTCCTGCCTTGATACTGGCGGTAAAGCCATTATTTATACATACTGAGGCAAATTTGTTATGGATGGGCGCGTTTTTTCTTGCAAGCCTTCCATCCACTGTTTCATCATCAGTAGTATAAGGAGTTTCTTCCAATT
>CBIHNR010000211.1:0-8532 GCA_966211215.1 uncultured Pedobacter sp.
GGCAATACTTGCTACGGAATACCAATAATGCCTTGAAATTTTTACAATAGGGGGCCGCCTCCCTTCATCGTCAATATCGGCTTGCTGCTTTATTTTATCCAGCATTCGTTTTTTAAGGCTCTTTTTTTGATCTTCATTTAGGAACGAAGTAGGGCCAGGTTCGCTATCAAAAGAATTATACCAGCGATGAAGCTCCGCCTGTTCTTCGGCAGAACATACACCTTTAAGGTACTTATCAATCAATTCTGTAGGAATGCGTTTTTTCATTGTAATAACTTATAGCTTAGTTATCGATACTATAGTGTAGTTGGGCAGGGCTATCCCCTACTCGTTAATATTTTTTTTAAGGAAATTTTATAGGAAGAAATGGGTGAAGATGACAGAAATTGAAATCACATCTTTCAAATTAAGGCGAAGATTGCGCAATGCCTTGGTTAGGTGATTTTCAACAGTTTTTTCAGAAATGCCCAGAAGCGCAGCTATTTCTTTGTTGTTTTTAAACTCTTTTCTGCTTAGTTCAAATACCGAGCGGCATTTGGAAGGCAGTGTTTCTACCCCCTTTTCGATGGTTCTGCTTAGGTCGTTGTAGGCAATTTGATTTTCGGTGGAATTGTCCAAAGGCGCCAATTGATGCACTACAGACTCGTGATAGGCTTTTTTAACACTCTCCTTTTGATAATGGTTAAACACCAGATATTTTACAGAACTATAAACATAAGAGCTAAATGTTGTGCGGATAGATAGTTTTGCCCTGTTCAACCACAGGCTGGTAAATAAGTCCTGGACTATTTCTTCAGCTATTTCTGGCTCTGCTACCCGCTTTGCGGCAGAGTTATACAATTTGTCCCAATAACGGTTATATAACTCATCAAATGCCGAAACATTCCCCTCGGCTAACAGCCTGGCCAAATCTTCATCAGAAAACTTTTCTAGGTTTCTCATCAGCACTTATAATCAGTTAGTTGTACAACCATTATTCGGCATTAATGCCGACATTTATCATAAGGAAGGTTGTAACATATTGGTTATATAAGTAAACTTAGGGCTAAATATAACAATCCGCAACCTGAACTGTCCTGCATCACCTAATTTTCTGCTAATGGGCAGGCTACCGTCTCTTAACATTCAGCAACGGATAAAAATTGCCATTACTTTATTTTGATTTTTTAAATTAAGGAGAGCTATCAAGCTCCCCCTTTAATGTTTAATTATCTTTTCTGTGAAAACCTTAATTCCTTCTGTTATTCTTAAAACGTACGTACCAGCAGGCAGTTTAACTGCTTCTGTTGCAAGGCTATCATTAATACCTTTGATTTCACCTTTTAGATTTAGAATGAGGCTTCCATCTAATCCCGACAGGCTAACTTAAATGTACCCTAAAAAGGCTATTGAAAACCCGCACAAACGTTCCATTTTTACCGGACAGGTGTTCACTATGGATAAAATGGACCAGCATTTTATAATTCTGACAGAAATGAAAAAGGAGACTAGCGTAGCTATTTCCCTTTCAATTCTTCAATTATCCCACATTGCAAAGTCTATCTCCCTATAGTCGATCGCCATGCCCGGCGCACATAAAAAAATGCCCTTGTGATATTCACAAAGGCATTTAAAGATTTTTTAGTTTTTTATCCTAATATAAAAACCGACAAGCTTCTAGGGCCATGCGCCCCTAATACCAGCGATTGCTCAATATCTGCTGTTTTTGAAGGGCCTGCAATAAAGGCACCGTAGCCGTAGTCTGACGATCCTATAATTTCATACGCCTGATGCAGTGTTGGGACTATCTTGTCTTTCGCTACAACAATAGCCAGATGCTGGCAGATAAAAGGCACTACACGCTGTGGTACATTGCCCTCAGGAACCCATAAAGCACTATTTTCTGCGACTCCAATTTCTGCTCTTATAATAGCAAGTTCCACGTTTTCTAAAGTATGTGGATCAACACTGGCGATATCTTTTTCGGCAATGTCTGAGAAATCATCCAAAGAAGTTACCACTCTTAAGGACAAGTCAAAGGAATCTGCTAAAAGGCTTTTAATTTCTGCAATACTGGAAACCTGATATACTTTAGCTCCAATCCCTGTAGCCACCTGAGTGTATTTTTCTATCAAGCCCTCGAACGAAACAGGAATAGTTACTTCCGGCAATGGACTCAAATCTGGCTTATTTGCTTTTACTGCTGCTAATATTTTTTCGCGACTGCTCATTTTGTTTAATGATTGAATGAGAAAAGGATTGAATGGGAGAAGGATAGAATGAAAGAATGCGCATCCTGCCTAATCTCTAATCCTCAAACTCTCGACTCTTATCTCTTGACTCCAAACTCTTGACTTGTCTCCTGTTTCTTAACTCTTGCTTCTATTTTTCGCGTACCACTCACGGAAGGATTCCTTTGGTGGGGCTGGCATTTCTCGCTCTTTATACCAGGGGTTTAATTTATTGCTATACTTCATAAATATCCGTCCTGCCTTTCCAGCGAAAGCAAAAAACTTAGGGTTGGCAAATGTAAACACCATGGCTTTCATTCCCATTGCCTTAACAGGACTCACATAGCCTTCCTTAACAATTACCTGGCGCCATTTATAAAGCTGGTCGTGAATATCAATTTTCACCGGACAAACATTCGAGCAAGAGCCACAAAGGGTTGATGCAAATGGTAAATCGGCATATTTTTTCATATCCAGGTTTGGAGCAAGGATAGAACCAATAGGCCCCGCAATTGCATTATGATAACTGTGTCCACCGCTTCTGCGGTAAACCGGACAGGTATTCATACATGCACCGCAACGGATACATTTCAACGAGTTACGAAATTCCTCCCGGCCTAACTGAACAGTCCTTCCATTATCTACTAATACAATGTGCATTTCTTGTCCCGGACGCGGCTTTTTGAAATGACTTGAATAAGTGGTTATCGGCTGTCCGGTTGCGCTTCTTGCCAAAAGGCGAAGGAACACGCTAAGATGTTTTCTTTGTGGGATTAATTTCTCAATACCCATACACGCAATATGGACATCCGCTAAATGCGAACCCATATCAGCATTTCCCTCATTGGTACATACCACAAACTCGCCTGTTTCGGCTACCGCGAAGTTTACGCCTGTTAGTGACATACGGCGGGTTAAAAACGATTCGCGAAGATGTTGCCTCGCCGCTTCTGTTAGTATCTGAGGATTTGATTCGCCTGCTGCTGTGCCCAAATGCACATGAAACAGGTCGCCAATTTCTTCTTTCTTTTTGTGGATACAAGGTAAAACGATGTGGCTTGGCGGCTCCTCTGCTAATTGCACAATGCGCTCACCAAGGTCGGTATCAATTACCTCTACCCCATTTTCCTTTAGATATTCATTCAAATGGCACTCTTCTGTTAACATGGATTTACTTTTTACCATCCTGTTAATGTTGTGCTTCTTTAAAATTGAATGAACAATTTCATTATGTTCTTTAGCATCTGCTGCCCAATGCACAATTACACCATTGGCTTTGGCATTAGCTTCAAACTGCTGTAAATAAGTATCTAGATTGGATAAAACGTTATGTTTTATTTGCGACGCTGTTTCACGAAGCAACTCCCACTCAGGCAAAGAATGCGCTGCCTTATCGCGTTTAGAACGCACAAACCACAACGTCTCGTCATGCCAGTCAACACGCTTTTCATCCTTATTAAAGATGGATGATAATGCTGCGTGGTCAACCCCTAAATCCCCTGAAGGGGACTTGCCTGCATGGGTGTTAGAATGTTTAGTTTCCATAAGCCCCTAAATCCCCTGAAGAGGACTTTCCTGCATGTGTTTTAGAATGTTTAGTTTAAGTCGAATTCCCTACAGAGGGAACTTCTTACTTATATTTTATTGCGCCCTTGTTAAGCTCCATATATTCCCCCCGTTAAGGGGATAGGGGGCTGAGGCTAGCTATTCAATATCTCCGCAATATGCACCACCTTCACCTTGCTCTTCTGGCGGTTCAAAATTCCCTCCATATGCATTAAGCAAGATAGGTCGGCACCGGTGATATATTCAGCCCCGTTATTTACGTGATCTGCTACTCTATCTTTTCCCATTTTAGAAGACACTGCTTCTTCGGCAACGCAAAATGTACCACCAAAACCACAACATTCGTCTTTGCGAGTAAGGTTAATCAATTCAAGGCCTTCGACGAAGTTTAGCAGGTATTCCGGTTTTGAAAATCCGGGTTCTACCAACTCTGTCATTTGCGAAAGCTTTAATCCCCTAAGGCCATGGCAGCTTTGATGCACACCCACTTTATGAGGAAATTTTGCCTTCAGGCTTTTTACCTGAAGTACATCTGTTAAAAACTCTACTAATTCGTAGATCTTGCCACGTAATTTATCTGCTGCCGCCGGATCTTTCTTCGAATGAAGATGTTCTTTAAGATGTAAAACGCAACTGCCCGAAGGGGCAACTACATAATCATATTTCGCGAAACTTTCAGTGAAAAGCTCATCGCAGTTACCCGTAAGATGCGAAAAACCTGAATTGGCCATTGGTTGGCCGCAACAGGTTTGTTTAGGTGGAAATTCAACATTAACGCCCAATTTCTCGAGCAATTGTAATGTTGCTATGCCGGCATTCGGATAAAACTGATCTACGTAACAGGGTACAAACAACCCAACTGTCATAGTATTAACTCCTGTGATGCTGAAAAAAACTTTAATTCGATAATATTAGTTGGCAACGATTTTTTGTTCCAATGTTTATGGATCGATAATGCTGCGCCAAGTGATGTAGCCTGAGCTACCGATGCTGCAAAAACTTCTTTACCTGGAAAAGCTGCTGCCAGCAATTGCATGTAAATTTCGTTCTTACTAAAGCCTCCGTCAACAAATATACGTTTAACAGTATCGTTCAATACCATCTTGGTTGACTCGGTCTGCAAGCTCACTAAATCTATAACCAACTGATGATAAGCCTCTTCTATATTAGAAAAGCTACTTAAATCACGGTTTGCGAATGCAGAAACCGCCAAATTCGCTGAATCTAATGCTAATTTCACTGATTCATTTTTTGAATTCAGGCGGCTAATAACTGCAGAATTGTATTTAATGCGCTTATAAAAATCTTCTGATTTATGAAAATGCGCAGCTAAGCGTTTTGTTTGCTGCTCATGCTCATTTCCTGCAAACACGCGGGATGCCTTAACTGGCTTGCCTTTGTAACTGATATAACACAAACAATCGCATTTTAATTCATCCTGGGTAAGAGGCTCTGAATTAAATGGATTTAAGGTAACGCACCATGTACCTGTAGAAATCAAGGTAAATGGCTCCTGAAAGCTGGTAAAGAAAGGTATTAAAGCTGCAGAACTATCGTGAAGGCCGATACCAACATAACGGGTTGATCCTTCTACTTCTGTTTCTACCGCCGCATCAGAAGGGTAAAGAGGAGCTAACTTCTCTGCTATACCTTCCTTTTTAACCCAGTTATGGTAATCGTTCTTTGTGAAATCCCACAGATTGGTGTGGCAACCAATACTTGTAATATCGGAATATGCCTCACCAGCTACTAAAAAGCTTAAATATTGAGGTAAGTGTAATGAGTATTTGATCTTTGAAAACAACTCGGGCTTTTCGTGTTTTAGCCTGTACAACTGCATTCCTGAGTTAAGGTTACCCAAAACCGGCGAAGCTGTATCTGTAGATACCTGAAGTTCACCTCCGTATTCTGCATAAAACTTAGCTTTTAATTCTTCAGGAAATGGCTTAAGATAATTGTATAAAGGAGTTAATGGTTTTCCGCTTTCATCTATGTGAACAAAGCTTGCCCCATAAGCCGAAAAGTTAATTCCTTTGATATCAAACTTCTCAAGTTTCGTTATTTCCTTTAGTGTATCCTTAATCCAGGATGTAAGCAATTCCAGGTTCTCGCATGGATCGCCATCTTCATCTGTTGTTTCTTCAAATCGGGCCGTTCTTTCTACAACGATCTTATATTGTTCGTCGAAAAAGAATAGCTTTTTATTGGTTTTCCCAATATCAAATACTGCAATTACCGGTATCTTCCCCATTTTTTTAGATATAAGAAGCAAGAACTGAGAAACAAGATCTTGCAAAGAGTGCCATTTAACACCTCTTTATTTTAAATTGAATAAAAGAAGTAAGAGTAAGAACCACAGTACGGCTCTTGTCTCTTGCTTCTTTTATCTTGCATCATGCTTATAATCCTGTTGCTACTGTCTTTAAGCCTCTTTCAGAGATTAATTGTTCGCGAACTTTTAAATCGCGGAATAATTGTACCGGGCTTAATGCAGCACCTGAACGTAATCTTGCTTCAGCCACTAAAGGACGAAGATCTGTGCGGAACGCGTTTTGTAAGATCTCCTGAGCTTTAACAACATCATTTGCTTCGCGAGCTGCCTCTAAAGCTACTCTGTCAACAGACAATGCTTGTGCATAAGCTAACATGATTGCTTCTACAGATTGTAATAGATCTTCTAAAGGATCTTTTACGTTGTGAGATGCATCGATCATCCAGCCTAAACCAGTTGCATGGTCTAAGCCTTTTGCGTCTAAACCTTCCACTAATTCGTTGAAGATTAAGAATAACTGGTATGGTTTTAAGCTACCAACCGTTACATCATCATCAGCGTATTTAGAATCATTGAAGTGGAATCCGCCTAATTTGCCTTCGTTTAACAACAGCGCTACAATTTGCTCGATGTTAGCATTTGGCAGGTGGTGGCCTAAGTCAACCAAAGTATATGCTTTAGGGCCTAATTTATTTGCAAGAAGCAATGATTGCCCCCAATCGCCAATAGTTGTTGAATAGAAGTTAGGCTCAAATGGTTTGTATTCTACCAATACTTTCCAATCTGCTGGAAGAGCAGCATAGATCTCCTGTAAGCTTTCTAAAGTGTTGTTAAACGCTTTGCGGAAGCTTAACTGGCCTGGGAAACAAGAACCGTCAGCTAACCATACAGTTAATGAGTCAGAACCAAGAGCAACACCGTGTTTAATTACTTCAATGTTGTGCGCGATAGCTTGCTTACGAACCGCCTTATCTACATGCTGCAATGAACCATATTTGTAGCTTAAAGCCTGGTTTGGCTGATCCTGGAAAGTGTTTGAGTTTACAGCATCGAAACGTAAGCCGTATTGGGCTGCAAGAGCTTTCGTAGCTGCAACATTTTCAGGAATATCCCATGGAATATGTAATGAAATGGCACCGCTTGATTGGTTTAACTGGTGTAGTAAACCGATATCTTCTAATTTTTCTTCTAAAGCACGAGGCTCGCCGCCACCAGAGAATCTTCCGAAACGGGTACCACCAGTGCCTAAAGCCCAGCTAGGGATGGCAATCTGGAACTTAACTAATTTTTCGATGATTGCTTCTGCGCCAGCTACTTCACCCGCAGTGTAATCAAATCTTTTTTTATGTTGAGGAGCTAAGCTACTGTTATGCTCTTCTATTTGGTATTTTTCTAACTTCATTGAGGTTTTTGTTTAGTTTATTGGTTGAAGTCGGGAAGTCAGAGGTCCGAAAGTCGGAAAGATAAGCGCTTTAACTTTCATCTTTCCGACTTTCGGTCTTTTCAGGCTTCTGACTTCAGTCTTCTACTGTTATCTTGCAAATGCCATTGCAACACCACCGTCAACATTTAACATGTTACCTGTTGACTTGCTTAATAATCCACCAGTAAATGCGAAACATGCGTTTGCGATATCTTCTGGTAAGATGATTTCGTTAAGTAAGGTACGCTTTGCGTAGTAAGCAGGTAATTCGGCAACTGTAATTCCGTAAGCTTTTGCACGGCCTTCAGCCCAGCCACCAGCCCAGATGTTACTGTCGCTGATAACCGCATCGGGGTTAACTACGTTTACACGAATCTTATCAGCACCTAGCTCAGCAGCATTTAAGCGGCTTAAGTGTAATTGTGCAGCTTTTGCAGAACCGTAACCAGCATTGTTAGGGCCGCTTACTAATGAGTTTTTACTTACAATGTTGATAATATCACCACCGATTGCTTGTTTTTTCATAACGGCAACAGCTCCCTGGGTAATGAAGAACTGGCCTTTAACCAATACATCATATAATAAATCCCAATCTTTCTCAGTGTGATCCGCAATAGTTTTTGAGATAGATAAACCAGCGTTGTTAACAACGATGTCTACACCACCAAATGCTAAAGCAGCAACATCCATCGCTTCCTGGATCTGCCCGTCGTTAGTTACGTCAAGAACAGCAGTTGCATAAGAATCTTTACCATATTTAGCTTTAAATTCTTCGCCAGCACCCTCTAAACGCTCAGCGTTCATATCGTTAAGGATAACAACAGCACCTTCTTCAACGAATTTCTTCGCGATAGCTTTACCGATACCACCTGCGCTACCAGTAATCAAAGCGATTTTACCTGATAATGCTTTTGGTTTTGGCATACGTTGAAGTTTTGCTTCTTCTAACAACCAGTATTCAATATTGAAAGCTTCCTGACGTGGTAATGATGTATATTCAGAAACCGCCTCAGCGCCTTTCATTACATTGATTGCATTCGTATAGAACTCGGCAGCAACAC
>CBIHNR010000212.1:0-8529 GCA_966211215.1 uncultured Pedobacter sp.
ATCGCCGATATTTAATTGCCCTACCTTAAGGTTGTAATGCTGCACCGGGTTAATACACGCTGCCTGCAGAACCTTAAATACATCTATCCCCCTGGCAACTGCCCTTGCACAAAGTTGATTAATGTGTCCATCAACGAGGCTGTCTGGATGTTTATCATCACTGCAGAACATTATTTTATCTGGATAAGTATTAAGTAACTCGATGAGGGCTTCGAAATTTTTAGCGGCACTGCCTTCGCGTATCAATATCTTCATGCCGTTTTCGAGCTTTTCGAGAGCTTCTTCTTTTGTAAAACACTCATGGTCTGTGCTAATACCGGCACCAATATATTTTTTTAAGGGCTCCCCTCTTAATCCCGGAGCGTGGCCATCTATCGGCTTCCCTGCATTTTTGGCCGCCTGTATTTTGCTGAGCACTTCTTTATCATCGAATAAAACGCCAGGGAAGTTCATCATTTCGCTTAAATAAAGAATGTCGTCACTTGACAAAAGTGCCTCTACACCCTTTACACTTATTTCTGCCCCCGCCGTCTCGAAAACAGTTGCGGGTACACAGCTCGGGGCACCAAAATAAAACTTGAATGGAACTTGCTTGCCGTTTTCTATCATAAATTCGACGCCTCTCATTCCACACACATTAGCAATTTCATGTGGGTCGCTTACAGTTGCAACCGTGCCATGTACAACGGCTAAACGAGCAAACTGTGATGGAATAAGCATTGAGCTTTCAATATGAACGTGGGCATCAACAAAACCAGGGATAATATATCGGCCTGAAGCGTCGCCAGCTTCGTCCGTTATATTCTCAATTAATCCATTTTTTATTGTGATCGAAGCGGGATAAATACGCTTAGCCTTTATATCGACAATATTTCCTTTTACTATGTTCATATGATAAAATGAGTGGTTGGGCAAGATAGAGAAATTGTTAATTAAAAAAATGAACCCTGTAAGACAAAGACATTAATTATCCATAATGAGGATGATCTCGACGAGTGTTGGAAGTATTGTACGCATATTCGCTACTTTTGCGCGATGGATATCTATGGCAAAGCCTTAAACGACTTCTATAACAACCGGCCACATAAAACACTCTGGATTAACAATACTTATGGGGAACCTGAGGAAATGCCCATTGAGGTGTTTTTTAGAGAACTGGAAGAAATGCCTGAAATTGAGTTATTGGCATTAAAAAAATGCCGTGGAAAGGTCTTAGATATTGGCGCCGGGGCAGGCAGCCATGCATTAATATTGCAGCAATCTGGCTTTGATGTTAGTGCTCTAGAACTTTCTGGCACAGCCTGCCATATTATGGAAAAACGGGGCGTCAAAAAAGTCATTAACAGCAATATTTTTGAGTTTGGAGGCCAGAAGTTTGACACTCTATTACTGTTAATGAATGGCATAGGACTTAGTCAAACGATAAATGGCTTAAAAGCCTTTCTCCAACATGCCAGAACTTTACTTAACCAGGGCGGACAATTGATCTTCGACTCTTCAGATATCACATATTTGTATGACGAAGTGGAAATGCCTGCAGACAGATATTTTGGAGAGTTGGAGTACCAATATCAATACGACGGTATAAATGGCGACTGGTTCAAATGGCTCTATGTAGATAAAGACACTTTAATTAAAATTGCAAGAGAACAAAATTGGCAATGCGAGATATTACTCGAGGATGATTATAGCCAATATTTAGCACAATTGAAGTTGTAGCAGAAGTGAAATTTTTAATTTTTAAGAACCTTTAGTAAATATTTCAGTATTAACCACAATTAAGGCATGAATTAATAAAATGTTGATGCCAGCGGTTATTAAGAGCTTATCGCTTTTTATAAGTTACTTTAGCAATGCAACTAAAAGTAACCCTATAAAAATCGCAACTTAAAGTCTGCATGTGCATATTTTTTATTATTTTCAGCCAATTTTTAAAGCCTACGCCGTAAGCTAAGAAAATTAACGCTTCATGATGAGAAAAATTGCTTACTGTTTAATTTTGTATGGATTTCTTGCCATTGTGCCGTCTTTTGCCCAAGATTGCGACCCCATGGATCCAGATGGTTGTGGAGGAAACCCTGATGAAATCCCTTTAGACGGTGGTGTTGGTTTATTAATTGGCGCGGGTGTTTTGTATGGGTTGAAGAAACTAAAAAACAAATCAGACGAGCAAAATCTTTCCTAGGATTCTTCCAACAAAAAAGCTTCTATAACGATTAATTAAATAAGCAATATCTACAAATATTGCTTATTTACATTTACAGGCTACCTTTCACTCCTGCAAAAACTGCAAAATTTTGATTTTTATAAATGCAATCAATTTCATTGAATCCGGCTTCGCCCAGCATATTCAATTGAGTTTCCAGAGTTGCAAATTTGTCAAGCTTCATGCGTTCAAAGGCGCTTTCTACGGCGGCGTCTTCTAAACCAGATTCTTTAACCGATTCTTTCCAGCTGTCTTTATAAAAGCTATCAAAACCATGGCTTCTTCCTAAAACCTGGTCTGCATTAATAAACAAGCCGTTTTCGTTTAAAGAATCATATATCTTCTTATATAATTCCCTTTTGCCGGCATCGTTCAGATGATGGATGGATAAAGCCGAAATAATCAAGTCATATTTTCCAGGCAAAGCATCAATTGAGAAGTTGATTTCCTGGAACTGAAAATTCTTCAAGCCTTTAAACCTGTTTTGCGCCTCCTCGAGCATTTGAGGCGATAAATCAGTAAGAGTATAGCTTAATTCCGGTTTAACCAGATATATAAAATAGGAAAACAAACCTGTACCAGCACCAAGGTCAAGAACCGTTTTAGCTTTAGCCATTCGCTTCACCAAAGGGTAACATGCGGTGTAAAAATCATGAAAACAGGGAATTAAATACGGACGTTGCCTGTCGTATTCTTTAGATATGGCCCCAAATTGATCTTTAATTTCTTCCATAAAAATTTGTTATTGCAATAATATTTCAACTATTGCGATTGCTCAAAAATATACAAAAACTTTATTTCGGGGCATTGAACCTGAAATACCTTTAGCTTTATACATTGAGTTTAGATTTTGAGGCCTCGGAATTAACCAGGTCGATTGCCTTCCCTATTTCTTCCACCGGAAAATCCATTGCCTGCGTACTTGGCAATGTTAATTCCCATTTTCCTTTATCGTCTTTAGTAATCAAAACGGACATACCGTTTCTGCTTACCGTAAAAAATCCTTCATGTAACGATTGCTCTGCCTTATACTCCTTTTCGCCAATTACTATGTTGTATTGTTTCATAAACTCATAACAAACAAATAGCACAAATGGCTTTAGGGAAAGGTAAATCAATTATTGCTTGAAGATCTTCTTCATATAATTAGTATTGGCTGTAAAATTTTTGCGAACGTTTGTTGGGTCGGTTTGATCGCGCGAGCGCTCTATAACTAGCCAGCCTTTCCAGCCCATATCGTCGAGGGTTTGTTTTACTTTGTACATGTCAAGGCGCTTATTGTTTTCCAACCACACGCCATCTTCATCGGTGCAATGAATCATGCAAATACGTTTTTTCCCAAGTATTCTTAATTCCTCGTGAAGGTCACGGCCTTCTTTTAATGGGTTTGAAAAATTGAAATAGATTTTAATTGCCGGCGAATTAATCTCGTTCAACAGCTGCACATCTCCTCTTGCATCAAGAGAGGTTTCTATGCCAATTACCACACCCGCTTTCTTTGCCATCTTACCGGCAACCTTTAAACGTTCAACAATCGCCGGCCGCAGTTCCGGATTTTTAACCAAGTCGCCCTGAATACCTAATGGCAGGAAAGCGGTTCTAACTCCAAGGCTCTTCATGGTGTCGATGCAATCCTGTATCATGCGTTGATAGGTCGGGCGGGTAGCAAAGGATTGAGCATAAAAGCCTGTCATGGCTACGGAGCAAATCTCAAGATTAAGTTCTTTTAGTTTATTGAGATATTCCTGCCTGAATTCTGGTTTTGCAAATTGATTGTCGAATGCTTCGCGGTTACCTAAGCCACCCATATCAACCTCCAGGCCATCCGCACCCAATTCTTTAGTTAAAGGTAATGCACTTAATTTTTGCCGTTTGAGAATCATTAAATCTATCACAGCTATTTTATAGCGTTGTTTCTTTGCTGAATACGCCCAGCTTAAAGTTGATGGCAGAATAAAACTTCCGCTTAGTACAGCCGCTGTTTTTAAAAATTCTCTACGGTTTTGCATTACTTTATTCGTTTTTATTTAAGATGTATCTGACTCGGGGTTCTGATAGTGTATTGATAAATCCCGATAATTTTTCTTCAATTTCTTCCGGTGATGGTAAAAGGTTTTTATATTCTTTAGGTAGTGTTTCTGTTAAGGCATAACTGGCAACACCAATGGGGCTTTTGCTTTCTTTCAGTGCATATTCTACAACCGTTTTGTTTTTGCTTTTACAGATAATGATTCCTATTGAGGGATTTTCATCTGGTTGTTTTACCCGATCATTCAATACTGCCAGGTAGAAATTCATTTTCCCGGCATACTCTGGCTTGAAAGCGCCAGTTTTTAATTCGATTACCACAAGCGACTTCAACCTTCTATGAAACAAGAGCAAATCCAGATAATAATCCTCTCCATCAACCTCCAAGCGGTACTGATTACCAATAAAGGCAAAATCTCCACCCATCTCAGATAAGAACCCCCGAATATTTTTCATCAAGGCCAGTTCAAGCTCCTTCTCGTTATGCTCCTCCCCGAGCTCTAGAAAATCAAAATTATATTCATCCTTAACGGCAAACTTTGCCTGATATTTGTATTTCTCCGGTAATGCTTCATCAAAGTTTGTTTGATTGAGCAGGTATTTTTCGTAGGATTTTCCTTCTATATAGTGAATGAGAACGTTTTTGGACCATCCGTATTTCTTTGTCATACGGATATAGTACTCGCGTTCGAGATTATCTTTGCATTGATCAATAATAACGGTATTATGGCTCCAACTAATTTCTCTCACCAATGGTGAGAGTTTTTCATTTTGATGATATTCTGAATAGAACTTGCGCATACGCCACAGATTCTGCATTGAATAACCTTGCAAACCCGGAAACTCATTTCTCAAATCTTTCGAAAGAGTTTCTACAATCGCTTTGCCCCAGCCATACTCTTTCTGTTTTTCTACAATGCTTTTGCCGATTTCCCAATATAAGGCTAGCAAAGTTTTATTGACCTGCCTGAGCGCGTCGTACTGGGCCCTGTGGATTTTTTCTTTTATGTCGTATAAAAAGCTGTGATACTCGTTGTTTAGGATTTCTTTCATATATACAATATTAACAGAAAAACAAACATCGCATAAAACAGAGAAGGGCGATTAAATAATACTATACCTATTTAACCTGAGTATTGTATTTTGATATCGAGGTATTAAACACTTTCTCAAGCTCTGAAAAACTCTTTATAGCATTTGAAGGTAGCTTCTCTCCCTTTTCACCAAACACATACATTGCAGGATATTTCTCGATAGTCACATTGGACTCGTCTATTTTACCTGATTTGTCTTGAACGGCTTTAAGGTTGAGGTTAAAGTGCTTAGCTATGAAATTGTACATAGCCAGGCGTTTGTTATGCCCATAATCATGCCCTGCGGCCAAATCATGCGAATTCTCAGCCAATTCCTTAGCTCCATAGAACGCATACATTCTTTGAACAAACGGAAATTCTACTGTAGGAACCTGCTGTGTCCAATCTTTGGTGTCCGAAATTACCAGCATTGGCCTCGGAGCTGCCATTGAAGCTATTTCAACGTTATTAGTTCCTCCTCCGCATAGATGTACGCCCATGCCACTTTCGCAAGGGCAACCGCCGCTGTGATAAGATGACATCATAGCTACAGGAACACTTAATTTAATTCGATCATCTATAGCGGTTATGAGCATAGTTTGGCTTCCCCCGCCCGATGCGCCTGTAATTGCTACTCGTTTAGGGTCGGCATTTTTTAGAGACAACATCCAGTCTAAAATCCTAATACTGTTTAATGCCTGGATAGTTTGCGCTAAGGCCTTGCGGTGATCCTCAGGCCTGAACTGCAAAAGCGATTCTCCCCAGGCGAACAGGTCATAGCTAAATGCCATGGCGCCCATTCTCGCTTCCATTGCGCAGCGATACTGCGAATCAGAACGATAACGCCCGTCACCGAAATGTCCATCTGGATTTAAAATTACCGGAACCTTACCTTTTGTTTGTAAAGGCATATACAGCGAGCCACAAGTATAAACTCCTGGCAAAACTTCGAGGGCAACGTTCTCTACACTGTAGCCGTCATACACTCTTTTGTTGGTAACAATGGGCTTGCTGGAAACTTTTGCTGGAAGTGGCGAAAGTTTTAGCGACTTTAGGATTTCTGTTTTTAACTGAGCCTTTCTTTTTTCCCAGCTCTCCTTATCAGTACTCAAGCCTGCCAAATACTCCAATTGTTCTTTTCCCTCCTGAGGTGTTTTCAGGTGATACTGGTACGCTTGCAATTTATATTTCCCTTCGCCCTCTTTTGCAAAGGTTATATCGAGAGATGAGAAGATGTTGCTCATCGTTTTATCAAAATCGGGACGAAAGCGCCATCCTGCATAGGTTACAAACTTATCTCGAACCAGCTCTTCCGGATAGCGGATTTTAACTTTGAATTGAGTTTCAATTTGGGCTATTACTTCCTTCAACGGCTTTTTAAAGGCTTCGTCGGAGGTTTGCGCAAAGGAAATTTGATATATAAGTGATAGTAGAATTAAACAGTATTTTTTCATGATGGCATCAGTTAACTGAAACTGCTTCGGCAGATGCTGCACGTAATTTTTCTTCGGCTCTCTTTTCTTTTCTCTCAGCTTTCCAGCCACTAAAAAGCAGGTTACGGTCTAATGTTGGTTTTGGGAAAAACAAACTTGCCAGGTATCCAACAATTATAACAACGAGATGGCTATAAACGCCAAGCATCAATTTATCGTGTTTAAAATTGTACTCACCTAAGTCTAATAAAAGGCTCTTATTTTCGCCGATACCAATTTCAGTCGACGTAAGGAAAGCATAAGAAGTAAAAATCACACAGGCAACAATCGCTATGTTAATACCTTGCCTGTTGGCTCTTGAACTTAGTAATCCTAAAAGGAAAATCCCCACGATACCTCCGGAGAAAATAGCGTAAAGAGTAAATACAATTCCTAAAACGCCTTCATTGCCAGCATTCAGATAAATTGCGCCAATTGAAATGGCTATTAATCCGGATACGATGATAAAAATCTTACTTGCCTTCAGATATTCTGAATCAGGACGATTTGGACGGAGTTTTTTGTAATAGTCCTCAACCCCTACTGCTGCCAGCGAATTTAAATCGGCACTCAAGCTACAAATGGCTGCCGAAATCATCGCCGAAAGGATAAACCCAATAACGCCCGTTGGAAGCTTAGTCATGATAAAATACGGGAATACCGCATCTGAACGCATTCCTTCTGGAAGTGGCTGCTGTTTATAATAAACAAACAAGGCGGTTCCTATAAACATAAACAATGTCCAAACGGGCACAGTCAAAAGAATCCCCATTAAAGATGCCCTTATAGCTGCTTTGTCTGTTTTTGCAGTAAGATAACGCTGAACCACAGTTTGATCTGTACCATATTTTTGTATGGCATAGAAAGCTCCGTTAATTACCATCACAATGAAAGTGAGGCGGGTAAAATCGATATCGTAAGGGCCAAAACCTGCTCTTCCATGCGCATCTGCTACTTGAAGGACCTCTGAAGCTCCTCCATTTATAGAAAACAGCAACACGCCAAGGCAAAGTATTCCTGATGCAAATAGCATAAAGCCCTGGAATACATCAAGCCATATTACTGCCTCTATTCCACCCATTAAGTTTACTACAATTATAATAGTACCTACTACGGCAATGATGGCGTAAGTATTCCCTCCAGTCATATTAGTTAATGCAATTGCCAACAGGAAAAATACGGTTCCCATACCAGAAAACTGCCTTAGGACAAAGGCGATGGAGCTATAGTAACGGGCAAATAAGCCGAAACGCTTTTCGAAGTACTCGTAGGTGCTTAATCCGATTACCTTTCTGTACAATGGAACAATGAACCATATTGTCCCCATTAGCACAATTGGTACCATTAGCCCCTGCACCAGTAAAATCCAGTTGGATGAATAACCTTCGCCGGGATAGCCCAGGAACGTTACACTACTAATTAAGGTTGCCAGCAGAGACATCCCAATTGCCCATGCCGGCACTCTGCCGTTAGCGGCAAAATAAGTTTTTGTTGAATTTTGATTGCGTGAGAACCTAAATCCGAAGTACAGCGTTATTAGTAACACCGCAATGATTATAGTGTAATCTGCTACACTTAAAATAGGTTTATTCATTGTATGCGTATGTTTGGTTAGTTATGCCCTTAGAGGGCATGTGTTATCGAAATATTTTTTGCTACCGACATTGTGCCCCGATGGGGCATTGATTGCATTGTTTTTTTTTGCTACCGACATTGTGCCCCGATGGGGCATTGATTGCATTGTTTTTTT
>CBIHNR010000213.1:0-8526 GCA_966211215.1 uncultured Pedobacter sp.
TTACCACCCATCCATGCCTCACAATGACAGTAAATTTGGAAGGACAGCACTTTAACCCCAGCGCGTCATTTCGAATCCCTTTATGGGTGAGAAATCTCCCGATACAGAGGAAGCGCCACAATTGTCAGCACTCCGGCTCGGGGGATTGTTGCGGCATGCCTCTACTCATAACCCGCCCATCCATGCCTCACAATGAAGGTAAATTTGGAAGGACAGCACTTTAACCCCAGCACGTCATTTCGAATCCCTTTATGGGTGAGAAATCTCCCGATACAAGGTAGCACCAGAATTTTCAGCACTTCGGCTCAGGGGTTTGTTACGGGCATTACTTTCAAATACGGCACTTTTTTTACCTCAACTTCTGCTTTTCTAACTTCCCGTGTTCCCCAGGTAGATTTAGCAGTTACAGCAGTAACCTTAACGATCACGTCAATCGGTTCCACCAGATTGTCGTTTAGGAGGGCAAGATAGTTTTTGCCTGAGAGGGGCGATTTCATTTGCGAAGCGTCGTTGATGACGTTGCCTTGTTTGTGATACTTGAAAATCTTGCTTTGCTTAAAACTTTCGAGGTTTTTATCATCGTTTATAAGCCAGTATTGCACATTGTCTTCGCCCTGCGCCTGGTTGAACATATTAATGCCATACAAGGCAAGTGCTGCCATGGTGCCGTATCCCTCAAACTTGGATGCTATAGCTGCGGTGCCCGAGATCAATTTTTCCCTGGATTGATTAAATGCTTTTTTCCCTTCCGTGCCTACACCGATGTAATAGCTCCAGGCGAAAGTGTTTACCGGCAGGATAAAATCTACAATGGTTTTATTCGCATTGCTGTTAATCACCGATTTTGAGCCAACTTTGGCAATCTGGTCAACCAATTGGATAACAGAAGTATCAGTCTTAACAATATATTGTTCCTGCGAAACCTTGTAGGTAGTGTCGCTTATGTTTTTCCAATATACGGTTGTGTTAAAATCTTGGCTAGCTTCTGATTGCGGAATTCTCTGGAGTTTCAATTTGCACTTGAGCACCGCAGAAGAAGGATTACTTATTTTAAAGAGATAAACCCCCGTTTCCGAAATCAGGGCCGTTTTGTTTCTGATCTTAGCTATTTTCTGCTGAATTAGTTTCAGGGATGATGGGTATTCAATCAGTTCAAAACTTTCTGCTTTAGTTCCCGAGGTTTCTTCGAAATTTATAATTACCTGGTCTCCTTTTGAAAAGCCATAATAGAAGTAGGAAGTTTGGGTTGGTGGTATGCCAAAAGAATTATCAGCTATTTCTATTTTCTTTTGGGCGAAAACAGATGAGCTTACTAATAAAAGGACGAACACGAAGCGGTACATCAGAATTAAGTTTGCCAAAGATAAGGAGTTTAATTGTTAACAAACTGGTAGTGTAGATTTACCCATACGCCAAGGTTTTGAAGTTGTAAGAGAACTCAGGCTTCGATATGGCTGAGCATAAAAGGGCCTCCGGCGATAATCGCTAAAAGAAAATAATAGAGCCTTTGAGCGAGCTGTTTTATTGTTTAATTGGAATTTCAAACCAGAAGGTAGAGCCTTTGCCAAGCTGGCTGTCGACCCCGTAAATGCCATTATGCTGCTTAATAATTTCGGCAGAGATGAACAAGCCCAGTCCGAGGCCGGCAACCTGAGTAGTGCCTTCATTAATACGAAAGAACCGGTCGAATATATAAGGCAGTTTATCTTTAGGTATACCCATACCAAAATCAGTAACGAGAAACCTTACCATATTTCCGCTCTTTCTCACAGAAATAATTACTTTCTTTGAGTCAGGCGAATATTTTATAGCGTTTGTAAGAAAATTGGTAAGTACCTGTTCAATCCGGATGCGGTCGGCCATAATGGTACCGTGGAACTCATTTTCGATAATAATCTCGATGCCCTCATAACTATGGAGAGTCGTATCGGCAATAATTTCATCCGCAGTGCAAGGCTCAAGTTTTAAAGCCATTTTACCCGCCTGTATTTTGGTATTATCCATCAGTTCGCCAATCATCGAAATCAGCTTATTGATCTGCTGGATAGCGCGGGTAACAAAAACAAGCAGTACGTTTACTGGAACCTGTTTTTCAATCTGGCGTTGTAATACTTGTAATGAGGCTTTAATAGTAGTGATAGGGGTTTTCAGCTCATGGCTGGCTACGCCCATAAACTCATCCTTTTTAAGGAGCAAAGCCTGCATTAGTTCGTTCTCATGAATTTTTTCTTCGGCCTCTTTAGTTTGAGTATGGTCTTGTACAACCGCAATAACTTGTAGAACCTCCCCTTCAGCATCTCTTTTAAACACTTTGCCCCTTGCTTTAAACCAAGACCATTCATTATGAGTGTTTTTTACCCTGTACTCAATTTCCAAAATCTCATTATCAACGGTTTCCTTGAAATTTTCGTAGAAGTTGCGCATGCGTACCTGGTCGTCGGGATGAATGAAATTGAGTACGTTTTCAAATCCCATTTCCTTAACTTGTTCTGTTGTAGAACCAAGTAAACGGTCTAATTCTTTATTGATATAGATATATGAATGGCTCTTAAGGTCGAAAATCGTGATTACATCAGGAGTGGCCTGGGTTACTTGCTTTATAAAGTGCGCTTGCTGCCTAAGGTATTTTTCAGCTTTTTTCCTCTCGCTGATATCTTGGCTAATCGCAATAATATGGCTCACTTTACCATCATCTCCACGTAGGAACACCTTGGCCCTTGAACGTAAATACACCCATTTATGGTTAGAGTTTTTGACCCGGTAATCTAACTCTAAAACCGTATCATCTTTTACCTCATTAAACTTGTTGATCAGGTTTTCGAATGCCTCAAGGTCGTCAGGGTGTATTTGAGACTTAATCTCCTTAGAAGTAAAATCGAGGACTTTTGTGGCAGTGTATCCGAGTAGAGAATAAATCTGAGGACTCATGTAGCTGAACGTAAAGGCCCGAGTATTAAACACGCTGATCAAATCTGGTGTAGCCTCGGTTACCTGGCGGATAAAATGGTTTTGTTCTTTAAGCTCTTCTTCAGCCGTATATCTGTCAGAAATGTCTTCCACCGTAGAAACCAGGCAATTATTCATTTTTACAGCAGTAAGCCTGAACCAGCCTTTAATTTTGCCAGAATCGAGCCTTTCAATAATATCCAGAGGCCTGCCTGTTTCCATTACCCTTTTATATTTATCAAAAATGCCGTGGAGCGTTGCCGTGGGAAATAGTTGCAACAAGGTAGAGCCGATCCTTGCTTGTTTCCAGAAACTTTTAGCCTTTTTATTTTCGAGGACATATTCAAAGTCCACAATCTCGCCTTTTTCATTCCTGTGGCTTTGAAAAACCGTTATGGCAAAAGTGGAGGCGTCAAAAATAGCTTTAAGAAGGTCTTTTTTCTCGCGGAGTTCGTCTTCGGCAAGCTTTTGTTCGGTAATATCTTGTGCGGTACCCAGAATTTTTAGTGCATTCGCTTTTTCGTCACAAACCACTATACCTTTGCAGGAGATATAGCGCTTTTCTCCGTTAGGGCGAAATATACGCTTCTCATAGGCGTAAGGCTTTTTTGTGGTAGCCGCCTTTTTTAAAATTTTTGCCACTATACCGACATCTTCAGGTGCCGAGATGGAGTCGATGAATTTTAGGCTGGGCACAAAAGAATTCGGAGGATAGCCGAGAAGGGTATACATGCCTTCGGAAAATTTTATCGTAAAATCAGGCAAATCCACCTCATAACTGCCTGTATGGCCAACCAGTTCGGCTTCGCGCAGAAGCCTTTCGCTTGCCTTAATCTTTTCCTGGGCTTCGTACTGCTCGGTGATATCCTGAATCGTTCCATATATTTTAAAAGGCTTTCCATTCTCATCCTGAAGCACTTCGGCTGTTCGGTGCACCATTCTTTCAACACCATCTCTCCGTATTATTTTATGGACGATATTGATGTTTTCTCCCATTGTCTCAAGCTGAGTAATCGCTTTTACCATTTCACTGCGATCGCCTGGGGCAATAAAACTTACCGCTTTCTCAATGGTCATCTCTTCACTTTGCGGCTCCAAACCATGAATACGGTATAGTTCATCAGACCAGTAAAGTTTCGATCCTTCTTCAAGAAACCTCTCGAAGCTACCAATGTGACCAATTTCCTGTGCTTTGTTTAAGCTGAAATGTTCTTCCCGTAGCCGGGTGGCGGCTTCCCTATGTTGCTGTATATCTTTAATGGTGACCAGGATAATTTTAAGGAGGGGAACCGCAGAAACGTTTAGCCATTTTTCGGCGGACATTGAATAGTATGAGCCCGAGGATTTTTTATTTCCTGCAATTGCATTTTTTATAATGTCAAGGGCCTGGAGTTCGGCACTTGCTCTAAATAGCTCTAAAATGTTTTTTCCAATGAGATTTTCCTTTTTCAATTGCCATAGACGTTCAGCCTGCGCATTGAGATATAAAATATTATAATCTCTGTCCAGTTCAATACAGGCTTCATCTATGAAATTCAGGATCTCATAAGTTTTGTTCATAGTAGAGATGATGTTAAAAAGAATTGGACTCGGCTTAGCAGTTCTTTTATATATAAATATCCTACTTTTTTTATTTCAAGTAGCTGTATATGTGGGTGTTGTGATGTTGTTTGTATACACTGTGCCAACTGCTTTACAATTACCCATTGTAAACGCCTTTTTTTGGTGAAAATGTTTTAACTCGGGATACTTGGCTGTTTTCGCTTTCCGGCTTCTATTTTATAGTGATTTCAATATTCTAGGGGCAGAATTCGAAGCCTGCTTCAAGCTAGACGAGTTTTAGCCATACCGTCAGAAATTTCACCTTTCCTATCGGTTAATTAATTTATTATGCTCTTATTTTCACAGCAGAATGTCTCAATCCGATCCACTACAATTCAGGGCAGTAATTGTCTTAGCTTTTATGTTTCACTGCCATTCTTTTCGGATAAGTTTCTTGAGAAAGAGACAGATAAAGTTTCCTCACGCACGAACGCTCCAAATGGATTTCTATTAACAAAGTCGAAATCATTTTTGTTAATCGTTGCTAATATTTCCTGAAATTTTTTAGGAAATTGAGAAAATGTTATTCAGTTGCCGCTTTCTTTTAAATATCCTAAAAAGTAAATAATGTCTTTATAAATCGGTTTAGTATAGGTATGTTTGAAGTTCCGATTATATGCCTGGAGTCTTTTTGTGAAGTATCTCAGGTAACGGTAAATTAGAGTGATTTTAGAAAGACACACACCAATGGCTAAACATTTTACAAAAGGTTTATCAGCCTTTTCGCTGGCTTTTTTCTTGATGAGTTGCGGAAGCTCCAAATTGTTAGACAAAAAACAAGTTAGTTACCTGGAAAATCAGGCTTTTAAAACTTTACAAACTATTCCAGCCAAAGGAGATTCTATTCTTCCGAGAAATGTGAATAATGGAACTACCAAATGGCGTTATGTTCCTTATAAGGACTGGACAAGTGGCTTCTGGCCCGGAACTTTATGGTATTTATTCGAAGCTACTAAGAATGAGAAATGGAAAACAGAGGCCGATAGATTCAGCCGTGTGTTAATTCCGCTTTCGCAGATGCCTGCTATAGACCACGACCTGGGCTTTATGATTTACAATAGCTTCGGCAACGGCTATCGATTAACGGGTAATCCGGAATACAAAAAGATTGTTCTTCGCACGGCAGATACTTTAGCTACTTTGTTTAATCCAAAGGTAGGTACAATCTTGTCATGGCCAAGGCCTGTTCCAAACATGGAATGGCCACAGCATAATACCATCATGGACAACATGATCAATCTCGAAATGCTGTTCTGGGCATCGAAGAATGGAGGCGATAAAAAGCTGTATGATATTGCGGTGAGCCACGCTACTACTACCATGAAAAATCATTTCCGGCCTGATTATACCTCTTATCACGTAGTTGTTTATGAGAAAGAGACCGGGAAAAAAATTAAAGGAGTTACTCATCAGGGATATGCCGACAATTCTATGTGGGCACGGGGACAATCTTGGGCTATTTATGGCTACACTATGGTTTATCGTGAAACAAAAGATCCGAAATTTCTTGACTTTGCACAAAAAGTAACGGATGTGTATCTAGATAGATTGCCATCTGATCTGATTCCTTATTGGGATTTTAATGCATCGGATATTCCGAATGCGCCGCGTGACGCTTCAGCAGCGGCTGTAACTGCATCAGCTTTGCTGGAACTTTCAACTTTGGTTCCTGATAAGTCAAAAGCTAAAATGTACCGTGAAAAAGCTGAAAACATGCTCAAAGAATTGTCATCCGACAAGTATTTAAGCAAAGACAAAAACTCAGCATTCCTGCTGCATTCAACAGGGCATAAACCTAATGGCAGCGAAATAGATGCCTCTATTATTTATGCTGATTATTACTATATCGAGGCTTTGTTAAGGCTTAAAAAATTAAAAGAAGGTAAAGACATTTTAGGGGTTCTGTAGGTTTTATGAAACGCATATTATTCGCACTTGTAGGTTTGGTGCTTGTTCAACAAGTAAAAGCGCAAACCATTATTGAGCAAAGCCGCACTTCAATTTTGTCTCCTGATAAGAATATCAAATTTGATTTTTATCAGAAGAGCTTAGCTAACGGAAAAAGAGAACTTTACTACACAGTTCAATACAAAAACAAACCGGTAATTAATGAGTCAGTCCTTGATTTACAATTAGATAACCATCTTTCAGAAAGTGCGATGGCGCTTAAGATTGACAAGCATGAAAAGTGGTTCGAAAATCTTGTTGTAAAGAAAATAAGTACTTCATCAAATGATAATACCTGGAAGCCTGAAAACGGTGAAAAGGCTGAAATACGAGACAATTACAATGCTGCCCTGGTAGAAATGGTGAAGGATGATAACCCAATTTACCCCATGAATATCGAGATCAGGGTGTATAATGAAGGTGCTGCTTTTCGTTATTTCTTCCCTGAAAATGAGAAAGGTACCTATTACCGTATCATGCAGGAAAATACCGAGTTCCGCCTTCCTGAAGGGACAAAAGCATGGCACCATAGCTGGGCTCAGGCACCCTACAAGCTTTTGTCTTTAAATAACTGGCCAGATGAAAGTGAGCGCCCTTTAACCCTGCAATTGCCTAATGGCTTGTACGCCAGCCTAATTGAAGCCCAAATGGTGGATTATGCCCGTACAAAGTTCAAATTAAGTAAGGATAAAGCCAATACCATTGTTACCTCAATGTATACTCCAGCTGATTTGGTTTCGCCTATCGGTACCCCCTGGAGAGGAATTATGATTGGCGAAAGAGCCGGCGACTTGATTCAGAATAATCATTTCATTTTGAACCTTAACGAGCCATCTAAAATAAAAAATGCGAGCTGGCTGGTTCCGGGCAAGATTATACGTGTAATGACGCTAACGACTGCGGATGCAAAAGCAAATATCGATTTTGCGGCAGCACACAACCTGCAATATGTTCTGTTCGATTGGAAATGGTATGGCCCGGCGTTCTCATTCAGCTCCGATGCATCCAAAGTGGCAATTCCAGATTTTGATCTGCCAGGAATTATCCGATACGGAAAAGAAAAAGGTATTGGGGTTTGGCTGTATGTTAACCAGCAGGCTTTAATGGCGCAGTCTGATTCTTTATTTAAAATTTATCAGAAATGGGGAGTGAAAGGAGTGAAGTTTGGTTTCGTGCAAGTGGGCTCTCATCGCTGGACTACCTGGGTAGAAAAAGCAATTCAACAGGCTGCAGATGCTAAAATTATGGTGAACATTCATGATGATTGGCGCCCAACCGGTGAGCAGCGTACTTGGCCTAACTTAATGACAGCTGAAGGTATCCGCGGCAACGAAGAAATGCCGGATGCAACTCATAACACCGTTTTGCCATTTACCCGTTATTTAGCTGGAGCGGCCGATTATACGATTTGTTATTATAGCCCGCGTATTAAAACCACCCATGCGCACCAATTAGCAATGGCAGCCATTTATTACAGTCCGTTGCAAACCTTGTATTGGTACGATAAGCCGGCGATGTCGGCGAACGAACCAGAATTAGAGTTTTGGGATAAAATTCCAACAACATGGGATGAAACCAGAGTGCTGCAAGGTACTCCTGGTGAGTTTATCAGCACAGCTCGGAGAAAAGGGCAGGACTGGTTTCTGGGATCGATCACCAACAATGATGCCCGAAATATTAAAGTTTCGTTAAGCTTTTTGCCCAAAGGAAAAAAATACATAGCAAGCATTTATTCGGATGATCCAGCTGTAAATACTAAAACGAAAGTTAAAGTTGAGAAGATAAAGGTGGATGCAAAAACGGTAATCGATGCGAAATTATTGGCTTCCGGTGGGCAAGCGATTTGGTTAAGCCCGCTGAAGTAAAGAGATACATTTTTCAAACCTATAAGGTCTCAAAGACCTTGTAGGTTTTCAAGCGAGTCTCCAATTCTGTCCGTAGTCTTAAGCGCAGCGTGACTACGGATTCAAAAATGGAAACGAGTCTCCAGACTCGCTGGAGGACAGAAGATTGGATTATTGGGGATTGAAA
>CBIHNR010000214.1:0-8499 GCA_966211215.1 uncultured Pedobacter sp.
CATATGCAAACTCATCTACAACACCTCCGCCTTTGCTTGCCGAAATATTGTAAGCATGGATAATGTTGCTTAATGAAACCGATTTGGAACCGTGCTCCTTTCGAATCCAGTCCGCATTTGGCAAATTGATGCCAATAGGAGTGGCCGGCGCTGCATCACCAGATTCCATTACAACGGTAATGGCTTTTGCTGTAATCCCTTTTACTTCCTTCTTTTTGTGCTGCGGTTGTAAAGGCGAGTTGTCTTCAAACCATTGTGCCTGATTAGCAATAGCCATTATACGCTTGGTTGCCTCCAGGTCTTTTATAGAAACCACGCTCTCGAAGCTTCCTTTTTTGCCAATGGCGTCATTATAAACCTCGATAAAACCGTTAACAACATCAATTCTTGATTCGGTGTCGTTAACCCAGGCAATGCTGTATTCATCAAAGTCTCTTAAGTTGCCAGAACGGTAATATTTCACCAGTTTTTGCAGGGCATCTTTTTGCTTATCATTTTCGGCAACACTAATTGCTTTATCTAGCCAGTATACAATTTTTTCAATGGCAGGGCTGTACATTCCACCTACCTTCCAAACCTTCTCCGTTATTTTGCCATCAATTTTTACAGTTTTTGAATTGAGCCCCCAGGATGGTGCGTTGCCTTTAGTTTCAAACTTCGAATAAAACTCTTCCACTTCCTTTTGGGTAATTCCTTCATAAAAATTATTTGAAGACGCAACCACATTATCAATGTTAGGTGAGAGGTCGACCATTTTAGGCTGAAACTTAGGGTCGAAGATGATCGGCTTTATGCGCTGAAGGAATGCATCAATGCTTTCGCCTTTATCGAACGGAAATGCTTTAGTGTTTGAATTTTTTACCAATTGCGAGAAATAAGCAAACGAGTGTTCCGGAACAAATTTTTCATTTCCATAGTGATGGTGTATGCCATTACTGAACCATACCCTGCCTGCATAGGTTTTAAATTTAGCCCAATCGGCAGATTTTTTATCACCCTTATAAGAGGTATAGATATTTTCTATGGTTTTTCTTACCAGTAAATTATACTTGCCGCGTTGGTCATAGATGATATCTCGCCCACTGAGAGCTGCTTCAGAAAGATAGTAAAGCAGTTTTTTCTGCTGCAAACTAAGTTCATTAAAGCCCGGAACCTGATATCGAAGTATTTGGAGATCCGCAAAAGATTCGGCAGATACATCAAATGAGGTGTTTTTAGTTGGGCTTTGAGAAAAAACCAATTGATTATTAAAACTCAAACTGCCCAGCAACAAGGCAGTCGTTAGAAATTTGGAGTGTTGCTTCATGTAAATGTTCAGATGGTGTTTTATTAAGGAGCTCAATGTAATTAATTTATTAGTAAATATTCCCTCGCTAAGGAAAATCTAGTAACGTTTTAAATGGTAAAGTTGATTGCAGAAAAGTAAAATCTTACTAGCCAGGACTTAACAAATTGACACCTTTTTTATCTACATGCTCCCAATTGCAACCGTTTATGGGGTATATTGGCACCATGAAATTTAACGAACCACAGCTAAGGACTGTAAATGTGATGCGTTATATTACTCCCTTACGTGAAGGCGGTTCTTTACCCGCCATTGCCGAAGCCGATGATGATTTTTTATATGTATTAAAATTTAGAGGAGCAGGACAGGGAAAGAAGGCGCTTATTGCAGAACTGATTGGAGGAGAAATTGCCCGTCTTTTGGGTTTTAAAGTACCTGAAATTGTATTTGCTAATTTGGATGAGGCTTTTGGCAGAACTGAGCCTGATGAGGAGATTCAGGATTTGCTGAAATTCAGCGTAGGCTTAAACCTCGCTTTGCATTATCTTTCTGGCGCTATTACTTTTGATCCAACAGTTACTAAACCTACAGCCCGGTTGGCTTCTGAAATTGTATGGCTCGACTGCCTTTTGTTAAATGTCGACCGCACAGCTCGTAATACGAATATGTTGGTTTGGAATAAGGAATTATGGCTGATTGACCATGGTGCCGCATTGTATTTTCATCATTCATGGAATAATTGGAAAGAACAGGCAAAAAAGCCATTTGCGCAAGCAAATACGCATGTTTTATTACCCTTAGCTTCAGAGTTGGAGGAAGTCAATTTGAATTTTCAGGCAATTCTAACAGAAGACAAGATAAAAAATATAGTGGATTTAATTCCGGAAGACTGGCTTGCAGATGATACTTTTGAATCGGCAGAAGCCCATAGGGAAGCCTACGCAACTTTCCTTAATACCCGTATCCAACATTCTGATGTTTTTGTAAATGACGCCCAAAATGCAAGAAAAACACTTATTTGAGTACGCTGTAATCCGTGTTGTGCCAAGGGTGGAGCGCGAGGAATTTATTAATGTGGGCGTGGTGGTATATTGCAAAAAGCACAAGTATCTGCATACAAGAATTAATTTAAATCCTGATAAACTACAGGCATTTTGTGCAAAGATTGATATTGATGAGCTAAGAGAAAACTTGTTAGCTTTTGAAAGAATTTGTGCCGGCGAAAAAAGTGGCGGCCCAATTGCGCAGCTGCCTGTTGCTGATCGCTTCCGTTGGTTAACTGCAACAAGAAGTACGGTTGTGCAAACATCCAAAGTACATCCCGGGCTTAGTCTTGACGTAGATCGAACCCTTGAAAAATTATTTAATGAACAGGTTCTTTAGCGGAATTACGGGAATTATTTTGCCGAGTATAAAATGTTCATTTCATGTATATTCGCGCTTAAATTTTCTTTTGTTTACTATGAGGAGAAACAGCATTTTTTTAGTAGCCGGAACCCTTTTGATGGCTGCTTGTAGCACTTCAAAAAAAATACAGACGCTAAAACCTGAAGCAAACTACAGTAAAGATGTAGTTTATGACAAGCAAATGTCTTATTTACAATTACCTGTCGAAGTTAGCATGGCAGATATTCAAAGCCAAACCAATAAATACCTGAACGGCTTGATCTACGAAGACAATAATCTTGAAGGGGATGATTTAATGCTAAGAGTTTGGAAGCAATCGCCAGTGGTAGTTAGCGAAAAAAATGGAAAGCTTCACTTAGAATTACCTCTAAAGGTATGGACCCGCGTTCGTTATGGTGCCGAGAAATTTGGCATTTCCGCTTTTGATACCCGGGACATCAACCTTAATGGTGTTGTAAAAATTAATTCGGCAGTTAGCTTTAACAATTGGAAAGTTAATACGATAACACAAATTGAAGCAATTGACTGGGTAGAAAGCCCAAGTATTTCGGTAATGGGGCGTAATATGCCGATAACTTACCTGATAAATCCAGCACTGGCGTCATTTAAGTCGCGCATTGCCAAAATGATTGATGATGCCATTGATAAAACGGTAGACATAAAGCCATATGTGATTTCTGCCCTGGAGGGTGTCAGCAAGCCTATTCAGGTGAACGAGGAGTATAATACCTGGTTTGGCATGCAGCCGATAGAGATATATGCAACCAAGGCTGTAATAGCCAATAAAAAAATTACCATGAACCTTGGCTTAAAGGCATATCTGGAAACCGTGGTAGGATCAAAACCAACTTTAAACTTCGATAAAAGTAAGCTAATGCTTATGTCGGTAGATAAAATGCCAAGCGAGTTTAATGCCAACGTAGCCAGCTTTGTAACTTACGAAAATGCGGCTGCACTGGTTCAGAAGAACTTCGCAGGGCAGAAGTTCGAATCAGGCAAACGCTCTGTAACAATTACCAGCGTTAACTTGTGGGGGAAAGATGGGAAGCTTATTGTAGAGCTTGGAATGAAAGGTTCTGTTAACGGAACTTTTTATTTAGCGGGAGTGCCTCAATATGATGCTCAGAAGAGGGAGATCTTCCTTAATCAGGTTGAATTCGTCCTTGACTCAAAAAATAAGCTTTTAAAATTGGGCGATTGGCTTGTACACGGACTTATTGCCAAGAAAATACAGGAAAGCTGCCGCTTTTCCATTGATGGCCAGTTGAAAGAAGGTGAGAAAACAATGGCGAGTTATTTAACTAATTATCAGCCGGTAAAAGGGGTTAAAGTAAATGGCTCATTAAGTCAGTTAGCACCTAATAGAATTTTCTTAACTCCCAATGCATTAATTGCTATGGTTGTAGCAAAAGGCAAAGTGGCAATAAGCATTGATGGTATGCAGTAAGGAAAAGAAACATCAAATTATAGATCCTGGTTAAAAGCCGGGATTTTTTTTTGCTATAACCAGAGGTTTAATGAGGCATGTTATCAAGATTTTCTATTTGCACTTTATAAGCCGAAGGCAAGATTAGTTTTTTGATTAAGCCGTCCAGTTTTACCAGGCGGCTTAATTTATAAATCGATATTATCGGTTGGAATAATGGCAGGTTACCCAGGTCCAAAAGATAGTTTACCCGGGGCGGTACGACCAAAATTTGCACTTGCTTCAAAATTTGATATCGAACAAAGCCAAGGTGTTTTTTGTACTGTGTAAATAGATCGGTGGTATAGTAACTGTATACTAAATTATTTTGAAGGTGTTCCTGCCGTATTGCAAGCCACTGCTTATACCTTTCGGGTAGGCCTGTCAAATGCATTCTTATCCCCATTTTGTGAAAGACATTAAAGACTTCCTCTTTTTCACTTTCACTTAGATCCCTTTCCAGTAATTCGAAAGAACGAATTGAATAATCGATAAGCATAAACAGTACATCGCGATAAGCCCAGTCCGGAATTTTAAAACCCCGGCTATGTTCAACCTGCTGATGGATGGCGGCTATAGTATCTATTGCCTTGTTTGCTTCATGAAGTTCTGAAAAAACGATCTGCCTGGCGTACGTTACCGTCGAAAACAAGCGCCCGATAGGATCGGAGGGGAGCTTGCCGGTATAATATAGCCAGTCAACCGCTTTGTTCAACGCAAATTCTGCAGCTGCCCCGGCAAATATGAAGAGAATGGTATCACTCTTTCCCCATATCTTCCTTACTATCGAATCCGTTTTAACAAAATATTCCATGTTATTTAGCTGGCACCCATTTTGCAATACGGCTGCCTTTCCTGAAGTACTCAATAATCAATACCAAAATTATACCTAAAGTATAGGCGAGAATATCAATCCAGGCAAAGTAGTTGCCAAGAAGTATATTGGCTATCCTTGAATTTTCTAATCCAATTGCGTCAACGAAGTTTAAGTACTGCAAGCCCTCTACCAGATAAGAGAAAGCTAATACAGAAAAACCCGAGTATCGGTAATCAAAGGAGAAAAAGCTCTTTAACATACAATATAAAAGAATCACTACTAAAAAATCACCGACATAAGGACGGATAAAGTCATCGTCTGCATAGATAGCGATTAACACCTCGACAATAAATAGGAGTAGACTCAAAAGCAAGAAGGTTGGATTTAGTTTCATATAAAAGTACTTTGCAGTACAAAGTAAACAAAGAATATCTTCAACCGCAAGCCTAAATGTTAAATTTGATTTCTACTGATTTAATGGCCCTACCTTATAATTCAAAATGGGCTCAACCTGCACACTATCCACAATTTTCCAGTTTATTAATTCCGGAATAAATTCTGGACTCACGAAGCCGGATTTCCGGGCTGCATCGGCATAGAATCGCATTTTTTCTGGATGCTGAGGAGAACAAGCGTTAAAGGTATGCCCAAAAGCATCTTTAGCTACAATTGCCTCGGTTATCCCAACGCAGTCACTTAAATGGATTAGATTAACCGGAGCGCTACCATTGGCAATATTTTTCTTGCCAGCAAAGAACCTTCCGGGATCACGGCCTGGCCCGAATAAGCCACCAAACCTTAGCACGCTTGTTTTAAATGCTGATTGCGCTTTTAAGAGATTCTCGGCTTGGAGCATGGCTTTTCCCGACTCAGAATCCGGTGAGGGATTAAATGTCTCGTCTACTTTAAAGTTACCATCGGCGTACACGCTGGTAGAACTTATGAAGATAACTTTCTTTACCGCATTCTCCTGGATAGCATGGACAACAGCTTTTAGCTTCTCGGGATAAAGTCCAGCCTCACCAGCTCTTCTTTTGGGAGGAATACTGATAATCAAAACATCACAAACAAAAAAATCTGGATTAAATTCTTCATGCCCTGGCTCAAAGGAAACTTGGTAAGGTAATATTGAAGCATCAGTTAATAGCTGGAGTTTATGGCTGGTGGTTGTAGAGCCTTTCACCGTATATCCTTGTTTAATCAGATGCTTTGCCAGAGCCATTCCATACCATCCACAACCTAAAATGCTTACTACCTTGTTTGCCATCAGGCAAATTTAAAGGAAAATCAAATCAGGGTTTTAAGGCATTAAATTCATTACAATTGTTATACAAAATCTTGCCCTTCTTGCCTTCCTGGATTAGGAATCCGATATTACCTTTATTCAGCCATACCATTTCGCCGTCGGAGTACCTGGCTCCTGAAGCCGATTTTACCAGCTTCATCTTTCGCTTTTTTAAATCACCAATGGCTACCTCGGCAGTACGATTCTTTGGGTTGGTATTGTCGTAAACCACGGTAGCAGGAATATCATTATCGCAGATGTATTTCACTGTTACTGTTGTTCGTTTGGATTTGGGTACTAAAAGGGGATTGCTGTCTGTTGTACCAAAACGCTTGGAATCATCTTCGGTTGCGGCATTATTGGATGGGTTGTTGCAGCTTACAAAAGCGTTTAGAATTAGAGCCGTGAAATATATGAAACAGGGATTCTTCATGTTAACATTGGTTTAAAATAAAGTATATAGAATAAATATCTTATCTGCCTGGATTGTTTAAAAAGCGACCTTTTAAGTATAAAGAAAACCATATCAGGGATTGAGTGCGCGGCTTTAGAAGTATTTTAGTCTTGCTGCCATATTTAGCGCACGGCATTTATCAATAACTTAGTTTCGATTAAAAATATGCGGTTTGCAGGGCGTGGCGGATCCGTTGCTGCATATTAAGGGTGGTGCATAGAGTAAGGATGCGTTTCCTGCTGGGTAGGATGGGGATGCTCTTTCTTTCTGCCTAGAATCAAGCGCACCCCTTTGTCATAACTGAAATAGCTAATAAGCCAATTGACAAACACAAAAAAGCGGTTTTTAAAGCTGATGATAGACATAAGGTGGATAAACATCCAGATAAGCCAGGCGAAAAATCCCTGAGTATCGTAGTCTTTCTTTAAGATCTTTATATCCGCCACCGCATGATTGCGCCCGATGGTAGCCATGGAGCCTTTATCTTTATAAATAAATGGTTGAAGAGGGCTTCCTTTAATTAGATTTTGAAGGTTTCTAGCCAGTAGCCTTCCTTGCTGCATTGCCGGTTGTGCAACCATTGGATGCCCGTAAGGATACTCCTCGGTAATCATTGCTGCTACATCACCAATGGCAAAAATGTTTGGGTGGCTTTTAACCCGGTTGTATTCGTCAACAATTATGCGGTTGCCGTTAAAGATACTTTCGGGGTTTAAGCCTTGTACTGGCGCACCCACTACACCTGCGGACCAGATGAGGGTATAGGTTTTAAGTACTTCTCCAGTGTCTAGCTGCACGTTTTTTCCATCGTATGATTTCACCCGCCTGTTAAACCACACTCTTACACCATAATTTTCAAGGTATTCTAAGGATTTTTTCGACGCGCCTGCAGACATTCCCTTTAACAGTTGGTCTCCACTTTGCACCAGGTTGATGTCCATTTGTTTTATATTAAGCTCCTTGTAATCCTTTGGGAATACGTGCCTGCGCAGTTCGCTTAACGCTCCGGCAAGCTCAACACCGGTGGGGCCACCACCCACAATTACGAAATCCATCAATGAGTTTAGTTGCTCTTCGTTTCGGGCTTGCAACGCACTTTCCAGGTTGCATAAAATGGTATTGCGGAGAGTCAGGGCATCGTCTATGCTTTTGATGGCGATTGCATTCCGAGCCATTTCTGCATCGCCAAAATAATTGGTTTCGGCACCGGTAGCTATAACTAGGTAATCATAATCGAGGCTGCCAATTTTTGTGATAACAGTATTGTTGGCAGTATCGATGGAAACCACTTCGGTAAGTCTGAACCAAAAATTCTTCTGGCCATCAAAAATCTTGCGGAAAGGGTGGATGATAGAAGCTGAATCGAGGGCGGCTGTAGCCACCTGGTAGAGTAGTGGTTGGAAAGTATGATAGTTGTTTTTATCTAATAGCAGTACCTGTAGGTCGGCATGAGCCAGATTTTTTGCTAACTCCACGCCGCCAAAGCCTCCGCCGATAATCACTACACGAGGCCTCTTATCATCAGAAAACCCTAAAAGCTCTATCATCTTTTAACTTTTTAAAAGACAACAGGCTTTTAGGGTAATTGTTCCCCCAAAAGGGGATGATCAACTTATGTTCTTATTGGAACCTCTGAAAATATTTTTAGCCTCGTGCCCATCCCTTCACCTTGAGCTACTGTGTGTACACCGTCTTCTGTAGATACAACTCCTTCTTTTTCTTTTCCATTCGGTGACTGTTGCACAACTAACATGTGTGAATAACCTTAATTTGAAGCTACGCAGGC
>CBIHNR010000215.1:0-8441 GCA_966211215.1 uncultured Pedobacter sp.
AAATTCCCTTATCAGCCGCACGGTGCTGCGCCGGCTTTTCCCTTTCCGCACATCCATCGCTTCGGAAAACCCGACAATGCACCTTCCTCATACACAGGCTCGCTGATAAGTGAATTTTCCACCCAGGCACTTCGCAAGGCACCACCTCCGACTCAACGTTTCTGCTTATTTCGAATGTCCTCCTGCAAATCGCCTAAATACAAATACTCGTGTACACAAAATCGCTTAACTTACTTAATAGAATTAGCATCTCTCCATATGTGCAAGAAGGACTACCACACCCGTTCAAACACATGTTTTTTAATCGAACCCAGTATAGCAAAAAGAAGAACCGTTCATAAGAAGTTAAAAGGAAAGCTATCCTTTCGGATAGCTTTCCTTTTTAGCATATTTTAAAAAAAGTAGCCAATTTTAACGCTGGCAACGCGATTGTAAGATTTGAAATCGGTATTATTCAAATCAACCAGGCCGGCACTAAAGCCAACACCAAAATCCATTTGGTTTTTTAACCTGATTCCTCCTAACACGTTCAAACCGAAATCGCTTCGTTTTAGTTGACTGGATTCTTCGCCAAATTCTACTTCTTGTTTCTCAACTGTTTTTACATAGTTGTTTCTTTTGGTTTTGTCTTTGGCGAAACCATCAACAGCCATCGCGGCGTAGGGCCCGCCACCAAAATAAAGCCTGCCAAATTTTGAGGGTTTGTAAAACACCGCATTTACAGGTAGTTCCAGGTAAGTTAGGTTTATAGTGTGTTGAACCTCATACTCTGTAGGCTTTCCATTTGCAATCAGGGCTTCCTGGGTAACCGATATATTTCCCTTCTGAGTTAAAAATAAGCCTGACTGGATGCTGAATTTCTTCAACTCTACTTCGGCTAAGGCTCCTGCTAAGAATCTAACCGACATCTGATAATCTCCTCCTCTATTCAAAGGAGCTTTGGATTGAATAGAAGGCAGGCCTAAGCCACCTTGCAGTCCAAACCGTACTTTTTGGGCGAATACTATCCCTGAAGAGGTTAGGATTGCCATCAATAATAAAACTCTTTTCATATCTGTATCCTGATTAAAATCTTAGAGGCCAAACCGTAGTACCAAATACATGAATTGCCCCATTATCGGCGTAGATACCGCCGGTACGAGCGGCGAAATAGCCATTGAAATAAACCTTCGAATCCCTGTCATTTCGTAAGCGCAAATCAGCTTTACCTTCTTGGTCAAAGCCTTTGCCACCATTGGTATAGTCTGTTTTAAGTATATAACTTGAACCAGGGTCACCAGGCGTTTCAAAGCCAACTATGTAACCGAGTTTGGATTCTCTGGTAGCTACAGAACCTGGAGCCAACAGTGTTTTCACAGTGTCGGCTGTATTACCAAGGTTGTTATAGTTATAATTCCCCTCTATGATAAGATATTGCAAATACTTCTTAACCGTTTCCTTATCGTATTGATTCCAGCTTTTTGCACCATCTGCAGGCAATGCCGGGGTTATAACAGATCCGTTTGGATTTTTTCTCAGGATTGGAAAATCATAGAAAAAACAGTTGTTCTGCAAAACCTGCGTAGCGTTAACACGCCTTATTGCTTCATTATGAAGGAATATATAAGTCCTGTTAGGCTTCATGTACTCTGTTGTATCGATGCCTGAATAATCAATCGCCTTTTTCATCCAGCGGAACACAGTATCTCCAGGATTTTGAGGTGTACCGTTGGCTCTCAATTTCAAATAATCCCAGGCAGACATGTGGATATGATCGTCGAGGATGAATTTTTTATATTCATAATCCTCCTGAAGGTCCAACCCAAAAAGCGTACATCCAGAAAAGCCCAGGGTTAAAAACGATAAGGCAAAAAACCCTTTTATGTTATTAATGATTCTTTTCATTTTTATTTTTCTTAATCGGTGTATGGTGGATTTTGATACAACTTACTGCTTGAGTTAAGTACTTTTCTGTTGATAGGAAGCAGGTATCTTCTTTTATCTGTACCCCAACCTGTTACCTGCTCTAACGGGATACCGGCAAGCACTTGCCTTTGCCTTACAACCGGGTCCATTACTTTAATAACATGGTCTGTTCTTACCAAATCAAACCATCTTTTGCCCTCAGCAAAAAGTTCAATGTGGCGCTCTTCCAAAATTGCATCCTCCAGTTTATCGGCATCAATAGAACCGTTAGTTGTAATCTCTGCACTGGTTGCAGTATAAGCGTCAAGCCCTGCCCTAACGCGAATAAAGTTCAGGTATTGAAGTGCCTCAGTTTGCCTGCCAGTTTTATTTAAAGCTTCTGCATAAAGCAGGTACTGGTCGCTTAAACGGTACATAACCGGATAAACATTGTCATCAGTAGCACGGTCTGTGGCTGCTACGGTATATGTACCTGTAGAACCTGCTGGAAGTGTCGGATCTGCGGCTGCATAAGTACCCAGATAATACTTCCAAACACGGTCTCTCTCAAGCTTTGTAAAATCAAAAGTTGCCTTTTTGCGAACATCTTTTGTATTTGGATCCAGTTTCCATTGATTGAACAGGAATATGTCTATAACAATTGGTGCATTGTTTATTGTAGCTGAAGCTCCGGCCATACAAGCACAAGCATTTTTTGTAAAATCCCAGTGGATATTCCAGATGCTTTCTGGACTGCTTGCCGGAGTTGCAAACTGGCTAGCCCAGGTAGCCTTGGGTTGAAGGTCTGCCATGGATGTCCCTCCATATACTTTTCCAGTTGGAGCTTTGGCTTTTTTTAAGTTGCCAAACCATTTTATAGCGTTTGGATAGTCTTTCCGCCACATGTATACATCGGCTAATGCCGCACAAATAGCCCCTTCTCCAATATAATACACATTGGGGGTTGTATTCTTGGTGATAAGACTATAGGCTTTTTCTAAATCCGGGATAATTACTTCATTAAAAATCTTTTCGCTTGACTCACGGCCTTTTTCAGGGTCTTCTGTAGTGTCCAGATAAGGTTCCAGGCGAATAGGTGCATCGCCCCATAACCTTACAATATAGAAATAGCACATGGCACGCATTGCGTAGCTCTGAGCCAAATAATCGTTAATTATTTGCGTAGTAACCAAGGCCTTTTGAGGTTCAAACTCTGCTGCTCTAGGGATAAATTTGATGTTTAAGTTTGCCCGCCCAATAGTAGAATAAAGGGGAGTCCAGTCGGTCCAGGTATTTCCGGCAGATAAAGAATTCATCTCATTTTCAATTTCTGTATTGCCAGCATATCCAGAGCCCATATAGTTATCAGACCTGGCTTCGCCCCAGTGTATGTACCTGTTTCTAAACTGGCTCTCGCCAATCATCATTTGCTGAAAAGCGCTGTACATACCCGCAATACCAGCATCAATGTCCATTCTGCTTTTGTAGAACTGATCTAATGACACCTTATCAAGAGGTGCCTGGTCAAGGAATTTTTTACAAGCACTGCCAAGTGAGATTGCAACTATAGCAGCAATACCTATGAATATTTTTTTCATGTTGTTTTTAAAGGGAAATATTAACACCTAAACCGAACTGCTTTACTTTTGGATACCTACCGCCATCTACCCCCATCGTTAATACACTTGAGCTGAACTCAGGGTCGTAACCGGTGTAATTAGTCCAGGTAAGTATGTTTGTTCCGTACATAAATACGCTGGCAGATTTCATGAAAGCCTTTTTTGTTAAGCTTGTTGGAACGTTGTAGGTAAGGCGGGCACTTGAAAGCCTTAAGAATGAAGCATCTTCCAGAAATTTGCTATTTCCATTCCTTTTCTCATTTCCGCGGGCTCTTAATTCTACAAAGTTTGGATATTCGGCAATGTCACCTTGTTTTTTCCATGATCCGTATATAGCCTCTGGTAAAGCCGGGCCGTTTGATGAACTGTTGTTTGTTAAGGTAACTTTGAAATCATTGTAGACCTGGCCACCAATTGTAGAGTTAATGATGAAGGATAAATTGAACTGCTTGTACCTAAAATTGTTAACCAATCCTAAATAGCAATCAGGTTGTGCATTGCCTATTACATGCCGGTCGGAGTCGTCAATAATGCCATCATTATTTAAATCCTGCCATATAACATCCCCACCAATTAAATCTCCGGCAGGACCCGACATTTTTCTACGGGTTCCTGTGTAAACCTGTCCGTTGTAAGTATAATACTCAGCTGTTTTTCCATCGGCAGCAACGTTTACCGGCTCTAAACGGGTGCCATCTTCTGCATATGCGTTAGAAGCATCCCAACGATAAACGCCTAAGTTTTTCCATCCCAGGAAATCACCGATCTGGCCACCCACTTTTAGTAAATGCCTGTCGTCATCAGTAATTACTTCCTGTCCGCCAAATAGTTTCTTGATTGTTCCTCGTTCAAAGGTTATGTTCCCAGATACATTCCAGGTGAAACGTTTTGAACTCAAAGCAGTTGCACCCAGCACAAACTCTACCCCTCTATTTTGAATTGTACCAAAATTTACCCTTTGTTGCGTAAAACCAGTCTCTTTTGGAATTTCCCTGTTTGCCAATAGGCCCGCAGTAGTTTTATCATAAACCTCTGCTGTTAGAGTTAGGCGATCTCTAAAGAAACTTAGATCTGTTCCGAGATTTTTGCTGATGGTGTTTTCCCAATGAATATCAGTGTTTCCTTTTTTAGAGTCGAGATATGCAGCCCCAACACCGTTGTAGCTGCCTGTTCCGAAAATGATGAGGTCTAAAAACTCAAAGTCTCCAATCCGGTCATTTCCTAAACTTCCGTAGCTAAACCTCAATTTACCGTCGCTAAGGAAAGATTTAGACCAGGCCATGAGCTTTTCGTCTGAGAAGCGCCATGCGGCAGAGCCCGAAATAAAGTCTCCCCATTTTTGGTTAGGCCCAAATCTGGAAGAACCGTCACGCCTGTACACCCAGGAGAAAAGATATTTACTTTTATAATTATAGTTTAAACGGCCAAATAACGAAGCGGTGCTATTTGTTGAGGCTGTTGTGCGGCTACCTGTGAGGTCAATATTACTGCCGTTAATTACATAGATCTCTTCATTTACAAATGACTTTTTCAGTCCATCGAAAATATAACGATTACTGTTGCTACGGTCGGCACTAACCCCTAAGGTTGCACTAATGCTATGGTTCCTGGCGATGGTTTTATTATAGTTGAAATAACTTTGAAGCTCCCAATTAAACCTCTTACTTAAACTGTTGGTACCATCATTCTCATCACCATTATCATCAAGAAAACGAGGTTGGAAAAAAACATCTTCCTCATTTTTTAAAGAAGCATTTGCCACTAATGTATACTTCAAGCCCTTAATAATGTCATAGTTAAGGGTATTATTAAATTGGCCTGTCCAGGTGGTAGTTTCATCTTTCAGGAGCAAAGCATTGGCAACCGGGTTCCTTTTTGAGTTTAAATAGCTGGTTAAAGATCCGTCTGGAAGATAGATACGAAGGTTATTCGGCCTGTCAAAAACCGGCCTTACGCTGCCATTTATGTCTGTTCCGTTTCCTTTTTTCCATGCATAGGAAATGCTGCTGGTAAACTTAAACTTCGGCGTTGCCTGATAGTCAACATTTATTCTTCCCTGAACTGATTTTGACCAGCTGTTCAACGCAATCCCCTGATCGTCAAGGTAGTTTAAGCTGCTGTAATAAGTTAGTCCCTTTTGTCCGCCACTTACTGCCACCTTCACATCATTTCTGCGTGATGTATTTCCCAAAAGCAGATCCTGTAAGTCGTTATCCGAATTATAACTTGGGTTTAACGAGTCTGTACTTAAACCGGCGCTGGTTCTGTTTTGTAATATGCGGTAATACCTCAGGTCGGCAGAGTTAGCCTGCTGAATTTTGTGAGCCATTTGCCCGATTTGATGAGCGTACTGAACGTCAAAACGAGGCTTGCCGTCCTGTCCTCTTTTTGTAGTTATCAAGATAACCCCGGCCGCAGCTCTGGCACCATAAATGGAGGCAGACGCTGCGTCTTTTAACACCTCAATACTTTGAATATCATTAGGATTGATGGATGATCCGTTCTCGGTAATAACCCCGTCAACTACGTAAAGTGGCTGAGTTCCGCCCTCTGATAATGATGCCGGCCCCCGTACCTGAACAGTTCCTTCCGCTCCGGGCTCACCGCTGTCATTCATAACCAAAACGCCGGCAGCGCGGCCTTGCAAAGCGTCAAAAAGGTTTACAGGCTGTCTTTCGGCAATATCTTTAGCGCTCACGGTAGAAGTCGCAGATGTTAAATCTCTCTTCCTTACCGTTCCTCCGTAACCTGTTACAACCACTTCATCCAAACTGCTGATGGCCTCCTTTAGCTGTACGTTAATGGTTGTCCGGCCTGCAACAGCTTCTTCCTTTGTTATAAAGCCTATATAGGTAAAAACTAATACAGACTTAGCATCAGGGATATTTAAGGTAAACTTTCCGTCAACAGAAGTTGTAGCCCCCAACGAAGTACCTTTTACCTTTACGCCCACACCAGGCAAAGTTTCTCCCTTTGAATCTGTTACCTTTCCGGTGACCTTAATTACAGACTGAGAAAAAGCAACAGTTGCAACCAGGTTCATTGCAACTATTAGCATGAATAGCTTTATCCCCCCGGCTTTTCGTTCACAAGCTTTCATACAAAATGAAAAAGCTTTAGTACAATTTTTATTCATAATCGGTTGTTGTTTAATTTGGCTTTACTCCTCTTAAAAGCCATTGACAATAAAATAATATAGGCTGATTAATTATTTGATTCCGTTATCGCCGTTAGGGCGGCAGCGCATAATTCATGTGTTAGCAAGTCTTTCTTCATCGTTTAAATGGTTTATTAGTGGGCCTTATTGGTTTATGCAATTGACTAATTTATCCCCAGCTATTTGTTACACCGATTAGCGAATTACTCAGCAACATTGGCATATATACCGGGCTATCCTGCGCTGTTGGTGAATAAATAATTGAACTGTATAGGTGCCAAAATCTTAAGAAAAACTCCCATTTCTTGAAATTCATTTAAGAACAGTACGTTAATTTGGTTTATAATCTAAATCCAGATCCGAAAAAACCGTGTATCAACCGGTTGTTTTCATAGATTTAATGCTAATTAGGGATTGGCCAATTTCAATCAGCTTGTGTTGCGCAAAGCAAAAATTAACACAACCGGTTGTTTAAATAATTAAAACAATTTGTGTACTGCTTTCATCTCAACTTTTTATGCTGGATAGCCTTATCTGGAGGTCGGTTGAATGGACTTTCTTCACAATGTTTTTGGTATTTCCGTTAATCTGGCCGAGCAAGATTTCTACCGCAGAAACACCCATGTCAAAGGCCGGCTGAATAACTGTGGTAAGAGGTGGGTCAATTACTGTTGCCGTTGGGTCGTCATTAAATCCAGCAACAGCTACATCCTGAGGGATTTTTAATCCATGCTTTTTTAAAGTTAGCATTAGCCCGATAGCAACCGGATCGCAGACTGCAAAAATTGCTTCGGGCAGTTTTACTGATGAAGCCAGCAATTTCTCCGCTGTTTCAATACCGTGGTTGCGTTCAAAGCCGCATTCAATAATCAGCTCTTCTTCTATAGGAAGCTGGTAATCTGTTAAGGCTTTAATATATCCCCTTATACGATTTTGGGCATTGGTAACATTTTGTGGGCCAGTAAAATGAGCTATCCTTCGGTGTCCCTGCTGTATTAAATGTTCCACAATTTTATAGGCTCCTGAAAAATCATCTACAGATACGCTGTTGCTTTCAATACCATCCGGCAAACGGTCAAAAAAGATAACCGGAATATTTTTCTTTAAAAACAGATTGAAGTGTTCCATGTCTTCCGTTGTTCTGGAAACTGAAACAATTAAGCCGTCTACCTTTGCGCTTAAAAGGGTTTTGGTGATATCTACTTCTCTTTCATAAGATTCGTTGGATTGGCAGATAATTACCTTATACCCTGACTTATAAGCTAATTCTTCTATTCCGGCGATAGCCGTAGAAAAAAAATAATGAGACAGAATGGGGACGATAACGCCAATAGTTTTGGTAGACTTTTTAAACAAACTTGAAGCAATAGCATTAGGATGGTAATTATACTTTGCAGCCAATTCCCTAACAGCCTGTTTGGTTATATCCCCAATGGAGTGATGGCCTTGAAGTGCTCTTGAAACCGTTGATTTCGAAACAGATAACTCTCGCGCTATGTCACTAATGGTTACCTCTCTATTGCTATTATCTGTCTTAGCCATTATGGTATCCTAAAAAATCATCGTAAGCTGTGTTAATACTATTTAGCTTCTATTGTAAAAGTATCTTTAAGCCTGATATCTTCGGAAGAACTTCCTAGCAAAACTTCAAATTGCCCGGGTTCTACTACCAACTTCATATTTCTATCCAGCAATTCAAGATGCTGGGGCAAGATTGCAAAGCTTACAATTTTGGTTTGGCCGGGTTCAAGGTTAACCCGTTCGAAACCCCTAAGCTGGGT
>CBIHNR010000216.1:0-8404 GCA_966211215.1 uncultured Pedobacter sp.
CGCTGTGGTAGACGAAATTACTGCATTAACTCAGGCAGGCCGCCCAGTTCTTGTGGGTACAACTTCTGTTGAAATTTCTGAGCTATTAAGCCGGATGCTTAAACTTCGCGGAGTTAAACACAATGTATTGAACGCAAAGCTTCACCAAAGGGAGGCCGATATTGTTGCTGAAGCAGGGCAGGCAGGTACTGTTACCATTGCTACCAACATGGCAGGCCGTGGTACGGATATCAAATTAGGCCCAGGCGTTAAAGAAGCAGGAGGTTTGGCAATTGTTGGTACAGAGCGCCACGAATCTCGCCGTGTTGACCGCCAGTTACGCGGACGTGCGGGCCGCCAGGGTGACCCGGGTTCTTCTCAGTTCTTCGTATCTCTTGAAGATAACTTAATGCGTTTATTCGGCTCCGAGCGTATTGCAAACATTATGCTTCGTATGGGGATTGAGGAAGGTGAGGTTATTCAGCACTCTATGATTACCAAATCAATTGAGCGTGCGCAACGTAAGGTTGAAGAGAATAACTTCGGTATTCGTAAACGCTTGCTAGAGTACGACGACGTAATGAACTCTCAGCGTACAGTGGTTTATGCAAAACGTAAAAACGCATTATTTGGCGAACGCCTTGAGGTTGACTTGAATAATACTATTTACGATACTGTTGAGGATATTGTAACCGAGTATAAAGAAACATCTAATTATGAGGGCTTTCAGCTTGAAACAATTAAGGTGTTTACTGTAGATGTTGAGATCACAGAGAAAGAGTTCGCTGAAAATTCGGTGTCTAAACTTACCGAACATGTTTTCGAAAAAGTAACAGAATACTACGAGCGTAAAAATCAGGCAATAGGGCAGCAGGCAATGCCGGTTTTACAGCAGGTTTACCAGGAACGCGGGCAATTCATCGAAAATATTATTATTCCGTTTACCGATGGCTTAAGAGGGGTTCAGGTTGCTGCAAACTTGAAGAAGGCGGTTGAATCCAATGGTCGGGAAGTTACCAAAGCATTTGAAAAAACCGTTGTATTGGCCTTAATTGATGATGCGTGGAAAGAGCACCTGCGTGAAATGGACGAATTAAAACAGTCTGTGCAGAACGCAGTTTACGAGCAAAAGGACCCACTGGTAATTTACAAGGTAGAAGCGTTTAACCTATTCAGGCAGATGCTTGTATCCGTAAACAAAGATGTGGTTAGCTTCTTGTTTAAGGGAGGTATTCCTGTCCAGGAGTCTGAAGAAGTAAGAGAAGCACGGCCTGCACCTCAGCAAGATTTAGCAAAGCTGAAAGTTTCAAAGCCTGAACTGGCTCCGGTTGACGGCGGGCATGATGTTCCTCCAGGATTTGAAGATACCAGGGAGGTGCATAAACCAACTCCGGTGCGTGCTGAACACAAAATCGGAAGAAATGACCCATGCCCATGTGGAAGTGGTAAAAAATACAAAAACTGTCACGGCGCTGGTTTAGAATAAGCTTTGGGAATGCTAAAAGAAAGAATTCAAGAGTTATCTCAAAATATACATGGCGACGTAATTAAGCATCGTCGCCATCTTCACGCTAACCCCGAGCTTTCGTTTAATGAATTCAAAACCTCTGCCTACGTTAAAGCTGCCCTGGATGATTTAGGGATAGAATGGCAGTCAATGGCAGACACGGGTATTGTTGGTGTCATTAAAGGGGGAAAGGAGTCTGATGCCGTAATTGCCCTTCGTGCTGACATGGATGCTTTACCGATAGTTGAAGCAAACGATGTTCCTTATAAGTCACGCAATGCAGGTATTATGCACGCTTGTGGGCATGACGTGCACACCTCTTCACTTTTGGGTACAGCAAAAATCCTCAGTCAGCTTAAAGAAAATTTTGGGGGGACAATTAAGCTGATCTTTCAACCAGGGGAGGAGAAACTTCCCGGCGGTGCCAGCTTAATGATAAAGGAAGGTGCGCTTGAAAATCCAAAGCCACAGGCTGTGTTAGGACAGCACGTAATGCCATTAATTGATGCCGGTAAAATCGGAATTCGTTCTGGGAAGTATATGGCCTCTACAGATGAATTATACGTTACTGTAAAAGGAAAAGGCGGGCATGGAGCCCAGCCCCAGCAAAATATAGATCCGGTGGTTATTACTGCCCATATCATTGTTGCCCTGCAGCAAATAGTCAGCCGTGTAGCCGATCCGAAACTACCTACCGTTTTATCCTTCGGGAAAGTGATTGCTAATGGAGCCACAAATGTAATTCCTAACGAGGTTTACCTGGAGGGTACATTTCGCACACTTGATGAAGCCTGGCGTGCCGAAGCTCACAAGCGCATGAAGAAGATGGCTGAAGGTATTGCTGAAAGTATGGGGGCGGAGTGCGAGTTCAAAATTGTAAACGGTTATCCTTTCCTGGTAAATGAGGAAAAGCTGACTGCCGAAATCCGTAGCTTCGCTGAAAGTTATCTGGGCAAGGAAAATGTACTTGAGCTTGATATTTGGATGGCAGCCGAAGATTTTGCTTATTACTCCCAGGTAGCTGATTCTTGTTTTTATCGCCTGGGGATCAGAAATGAAGAAAAAGGAATCACATCATCCGTACACACACCAACATTTGATATAGACGAAAGTGCCTTATCTATAAGCACCGGATTGATGGCCTATATAGCGCTTAAACGTTTGGGCAACTAGTAGTTTAAACAAAAAAAGATTTGAAAGCGCTTTAATTTGAGGCGCTTTTGTTATTCTATGGCTTGGCTCCTCGTACTGCTTTAAATTAAAGCTATCTATGAAGAAAATATCGCTTTCCCTTTTTTATACCATTTTGGTTTTTACTGGTTTTGGCCAGCAGATTAAACGATACAATCCGGATACGGTACTAACAATAGTTCTTGATTCCGCGGTTGTGGTAAAGGCCGCTAAAATCAGCAATCAAACTTTCATTAACCTGATTTTAAAAGACACAAGCTTTTATCAGGCATTTAGAAATATGAAAGGGTATAAATTTACCGCCGAGAACAGGATTTTTACCTACGACAAGAAGAATAAGGTAGAAGGCAAAATATTCCGTAAAATTCGTCATAGTAATGATGGGAAAGGGCATAAAATGCAGTACCTGGCAAAGGCAGACAGTGGCCGGTTATATAAGAAGAACGGAAAATATCAGTTGTACACAGTCGAGATGTTTGACTATATTTTTATGAACGCTTATAACTCTGATTTTGTCCCTACCGGTGCGGCACCTTCAGGGGGCAAGAAGGGGGGAAATGAATCGTACAAGGATAAATTAAAGACTTTGATCTTTAGTCCCGGGCGGCCTATTAAAGGCGTGCCATTTATTTCCAATAAGACCGCCATTTTTACCGCTAACATGCGGCAGTACTACGATTATTCATATACCAGTGCTACCTATCTTGATTCTATCCCTGTTTATCGGTTTAAAGTTGCGGCCAAGCCTGATCTTTCTGGCTGGACAAAGGACGGCCTGATGATTCGCGAATTAACTACAATCTTTGACAAGCGAACCATGCAGATTCTTGGCAGATATGTAGATATGAAATATGATAACCTTGCGTTTGATTTTGATGTGCAAATGAATATCGAGATGGCCCCTTTTGATGATGGGGAAACTTTGCTTCCTACAAAAATATCTTATCAGGGGAACTGGGATATACCTTTTAAGAAAGAAGAACGGGCAAGTTTCCTGATTCTACATAAGGATTACAGGCAGGAAAGATAGGCTACTTGCCAGAGTTGTTCATCTGTATTTTCAGAGGAGCAAGCCAAAATTGATTCACTTGATTTTGTTGGATTGTTATCCGAGGCAGATTTTTGTTAAAATTAAAGGGATCATGAGCCTCATTTCTTAAAGGAACAAAAGGTGCTTGGGGCAATGGGTCTCTTGAATTTTCATAGACAGAGAAGCCTAATAGCTGTAATCAGTGAATTGAAAAAGCTTTTTGTGCTATAGCTATTTCTAAAACCCAAATTGGCCTTTTTACTGATAAATGATTTGTGTCTCGCAGGTAACCCGATATTGTCAAAAGTACCACTATTGCCAGCAAGGAATTGAGTTTCTTCAGACAACCTTTCGATTTCGCCTGTTATTTTATCGTTACTAATTTCCATTGCAACAACCACAGAAACTAAGGGTTCGGAGTTTGCAGGCTTCCAAACTTTAAACGAGTTAAGAGCATGCACAATATTTTGCGTTAAAATACTGTTGGAAGTATCCGTATGACTCAACACTCTGCCCAAACCAGTGGAATCTATCAAAATCTGGAATTTAACAACTCCTTTGGTTTTATTGATATAATTATGAGAAATGATGAATTTAAGAAGGTGTGAAAATTGAACGCTATCCTTTTTTACTTTCATATCTCCGTAATCCATACAGAACCCAGTATTGGGGACGTTTCTAATTACTTTAGGAAATAATGTCTGAGAATATCCCCTAATGGAAACTATAAATAGAAGAAGGATTGTGATGAGGTTTTTCATAGCACGAAAATACTGTTTCCGCGCAATAAATTTCTTTTAGGTTCTACTTTTTTGACAAAGGCGGATCACATTATTACTTATAATAATTGAGGGTAAACGGATACATGTTGCTATTTTTGCATTTTAAACCAACTAAGCCAAGTTCATATAAAGAACAGGCATTTTTATTGGCCGTGCACATTTGAGATGGCAAAAAAAAATAGGATTAAATGATTGCCAAGGAAACCGTAGATAAGATATTAGATGCAGCCCGGATAGAGGAGGTTGTTGGCGATTTTGTGCACTTAAAAAGGCGCGGAACCAGCTTAATCGGTAACTGTCCCTTTCATAACGAAAAAACACCATCGTTTAACGTTTCTGTAAATAAAGGGATATTTAAATGCTTTGGATGTGGTAAAGGCGGCGATTCCGCCCGCTTTATCATGGAGCATGAAAAGTATACTTACCCTGAAGCTCTGCGGTATTTAGCTAGAAAATATAATATTGAAATAGAGGAGATTGAGTTATCTCCACAACAACAGGAAGCCGATAACCGCCGTGAGAGTCTGTTCGTAATTTCATCTTACGCGGCAAAGTTTTTCGCAGAATCAATGTGGGAAACCGACTCTGGAAAAACGATAGGGTTGGGGTATTTCAAAGAGCGAGGTTTCAGGGATGATATCATCAAGAAATTTGATCTAGGATATTCACCCGATAGTTGGGATTCATTTGCTGATAAAGCCATAAGGGCTGGCTTTAAAGAGGACGTGCTCGAGCACACCGGCTTAGCCATTCGTAACGACAAGGGGAAATTGTATGACCGCTTCCGCGGGCGGGTGATGTTCCCTATCCATAGTTTAACTGGTCGAGTTATAGGATTCGGAGGGCGTACTTTAGTCACCGACAAAAAGGTTCCAAAATATGTAAACTCTCCGGAAAGCGATATTTATCATAAGTCGAATGTATTGTATGGGCTTTTTCAGGGAAAGAAAGCAATACGCGATTTAGATAATTGTTACCTGGTTGAAGGTTATGCGGATGTACTTTCAGTTCAGCAGGCAGGAATAGAGAATGTTGTTGCTTCCTCTGGAACCTCATTAACTACCGAACAGATAAGGTTAATCGCACGTTTCACGAAGAACGTTACCATTCTTTATGATGGAGATGCTGCCGGAATTAAAGCTTCATTAAGAGGGCTTGACATGATTCTGGAAGAAGGGCTGAACGTTAAGGTGGTCCTTTTTCCTGATGGCCACGACCCTGATTCCTATGTCCAGAAGTTTGGAAGCTCTGAGTTTAAAACTTATATAGAGAAAAGCCAGAAGGACTTTATTCTTTACAAAACCAATATACTCTTAAAGGATGCAGGCAACGATCCTATTAAAAAAGCTGGCGTAATTCACGATGTTGTCGAAAGTATTGCGAAAATTCCGGATAGCATAAAGGCTTCGGTCTTTGTACGCGAGTGTAGCTTTCTTTTGCAGATTGAGGAGCGTATCCTGATTGCCGAATTAAACAAGCTTCGTTTAGGGAAACTAAAAAAGGAAAACGCTGCAGGCCCCCCTGCCCAAAGGCCTGATGCTCCGCCGGATTATGTTCCATATCCGGAAGACATGCCTCCTCCTGACGAGGCCGCTATGTATGGCCTGTCAACAGAGAAGCACCTGGAAACAGAGGAGCTGCAGGAGAAGGAAATTATAAGGCTACTGCTTAGTTATGGGCACGAATTAGTTAGCTGGGATAAAATAACAGACACTTATATTGCCCCTTATGTAATTTCAAACCTTGCGGATATCTCATTTGATAATCCGGTTTGTGTGGCAATTTTGGAGGAATATAACAGGTATATGGAACATGGCGAACTGCCAACCGTACAGGATTTTGTAGGGCATCAGGACGCGAAAATTTCTGAAATGGCTATTAACCTGATGACATCACCCTATGCCTTAAGCGATAACTGGCTTGCAACTAGAAAGATCTACGTTAAGCACGAATCCGAAGATATGCGGTCGACTATTTTAGGAGGCATCTTTCACCTTAAAAAGCGTAAGGTTGAGAAAATACTTAAGAATATCCGAGAGGAGATCCAGAAAGAAACAGATGAAGATAACCAAGCTATCTTAATGCAGCGTTATATGCGTATGAAGGAGGTTGAAAAAGGTATAGCGGCCTATATGGGGGCAATTGTGGTAAAATAGTTCCTTATCAATGGCAATCCACAATCAATTAGGCACCAAAGGCGAATCCATCGCAAAAGTATACCTCGAAGAAAGAGGATATGAAATAATGGAAGAAAACTGGTGCCATGGCAAAGCCGAGGTCGACTTAATTGCCTATCACGACAGGCGTATTATTTTTGTGGAAGTAAAGGCTCGTACCTCAACGGGCTTTGGGCAGCCGGAAGAATTTGTCAGCGAAGCCAAACAGCGCAATCTTCAGAAGGCAGCCGATGAATATATTTATCTAATGAATTTTAAAGGAGAGATTCGTTTTGATATAATTGCACTGGTTTTCAATAAAACGGGAAATTACGCCATTCGGCATATTGAAGACGCATTCTGGTAAATCAATATACATGAAAAAAAAAATCTGGCTCGGCCTGTTAACCGCAGTTGCAATTGCTGCCTGTGATAAAAAAGAAACACCTGCATATTTCCTGTCTCCTACAGAAGGGTCTAATGTTTCCGTCGGAAATAAAATCACTTTAAAGCTCGATGCTCCAGCGTTTGACTCGGTGCAATTTCTGGTAGACACAGTTTATCTGGGCTCAAAGAAGGATACCTCATCATTTCAAGTTTCAACAGGTAAATGGGCGTTAGGCGTCCGTATTTTGACCGCAAAAGTTTATGCGGGTAGCCAGGCAAAAGAAGTAACAACAAATATTGTATTGTTGCCCTCAGAAGCACCTAAGCAGTTAAGCTATTCCATTGTAAATAGTTTTCCGCATGATACATCTTCGTTTGTAGAGGGATTAGAATATCATGACGGCATCTTTTACGAGAGTGATGGCCTTAAAGGTGAATCCAGCCTGCGTAAGGTTGATCCTAAAAGTGGCAAGATTTTAAAGAAGATAGATATTGATGCCCGGTATTTTGCTGAAGGCATTACCGTAATAGGAGATAAGATCATTCAATTAACCTACCAGGAAGGGGTGGGCTTCGTTTATGATAAAAACACATTAAACAAGCTGAAGGAATTTCCTTACACTGCCGGGAGAGAAGGTTGGGGCTTAGCTTTTGATGGTCAGCATATCTTAAATACGGATGGCACAAATAATATCTATTTTCTGAATAAGGATACCTATCAGAAAGAGAAAACTTTGGAAGTTTATGACAACAAAGGAGCTGTTACTCAGTTAAATGAACTGGAGTTTATAGACGGGAAGATCTATGCCAATGTTTGGCAAACCGATAAAATTGTAATTATCAATCCACAAACAGGGGTGGTTGAATCCGAAGTAGACTTAACAAACTTATATCCAGGCTTGGAAAGAATAGAGGGTGATAATGTGTTAAACGGAATCGCCTGGGATGCAATAGGAAAAAGGTTGTTTGTTACAGGGAAGAGATGGGATAAGCTTTTTGAAATTAAGCTGAAGTAAGAATCTTCTGAGAAACAAAGGGGCAGCTCTAAACAGAGCCGCCCCTTTTCTATTAAGACTTGGTGGCTGTTAAAGTTGTACCGGTTAGGGTTGTTGAATAGATCTTCAAAGCGCGAACAGTATCACCTCCCAGGGGCTCTGTAAGCACAGCGCCAGACGATTGGAAGGTAGCATGGTGATTGTCGCATTCTATATTTCCATTAGCTGCCATCCAGTTCAGGTTACCACCCATGTGTGGGCATATGGATTCTGTTGCAACAAATGAAGCAGTTGAACTACCTGGCGCAACTCTGATAAAGAGCACTCCATTAACTTTTGCCTGGCTGCCAACTGCAACGAGAGTGGTAACATCTATG
>CBIHNR010000217.1:0-8321 GCA_966211215.1 uncultured Pedobacter sp.
CACATCCCAAATGTGGCGCGATACCGGGCTACGCTACACCCCGATCGGTATCTTTTGTTTCCCTGAGGGAGCGCAAAGTAACGGTTTTTATTCTGTTATTAAAAGATAAATTTTAAAGTTTTTTTCAGCTGATTTTTAGCCAGACTTAGAAGCAATTTCCCCTTAAAAACTCTGATGGCTTTCGGTCCATCTATTTATCCCCTTTGCAGCGGTGCAAATATAGGAAAAATCCCCTTACAGCAAATCCCGGGCAATTTTTCTTATACTTTTTACTGAAAGCTCCCCTTAAGAACTGGTAATCAAAAACTTATTTTTATACAAAAACACTACCACGCCAAAATTTCTCATATCAGGCTATAAATTTTCCATTAATAATAGTGCCTAATAATGCTGAAGTGCCCCCGGTATACACAATTGCGGAGAGTAAAAACTCAAAACCGGCCTGGGCCAAAACCGGATGCCGAAGATCGTAAATGGCGCTATCAAAGGCTTTTCCCACCTCAAAATAATTGCTGACAGTTTCGCCCATAGCCCTTCTTCCGGAGTTAAAAGCAATTTCGATCATGTGTGATGCCCCGTCGTTAAAGGTGTTTCTTTTGTGGCTGATTAACCGTTGGGTATAGTCGAGCCACCTTAAATCCTCCAAAGGGTTAAGGCTGATATGGCTATCACTGCCTATAGCCCAGGCCCCCTGGAAGCGTGTATAATCCCTTAAGGGAAAAATGCCGTCACCCAAATTGGCTTCGGTGCCGGGGCACAGAATAACATTTGCACCAGATTCTGCCAGCCCCTTGGTTTCCCTTTCATTCATGTGGGTGCAATGCACGATATTGAACCTCTGCCCTACTTCCATACTGTTTAATAGCCATTCCACTGGTCGCTGTCCCGTGAAATTGATACAATCCTCAACTTCCTTCAGTTGCTCGGCGGCATGCAAGTGGAAGGGTAATTCTAACGGAGCATTTGTATAAGTAGTAATAATGTCTTCGGCATTTACTGCACGAAGAGAATGTACACCAAAACCGAGGCTTGCATGTTTATATTTTGAAACCGCAGCTTTGCTACTTTCCAGTAACCTGAAATACTCATCAACATTTTTCGAAATAAACCTGGATTGCCGTGCCAGTGGCTCGTGCCCGAAATTACTTTTCTGATAAAATATAGGGATCAGGGTAATTTTTATACCGGCTTCAGCAGCAGCTTCAACCAGGCTTTCTCCCATCTCGGCGAGATTGGAATAGGGTCTTCCGTTCTTATCGTGATGGAGATAATGAAATTCGGCAACATGAGTGTAACCGTTTTTTAGCATTTGCAGATACAGCTTTAAGGCTATGGATTTCATTTCCGGGGGATTATAAGACAGGGCACATTCGTACATCTGTTCTCTCCATGACCAAAAATCATCTCTTGTTCCCGCCGGATGCTTTTCTGCTTTGCCAACCATTCCATATTGAAAGGCGTGTGAATGGGCATTGTAAAAACCCGGCAGAGCTGCGCCATCAATGGCTTCTATAGGCGAATCATTTAAGGGTTTTTCTGAAGACAGATATTGAATCAAGCCATTCTGATCCATGCCAATATACGCAGGTGAAAGCCAGCCTTCTTTTAATAAAAGGCAGCTAAATTTATAATAGCCGATAATTTCTTCCTTAATCTGCATTCAAAAGATCATTTAAATCTGATAGGGTTTTAATCAGGCTTTCCTGAATTATCGCAGCCTTTTGAGGGCTATAAACAGTTTCATTATCGGCCATGTAAATATCCTTAGCCATTTCAAGCTGCAAAGCGTAAATGTTTTGTGCGGGGCGGCCATATTCCCGGGTGATATATCCTCCCCTAAATGGGTAATTCTGAGTAAGTTCAAAATTACTGGCAGATAAGCCGTTGAATGCAGTGCTGATGACATCTGCAGGTGCCGAGGTTCCATCTGCGCTTCCTAAAATAAGGCTGGGGAATGGGTTTTCGCTGATGGATGGAACCATCCTTCGTATCGAATGGCAATCCCAGATAAGCGCTTTCCCGAATTTCCTTTTTATAGCTTCTGCGGTTTCCCGGAGTTTTAAATGATAAGGATTGAAGTATAGAGTTTTTCTTCTTGCAACTTCTCCCGCAGCAATCTGGCTTCTTTCGTCCTTATAAATTCTACGGCCTAAGAAATCTGTGCAGGGGCATAAATCGGTTATCACCCGGCCATCATTATACAAAGGAGAGTTATCGGGATTCCGGTTAAGGTCAATCACCCAGCGGTTAACCACAGAAGTGATTACCAGAACTCCCAGTTTTTTGGCAAAGGAATATAGTTCATCCACAAACCAGTCGGTATCATCAGGAGGCAGCATCTCTGGTTTCAGCTCCGTCAAAATATCTGCTGGAATTTCAGTTCCGCAATGCGGGATGCTAAGAATAATGGGCGAAGTTATTTCGGCCGGTTCTATGAGTCTGAAAACCTCCATAAGCTGTACTAAAACAAACCGTTAATTAAATCATCATCTACCAGGTTTGGCAAAGTAACTTGCAGCAACGGAGACCTTTCCATCTCTCGTTTAATGGCAAATAAAGCTTCCTTATTTCGCGCCCAGCTTCTCCTTGCAATTCCGTTATTGACATCGAAAAAGAGCATATCTTTTAATTTTTTATCTGCTTCTTCTGATCCATCCAGCACCAATCCAAAACCACCATTCATTACCTCTCCCCAACCTACCCCACCGCCATTGTGCAAAGACACCCAGGTAGCACCCCGAAAACTGTCGCCAATTACATTATGGATGGACATGTCGGCGGTATATTTGCTGCCATCATAGATGTTACTTGTTTCCCGATAGGGCGAGTCGGTGCCGCTTACGTCGTGATGGTCACGGCCAAGTACTACCGGAGCAGACAGCTTGCCTGAACGGATTGCCTTATTAAACTGCTCCGCGATTTTTACCCTGCCTTCTGCGTCAGTGTACAAGATTCTTGCCTGCGATCCCACAACCAGATTATTCCGCTGAGCTTGTTCAATCCATTTAATATTATCCGTAAGCTGCTGCGTGATTTCCGCCGGCGATTCAGACTGAATCTGCTTAAGCACATCGAGGGCAATCTTATCGGTTAATGCCAGGTCCTGCGTTTTGCCGGAAGTACAAACCCAGCGGAAAGGGCCGAAACCATAGTCAAAACACATTGGCCCTAAAATATCCTGCACATATGATGGGTATTTAAAATCAATGTTATTGGCTGCCATTACCTCTGCCCCTGCCCGGGCGGCTTCAAGTAAAAAGGCATTTCCATAGTCGAAAAAATAGGTACCCCGGCTGGTATGCTTGTTTATTGCTACCACTTGCCTTCTAAGTGATTCCTGAACTTTCTCTTTAAACAAGGCGGGATTTTGGGACATTAGCTGGTTTGATTCTTCAAACGACAGCCCCACAGGGTAGTATCCTCCCGACCAGGGATTATGCAAAGAAGTTTGGTCTGAGCCTATTTCGACAGATATTTCTTCCTCCGCAAAGTGCTCCCAAACATCAACCACATTGCCTACAAAGGCCAAAGAAACGCATTGCTGTTGCTCTTTTGCGACTTTGGTACGAGCTACCAGCTTCTCCATATCATCAATAATCTCATCTACCCAGCCTTGTTCGAATCTTTTTTGGGCGGCTTTTGGATTAATTTCCGCACAAACTGTAATGCAGCCCGCAATATTTCCGGCTTTGGGTTGGGCTCCACTCATTCCGCCCAGGCCGGAGGTTAGGAATATTTTTCCTGCTGGCGAACTGGCCGTCCCTAAGCGTTTCCGAAAGGCATTCATTACAGTTATGGTAGTGCCGTGAACAATTCCCTGCGGCCCTATATACATCCAGGATCCGGCAGTCATTTGTCCGTATTGAGTTACCCCGAGGGCGTTGAAGCGTTCCAGGTCGTCGGGCTTGGAGTAATTTGGAACCATTATCCCGTTACTGATCACAACCCGGGGAGCCTGTGGCCCGGAGGGGAATAAGCCGAGCGGGTGCCCACTGTAGATATGCAAGGTTTGCTGTTCTGTAAGTTCCGACAAATATTTCATCACCAGAAGGTACTGTGCCCAATTTTGAAAAACGCTGCCATTTCCTCCGTAGGTAATTAGTTCATGCGGATGCTGGGCTACTGCGGGATCCAGGTTGTTTTGGATCATCAGCATCATACAGGCTGCATGCAGGCATCTCGCCGGGTACTCGTTTACTGACCGGGCATACATCTGGTAGTCAGGGCGAAAACGGTACATGTAAATTCTCCCGCAGGTTTCCAGCTCCTCCAAAAATTCTGTTGCCAGAATCGCATGCCAGTCCTTCGGGAAATACCTTAAGGCGTTAGAAACGCTCAGTTTCTTTTCATCACGGCTGAGTATATCTTTTCTTTTTGGCGCATGGCTGATGGTTTTATCGTAGGGCTTTGTAGGAGGCAGTACCTGCGGAATACCTTGCTGAATTTCGAGTTTGAAGTCCATTTTTAGAGTAAGTTAAGCAACAATATCAGGAGTGAAAGCCATCACTTTTTTCATCACATTATATTATAAAAATATTAGAAAACTCTTTTGCCTAACTTCCAAACCTGTGCCGGCTTCAGCTTTCCTTGCAGATAAAGGATTTCCCTATAATCACGTCCCTGGAACAACACAAAATCTGCGAGGCAATCAGGTGCAAGCCTACCCCTGTTCACAAGCCCCAGGGCAGCAGCGGCTCTGAAAGTAATTCCGGCAAAAACCTCAACATCCGACAACTTTTCAAACACACCCAACAGGGCTGCCAAAGTGAGCAGATCGCCCATTGGTGCAGTGCCAGGATTCCAGTCGCTGGCAATAGCAAGGCTTGCTCCCCTGTCCAATAAGCGGCGGGCAGGGGCAAAGCGACAACCCAATCCAACGGAGGCGCCGGGTAAAACAACTGCAGCTGTTGGGCTATCTGACAACAAGGCAATCTCCTTATTGGTACTCGCCTCCAGGTGGTCGGCACTTAAGGCGCCAAGCTGTACAGCAAGGGCACTTCCTCCTGTGCTGAACTGATCGGCATGTATTGTGATACCAAAGCCTTTTTGCCTTGCCTGTATTAAATAAGATTCTGCTTCGAGCAACGAAAAAGCCCCTTTTTCCACAAAAATGTCTACCCGATTGCTAAGCTTTTCTTCCCGTACCTGGGGCAGCAAGTTTTGTAAAATGTCCAGAAGATACTCACTTGAGCTTCCCGGAAAATCTTTTGGCATAGTATGCGCTGCCAGGCAGGTGCTTATCAAACTGGCCTTCGTATGCGCTTTGGCATTTTGAATGGCACGCAGCAGCTTTAGCTCTTCATTTACCGAAAGCCCATAGCCACTTTTAACTTCAATGGTGGTAACACCCTCTTGTAAGTGCCTGTTTGCCCGTTGTGCAACTAAGTCAGTTAGTTGCTCTTGTTTCGCTTCGCGGGTGTGACTTACCGTGTCCCATATGCCTCCGCCTGCAGCTGCAATTTCCAGGTAGCTCTTACCTTCGTTTCGCAGGGCGTAATCAGCCGAACGGGAACCCGCAAAACAGATGTGGGTATGTGCATCAACGAAACCGGGCAAACAAATAAAATCCTCCTCGATAACAGTAAAAACGGCGTTTAATTCAATGGCTGACTTCTTCAAATCGTCATACCGGCCGATTTTGTGTATCAGGTTTCCTTTTAATAAGATGCCGGCCTGAGATAAGGGTTTCAGTAGGCTACCCGGAAGCGGGCCATTAAGAGGTAATCCCGTTAGGCTTATTAGCTGGGTAATTGGGCCGATAAATGAAAAATCGTTTTCCATAATAAATCAATACTCGTTAAACTCCTGGTAATGAATGCCCGAAAAAACGTTCCTCCTTGTGGCGGAAAAATCTTCGGCAACAGAAATAAGGCTGCCATTTTTTACCAGGCTTATAGCCTCCTGCATCATTCCATACAATAGCTGATCGCCTTCTACATGGGGAATTTTAGATCTTACAAAATCATAGACTCCCGAAAGAACAGCACCAGGCCTAAGAGGCGAATGGAAATCAATAGCCTGCGCTGCGCAAAAAAGTTCTATTCCCAGAATATCTTCTACATTATTAATCACTTGCAGAATTTTCCTTCCACTGATGGAGCCCATGCTCACATGGTCCTCTTGTCCCAGCGAAGTTGGAATACTATCCGCACTTGCCGGAAAGCACAGTCCCTTATTTTCGCTGGCAAGCGCTGCCGAAGTGTATTGAAGTATCATGAAGCCAGAGTTTAAGCCTATTTCCTTCATAAGCAGTTTAGGCACTCCGGCCACGAGCCCTTCCAACGAAAGATAAATCCTGCGGTCGGAGATGTTGCCAAGCTCTGATGCTGCCAGGCAAGCATAGTCCAATGGTAGCGCTAAGGGCTGTCCGTGGAAATTACCGCCGCTTATGGTATGATCTCTACTAAATATTATCGGGTTATCTGTTACCGAGTTTAACTCGACCTGAAGCATTTCTTTGAGGTGCAGCCAGGCATTCCATGAAGCACCATGAACCTGTGGAATGCAACGCAGAGAATATGGGTCTTGCACGCGGGTACGATTTTCGTGGGACTTTACAATCTCGGAATCTTCCAAAAGATTCGAAATCACGTTGGCGACATATTGATTCCCTTTATAGGGCCTTAATTGATGAAGTTCAGGGCTGAAAGGTTTTACCGAACCCAGCAAGCCTTCCAGCATCATTGCCGAAATGATAAGTGAATTGTTCAGCAGATTATGGAACTTTTCGACCGCCACTGCTGCATGCGCTGCAATGAATTGCGTTCCGTTAATCAGTGCAAGGCCTTCCTTTGGCCCAAGGATGATTGGCGGCAGGCCGAATTGGCTCAAAAGCTCAGCCGCGTCAATTTCTTCTCCTTTATATTTTACTTTTCCATAGCCTATTAAAGGCAAAAAAAGATGTGCAAGTGGAGCCAAATCGCCGGAAGCTCCTACCGAGCCCTGAATGGGCACCAGGGGAATAGCATCTGTTTCGATATGCCACGCAATGCGCTGTAAGGTGGTTTCCTGTATACCTGAATAGCCTTGTGCCAGGGCGTGCATTTTTAGAATAAGCATTAGCCGGGCTATTTCTGTGTCGGTATAGCCTCCTGTTCCAACGGCATGGCTTTTCAGGATATTTTCCTGAAGTTTGCGGGTATCTTCTGCAGAAATCATGGTGGAGCATAAAGGGCCAAAACCAGTATTGATTCCATATACTGCCGGCCTTGACACTGCAATGGTTTCAACCGCTTCGCTGCTACGCCTTATTTTTTCAAGAGTTTCGGAGCTTAAAATGCCTTTTATTTCCCCACGGCTGATTGCCAGGGCTTTAGCCACTGTGAGAATATCTGCCCCGTAACTGAATTCTTTGTCCATTGAAATTGTTGGTTAGGCCTTTTACAGAGGAAAAATAAGGCTATTTATAACCTGGCTTTTCTGCAGAGCGATTAAATGGAAGACATATATTAAGCTGAACTGTTTGAATAGAAAAGAAGGAATTTGAAATTTTTGTAATATCTAGTTAAGAAAGCAGGTGTTGATAGCCTAATGTAGCAGAATCTAAAGAGGCTTCGGATTGCACACTTTGTGGCCTCCTATCGTTATAATGACATCATTTGATGTTGTTTATTTTTAACAAGTTACAAATTAGGCATTTTGTCATCTCGACCTAAGGAGAGATCCTAGGCAATACGCATAATAAGACGCTTTAAGATCTCTCCGAAGTCGAGATGAACTGTGTTCAAATCAAAATTTTACCTGCTAGTTCTGCAGAATTATATTTTGTGTTACTGCTATATGCTTTTTCTGGCCAACCTCATTAACTGCCCGGCGTTCCATACAATCACAGGAATTCACATGGCATTGAGAGGCGACTTCTATAACTTTTGTTTACTCAGCCAGGCATTGTTGATAGTTTGCATTGTAACCAACTCCGCTTTTAGCAATGGCAAAAGCCTGCTTTATAAGTTTATTGACCACTGCGATCATTGCTACCCGGTATGCTTTGCCTTTGGCCCGCAACCTTGAATATAATTCACTGCACCTGGTGTTGTATATTATTGCTGACTTGGCTGCCATATACAACGTCTTTCTTACTGCGCCCATTCCCACTTTACAGATGGATGAACGTCCCTTTACAGAAGTCCCGGACTCAAATATCCGGGGAGCTACCCCGTAATAGGAAATGAGCTGTTTATAGTTTTCAAAGTCCTTAAATCCATTTGTGGTAATGGTTAACAAGCTTGCTGTGCGGGGGCCTATCCCTGGGATCGTTTGCAGGTCCTCAAATAATTTTTTATTCTCTTTCTCTAGTTCCTCTTTTATTTCCTTTTCCTTTT
>CBIHNR010000218.1:0-8281 GCA_966211215.1 uncultured Pedobacter sp.
CGGCGATATTTTAACTGATGAAGCATCTGTAATCTCTGGTTCAATGGGATTAATGCCGTCTGCGTCGAAAGGTGTTCATACCTCTTTATATGAGCCAATCCACGGTTCTTATCCACAAGCTGCGGGTAAAGATATCGCGAACCCACTTGCAACCGTTCTTTCTGCTGCAATGATGTTTGAAGACGCTTTCGGCTTAAAAGAAGAAGCGGAAGCTATCAGAGCTGTTGTTAACAAATCTCTGGCTGAAGGTATTGTTACTGAGGACCTTGCTCCTAAAGATGGCAAAGCTTACAAAACCAGCGAAGTTGGTAATTGGCTAGCTAAGAATATATAAGCTTATTAGCTATCGCTGATAAACATCAAAAACCGCTACCTATTCATCTTGTAGCGGTTTTTCTTTTACACATATTTGTAGGCATCTATTTTCCTTTAGATTTGCATTTATGGAGCATGAACCTCTAAAGCTTAATTCAGTGGGCGCCCTTCAACGCCTTAAAGGCGTCATCAAAAGAACACCTTTAGATTATAACGCCCGCCTTTCCGAAAAGTACCAATGCGAAGTCTATCTTAAAAGAGAAGACCAGCAAATAGTTCGTTCGTATAAACTTCGCGGTGCATATAACATGATCAGTCAACTTGAAAAAGAACAGCTCTCCAAGGGCGTTGTATGCGCCAGCGCAGGCAACCATGCACAAGGAGTAGCTTTTTCTTGCAGAAAGTTGAATATAAAGGGCGTAATATTTATGCCTGAAATTACTCCGAAGCAGAAGGTGAGCCAGACTAAAATGTTTGGAGATGGTATGGTAGAAATTACACTCGTTGGTGATACCTTTGACGATTGCCTTAAGGAAGCACTCACATATACCGAAGCCAATCAAATGGCCTTTATTCCTCCGTTCGATAATTACAAAATTATTGAAGGGCAAGGGACCGTTGGAGTTGAAATTTATCAGGATTTGCCCGGTGCTGAAATAGTAATTGTTCCCGTGGGTGGAGGCGGCCTATCTGCCGGAGCCGGCACTTATCTAAAACAGGTAAATCCAGACATAAGGATTATTGGTGTAGAGCCTGAAGGTGCACCTTCTATGTTAAAAGCAATTGAAGCTGATGCACCTGTGACTTTGCCAGAGATAAACCGCTTCGTTGATGGCGCATCTGTAAAACGTGCAGGCGAGCTTACTTTCCCTATCTGTAAGGAGATACTGGACAAAATGCTCCTTGTCCCCGAAGGAAAAGTTTGTACAACAATCTTAAAGCTTTACAATGAAGATGCAATAGTGGCTGAACCTGCAGGAGCCTTATCAGTTGCTGCATTAGATTTAGTAGCTGACGAGATAAAAGGGAAAAAGGTAGTTTGCATAATAAGCGGCGGTAACAATGACATAGAACGTATGCAGGAAATCAAAGAGCTAGCCTTGTTATACGAAGGACTCAAGCATTATTTTGTTATCCGCTTTCCTCAGCGCCCGGGTGCTTTGAAAATGTTCGTGAATGAAGTGTTAGGCCCTGGTGATGATATTACGCGTTTTGAGTTCATCAAAAAGACAAATCGAGAGAGTGGGCCGGCTTTGGTAGGCATCGAATTAAAATCAGCCGATGATTACCCTGCCTTACTTCAAAGAATGGAACAATTCCGCTTTGACTATAAAGAGATCAATAAAGATCAGACCTTATTTGAATACCTGGTTTAATTAAATTCCAGGTATTTTTTTATGAAAACAGGCACTTGCTGCCCCAATGCGTACTTTCCTACCTCAAGGTTCAAAGCCCTCAGCCTCACCCCGTCTCGTTCCAAAAGTAGTTCTTCACAATAACCTTTAAAAAATATATCCAGCACTAAATAAGTATGGCTTTTCTCTCCATGCCTTACCAGAATGTTCTCTGTATGAATAGCTATTGTCTGATGATTTGAATCTATGCCGATCTTTTCTGCCTGTTCTTTTTCAATTACATTACAATCAGACAGCAATTTAGCAGAGTATAGGCTCTGAGGAGAACCATACAAACTGGCCGGAGTTCCGGTTTCAACTACTGCCCCTCTTCTTAAAACGATGACTTCATCGGCCAGAGACAACCCATCCACCGGATCATGAGAAACTAGGACGATGGTAATCCCAAGCTTATTGGAAAGTCTTCTGATATCAGCCCTTAAATGGCTCTTGAGCATAGTATCAACCTGACTGAAAGGCTCATCCATTAATAATACCTCGGGCTCTGTAACTATAGCTTTGGCTATTGCTACACGTTGCTGCTCGCCCCCGCTCAAATCTGCCACCCTTTTTTGCGCAAGATGTGTTATACGAAGAAGCTTAAGCATTTCTTCCGTTTTCTCGGATTTAAATTTCAAATTGGTATTTGGCAACATCGAAGCTATGTTATCATAGACTTTTGCATATGTGTTGAGGCTGAAATCCTGGGTTACCATTTTCATAGAATCATGCCCAGGAATAAGTTTTTTCTCGGGTCCCCGGATTTGTTCGCTTTTGAAAAAAATTGCCCCCTCTTCAGGCGTCATTAAGCCATATATAAGCTTCAATAAGGTACTTTTTCCACTTCCGCTTTCACCTACAATAGCCACAATTTTTCCTTTTTCAATAGTAAAGCTTGCAGAACTTACACCAGAAAAAGGTTCTTTAGAATACAATTTTGTTACTCCCTGTACGGTGATAATTCGACTCTCAGGAATATCCAAGAGTTGGAGATCTTTTTCTTCAGATACTTCGCAGGATAGATTAGCCAATTGCAATCAGATTAATTTTCCCGGGCAAATATCGGTAAATAAAAACAATAAAAAGCCCTGCCTGAAAAACCGGGCAGGGCGAACGATATAAATTATTTGTCTAGAAACCGAGCATAATCCCAAAGTTAAAGTTCTTGAAATCTGCAGGCCCTTGCTTATCTGCGAAAACGTCGCTTGCATAATATTTGGCATAAATTCCCAATCCATTATAGCCCATCCTGGCGAAGGCACCATACCTGAATGGGTTTAGGTTGAAATCGTCTTTAAACTTCACCTTACCCCTCTCATCGCTCACCTGTTTAGTTTTTCCAGTGATTAAAAAACCTACTTCTGGCCCTGCAACAAAATAGAATTTATTGCCCTTGTTGTCATCCTTTGTTCTGAATTGAAACGCAAGCGGGATTCTTAAATAACTGCTAGAAAAGCGATTTTTCGAAAATTTCACTTCTGTTTCGGGCTCGTGAGTTAAAACAGGTTGTTCAGGCTTTATAGTAATATTTTGTTTTAACCGTATATGGTTCCAATCTATTCCTGCAGCCAAATAAATCTTGAAATAGCTATTAAAACGGTAACCAGTCTGTAATACCTCAAACCCGAAGTTGCTGGTTTTCCACTGACGATTCTCAAGAAATGCATTTTCGGGCGACAACGTAAAACTGCCATTATCCAAAAATGTGGATAGCCCAAGATCTATCCTAGCAAAAGTTAATTGGAATGAGAACTTTGAAGAGGCATTCCTTGTAGAATCTCTTTTCTCAAGCTTACCGCCCATTACAGACACTGTTGTTTTCTGTTTTTTGGTTTCTATAATTACTTTGGTGGTATCGGTTTTCAGGGTATCCTGGGAATAAATACTACCTAAGCCCACAGCTAAAAACAGTACCGATAATAAAAATTTTACTCTCATTGCCTTAATTATTTTTTGTTCTGTATTGAAGCAATCCAAGGTTTAACCCCGACACAATATCTCCCTCATCCTCCCTCGAAAATTCAATTATTTTATTTTTCCTCTTATCGACTTTGCTGACCACAAAGTTCACCAGGTCGCCAACAGTTTTAATTTTTTGCCGATGCTTTAATTCTGAAGAATCAGGAATATCAATATTTATATTAAGCGATAAATCCATTTTTGCCACTTCAGCACTAGAAGTCAACATATTATTCTGAGCGATAAGGCCCAAATCTTCAATGTCCGCCTTCGCAGGCTCTTCAACCTTCGGTTCTGATCTATATGCTTGTATACTTCCTGTATTGAGGACATTGCGAGTAATCTTTGCCTTTGCAGGCCTGCTCGCCGAAGCAATTTCTCTTTTTACCTCTTCATTTAAAACAGGGGGCAGATTGTTTTCTAAAACTTCAGGAATTACAACTCTTCCAGGCGCGGCTTTTATACCTTCGGATTGGCTAACACTACTAGAGGCCTTACCTTGCAATTTAATTGTTTCCCTTTCAGGGAAAAGCATTAACCCGAGCCCTAAAACAAGCACGATGGAAGCAGCTGAAAGCCAGAAAACAGGGAGGCGCCGCCTCGTCTTTTTTCCCTCCAGTTTATCAGTTATGCCATCCCAAACAGATGAAGTTGGCTCTATCTCAAATGATTCAAACTTCCCTCTAAAAAGCTTATCAAAATCGTTATCCGACATTGTTTGCATAATTAGTGCCCTCCATATTTATTAATTTCTCCCTTAAAATTGCCCTTGCACGTGATAATTGCGATTTCGAAGCACCTTCGGTTATTCCTAACTGTTCGCCGATCTCTTTGTGTGAATAACCCTCGATAGCATATAAATTAAACACAAGCCTATAACCGCCCGACAGTTGCTGAATCAGCTTGAGTAAATCTTTCGCCTCCAGGCCGTTCATATCAAATGTTGCTTGTGGCATATTGTAAACCTCATCAATGTCCACAACATTCAGCATGCGTTGATTTTTCCTGTAAATTTCAATTGCCGAATTCACCATAATACGCCTAATCCATCCCTCAAAAGATCCCTCTCCTCTAAATTCTCCTATTTTTTGAAACACTTTCACAAATCCTACCTGCAACATATCTTCTGCTTCAAATTCATCTTTTGCGTAACGCGCACAAACCCCTAGCATTTTGGATGCCAACAATTTATACAAATGCTCCTGAGCTCTCCGGTCTTGCCGTTTACAGCCCTCCAGCAAATCGTCAATTGTTAGTTTGCGGCTTAAATTCATATCGTTTCAGAAGTAAGAGGAATAAACAAGCCCTATGGTTGCGTCACCAGCCTAAAAAATTACTTCTTTTTAAAAAGCTTAAAGTCTTGCTTATACAGAAGAAACATAGAATGATAAAATTCCATAGTTTTTGAGCCGGCGCTTTTCAAATCAAAAACTGGTTCTATCCGAAAATCGAAATAGAAATTAGATATTAGCTGCTTTTGATAGGTATACCTTAAGAATATTAATTTACGAATTTTCTCTGAGTACCCTTCTATGCCTGTGTGCTGGGAAACAGACTGGTAGATTGGCATCCCTACAGGAGAGATATACTTGTTCCCCTCCCAATAAGATCCGGTTAAATTTCCGAATCGCGTTTGCAAACCGGCATTTAAAAATATTCCCTTGCCTTCACTGAAAACCGCGACCTTTGTTGGAGAGAGCTCCGAATAGCTTACCAGGTAATTCTCAGTTTGAAGTTGTTTTATAAAACCAGTGCGATTGTACTGGACCTTAAAACCAAGTGCTGTGTTGGCTATCGTTTTTAAGGGACTCGGATCTGTATCAATTTGTCCACCCTGATGGAAGACAAAGCCCTGTACCGGTATAGATAGTTTAAAACCAGCTTTTCGATATAAGCTAATATCTGACGACAAACCTGCATAAATCTGCTCTTGAAGTGCAGAGTAAGGTTCAGTCATGCGCTGCCAGTTGATAAAAGCATCCATAAAAAGTGATGGCTTGTTAATGATAAATTGGGTCCCATATTCTACCGGCCTGCTAATTTTCTGCTCAAAATCGAAAATGGGCTCAATCATTCTATGATTAACATTGCCTTCTATAACACCATTTACAAGAGAGAAATTTTTGTTTTGATACTTTATTGTAAAAATCGGATAGGACTTACTCAGCCCATCTTTGCCAAAATCTTTTCTGGCGTTTATTCCAGCGCTAACAACTAATTTAGGATTAACATAGTAGACCAGTCGAGGCTCCAGCTGAGTTCCAAAGAGTGTATACCCGTCCTGAAAGTCGTTGAAAAACTCGTAGTTACGTAGGAAATTAAAATTATAAATGTTTAATGCTAAAGTACCGGTTTTAATTGAGTCCGGTTTAATGCGGTACTCTAATGAATCATTCTGCAGTTGTGCGTAGGCTCGGGGATATAAAACAATTAAAAAAAGGAACAATAAAGGGTTCTTCATCTGCTGGTAACTAAAGATCAGTTAAGGCTACAATACCCTAAAGCGGGCATGCATTACCTTATACTAAGATTTTAGGCGATAATACTTATAAATTTTGACAGCAGTCATAATAACCACAATAAAAATAAATAAGCCTATTAAACCATATAGCCAATCTATTGCAGTTTTTAGAATTACAGTAAAGACAATAGCAACCAACAGGATGGTGGCCATTTCATTCCACATCCTTAATTGCGTGGAAGTCCATTTACATCTGCCCTCTTTTAATTGTTTAATAATACCCTGGCAGACAAAATGATAACCAAGCAAGCCAGTAACAAATCCCAATTTTACCAGCATCCAATCCATTCGCAATAATATGGGGTTAAGATATATCATCCCTGCTCCTGCTAGCACAGTTAATGCCATGGCAGGCACCGTAATGATGTTCCATAGCTTAGCCTGCATTACTTCAAATTGCTTCTGCAAAATAATGCGTTCCTGCTCCGAACGTTCGTTAGCTTCTACATGGTAGATAAACAGGCGTACAATATAGAATAAGCCGGCCATCCAGCTTACTACAAAGATGATATGTATGGATTTGATGTATAGATAATATTCCATTGGGAGCTATCACGAATTATTACAAATTACGCGGTTACTCAAATACAATTGTAACCGTGTAATTCGTGTTATCTCCTTTTCATTAAGGGGTTAAAGTGCTGTAGCTGTAATCTTTTATCACCTCTACCGCATATTTTACATTATCAAACGGGATGTCTGGCATAATTCCATGCCCTAAATTGAAGATAAATCCATTCTCGCCGTTCATTCTTTCGAATAACCGGTGTATTCTTTCTTTGATAACTTTCTTATCGGCGTAAAGAATGTGAGGATCAAAATTGCCTTGAACCGCAATCCCTTGTGGTAAGCGCCTTTTGATATCGAGTAGATCGGCATTCCAGTCGATTGAGATAACATCTGGTTTCGCTTCTGCCATTAATGGCGCAAATACCGAGCTTCCTTTACAAAATGAAATCACCGGAATATCCTGGCGATTTAATCCAGCAATAATCTGCTTAATGTAACTATGAGAAAACTCCTTATAGTCATCCCAGGATAGCGCTTGAGCCCAGCTATCAAAAATCTGGATAGCATTTACTCCGGCTGCAATCTGTAGGTTAAGATAATCGACAGTAACTTTGGCTATTTTCGAAAGTAACTGATGAGCCATCTCAGGTTCATTATGGAGCATCAACTTTGTTAGCTTGAAGTCTTTAGATGACCCACCCTCTACTAAATAGCTCATTACTGTAAAAGGGGCACCGGCAAATCCAATTAAGGGAATTTTACCATTTAATCTTTGCTGAATTACCTTTATTGCATCTGCTACGTATTGAAGCTTATCAATACAATCAACATCGAGCTTATCAACATCTGCCTTTGTGCGAACCGGATTTGCGAACTTTGGGCCTACACCCTGATTGAAACTCAAATCTCCTCCCATCGCTTCGCCGGTTACTAAGATATCGGAGAATAAAATTGCGGCATCAATATCCAGTAAATTAACTGGTAACATCGTTACATCAGCGGCGATTTCAGGAGTTTTACACATCTCAAGAAAGGAATATTTGTCCTTAATTTCCCAATATTCTTTCATAAAACGTCCTGCCTGGCGCATCATCCAAACCGGTGGGCGCTCTGTTGGCTGAGATTGTGCTGCTCTGATAAACAGAGAATCCTTTTGAGTATTTATCACTTTGTCTTTTGTATTTCTAATTCTATTTTTTGAACTATGCTTTGTACCCTAGCCGAAATTTTCAGCTCTTTTGCAACGTTAATATATGCTTCAGCTTTCTCAAATTCTTTTTTCCGAAGGTTGAGGTTTGCCAGTTGCACAAGTACAATCCCCTTGTCGTTTTGGTTCTTTAAGGGAAATCGGCTGGCTATCTGGAAATGGGTTTCCGCAGCGGCGAAGTTCTGTTTTTGCAGCTCGATATTCCCGAGCATAAATTCATAATAACCTCTGCGGTTTCTGGCAAGCCTATCGGGATTCCTTATTTCCTTTAAAAGCTGCTCTGCCTTTCCTAAATCTTTATTGTGGTAGGCCTTTGCTGCAAGTGCTACGGTACCATGCTTAAAGTACGACCAGAAGAGGTACGCTACCAACAGG
>CBIHNR010000219.1:0-8243 GCA_966211215.1 uncultured Pedobacter sp.
ACTTCCGATTGTCAGCCAGTAAACTTCAATGTAATTGTTCCTGTGCCTGCAGTTTCGCTGGGGCTGGATAAACTGGAATACTGCAGTGAGGATTCAACGAAAGAATATCTGTTCAAGACGAATCCTACAGGCGGAAAACTTACCACCAACGCAGAACAAAAAGATTCTATAAAAAATAATGTCGATGGAATCTTCTCTTTCTTGCCGGGCAAGGTAGTTATTCCTACCGGTGCTAAAGATGTAACGGTAACTTATACCTATACGCTTGGAGATCAGATGCAATCTATCAATGTGAAAGTGTATGCCTTTCCCAAAGTAAAGATCATAGCAACGCAAGATGTCAATAATCCTCTGAAAATTGATTTTACGTTTGATACTCCGGGCATTGTTTCGACGGCGAATTGGTTGTTTGGTGATGCAGCTGCAGGTTCCGGCATTAGCGTTTCACATATCTATCCAAAAGGAGGCGATTATACCGTTTCATGCGAAGTTCAGAATGGTGTTTGTTCGTTCAAGCCGGAAAATGTGGTGGTCAGTCCAAAAGATCCCGAACCTGTAGATATCGGTTTAAAGATCACTGAAATATGTCGGGATGGGCAAGCCCAGAGTTTTGAGGTAAAGCCTAAGGGCGGAACATTCACAGGTGAAGGCTTCTCTGAATCGCCTCCTTCATCCGGTAAGTTCAAGTTTACTCCATCTGAAGTTGCCTTAAACGGAGCATCAGAGAAAACTGTGACTTTAACCTATACTCCGATAGTAGGAGCTGCTAAAACGGCTTCGGTAACAGTTTATGAGAAACCAGATGCTTCAGCGACTTTCGATGCCATTCAGGGCAACTCAACCGATATGCAATTCGTGTTTGACAGCTTGAAAAACGCGGGAACTCTGGAGATGGATTTTGGCGACGGATCAGGTAAGACGGTTTATAATGTTAAAGGCCTAGGCTCGTTTACCAGTCCCGCGCACTTATTCCCCGGAGCCGGTACATACAAAGTTACTGCTGTACTGACGAACGGAACCTGCTCTTTTGAATTTAAACCATTCGAAGTAACGTTTGAAGAAGAGCTGGTTAAAACTTGTCAGCCCTTGAATATTCCGGTAGAAGAATTCAAAAAGCTATTACGCGAGCTCCTTGCCTCACCCATGTTTATTGAGCTGTATTCTAAGCCGCGCCTGGATGAAGTAACTGCATTTTTTGAACAGCTAGCGAATCAGTTAAGTCAGGATCCGAATGTGCCTATTTCATTCTTTGCACAAAATCCTCTCAATCCTGATTGGGTGAATGCTTTGCCGGTGAACAATGAACGGACAAGAGCATTATCAATCCGGCTACTGGCAATTTTATCCGACCTGAGTACAACCATTTCCTGCTTAAAGGACGATGATATTGATGGTGGAAGTGTTTCTATGCTTGAGTTTTTGGAGTCGATTATAAATAAAGTATTAGAGTTGCAGAAGCTTACAACAGAAGATAAACCTTTAGCAAAATCTCTGGTAGACGATGTGAACGACGAAATTAAACGTTTGGATACTAACCTCGAAACAGAGAAGAAGGCTGTATTTATTAAAATGTTAAACAGGGTTTTAGAAGCAATTAAAAAAGTATCCTAAACAATGCTCAGTACGCAAACTCATATTATCCGCAGACAAAATGTGAAGATACATGCTACTACGCATGATGCTTTTGCTTTGAAGCGACAAATAGAGCTGTTGATGGAGGACCTAACTCCCAAACTTGCCAGCCTCTTTGATGGACTGGTTGCGGAAAATGAATGGCTGCAAATTAATACCCTAGATATTCATGTTGAGGATCTTGCAGAGCACGAACTGGAGGAGAAGTTATCAGAAAGAATTCTTAGTAGTATAGCCGATAAAATAGATAAACTCAAATACAATTCCTCTTCAAGTGTTGATGATGATTCTTTTGGTTTTCAGGTGCTTAATATTGGTCAAAAAACTATTTCAGCGTTCCTGTATTTCCTGAAAAATGGGATTCTTCCCTGGTGGTATGAAAGTGGTTCGCACACTGCCTTTGAGGAAAGTATAAGCATCGCTCTTGAGCAGCTAGGATCAACTATTAAAGACTCCGAGTCTTTTCAGACCCTGATAAATATTCGTTCAGTTTCAAATTCGACTGAAGCGCTAAAAAGGCTTGCTGAGCAATTTACTGATCAGGTATATTGGAAGCTTATTAAAGTTTTGGCGGTTGGATCGTCTGTGCAAATCACAGAAATCGAAGAGATTTTTGAAAGATTATCAGATATCTTAAAATCAAAAAATCTTTCAGGAAGGATTCAAAATCAGGCGAAAACCGCCCTTATTATGTCATTATCGCGAGGAAACAGTACCGATGAAATAAATAACGGTCAGGTTTCGACGGTGTATAAATTACTTCAGAGCGCTTCCTTAATAAAAATTCAGCGGCTAATAAGGGATGATGAAATGCTAAAGAAATACCTGTCTGGGGAACATGAGTTTATCTCAATTGATAATACATTGGATAGTGCACAAGGTTTCGAGAATAAGGAATTTAAAAAAGAAAACTCTCAGAAAGAGAACAGCGGACGTACTGGTAAGAAAGATGCTTTCCTTAATGAACTCAAACAGGCAGACGGAGCAATTATCTCTAATGCCGGTTTGGTCATAGTCGCACCTTTTCTCCCAGAACTGTTTAAACAATGCGGCATTTTAACCGAAAATACCATCATGGATATTAATAAAGCTGTCGCGATTTTGCATTATACCGTATTTGGGAATTGCCAATACAGGGAATATGATGTGCTATTCAATAAAGTGTTGTGCGGATTGGAAGGAAACGAAGTTATCGAAATCCTGAATGAACTCTCTGAAGCGGAAAAAAATGAAGTGGAGACCATGCTATCAACCGCTATTAGCTATTGGGATGTGTTGAAAAGTACAAGTCCCGACGGTTTACGCGAAGGTTTTTTAATACGCAAAGGAAACTTACTTCATAAATACGATGACTGGTTTTTACAGGTTGAACAAAGCGCGATTGATGCCCTACTTCAACATTTACCCTGGACGATTGGCTTTATCAAACTTCCATGGATGAAAACTATGATTCGAACACAATGGGTGTAATTGCGTTGTAAATGAAATTAGATTTTGGCTATAAGTGATGTATCCATTGCCGCAATAAAGAATGTATTATTTTTTTTTCCGACAATAAATAATTTGTAAGGTATCATACTGAGGCGATGATTTTTTTAAAAAACTGAAAGTGTGAATGACAAATAAAACACTTGGTACTTGTTTCGAAGAACCGAATACCAATCTAGCTGCGTCATCTCGAATCCCCTTGTGGGTGAGAGATCTCCCGGGATGGAATACTTGGCGCCATACTTTCTACCTTCGTTCCGCGAGATCCCTACGGCATACCCCTGCAACGGCCTTGGCTTCAATGCCTCTGGATGACGGTTTGAGGCGGGGATTCGGATCCCTGAATTTTCTGTCACATCCCACGGATTGGCAAATGGAAAAGAGTCTCCAGACTCGATTACGAATCGTGTTAGGCTTTTAACGGGGAGTCTGGAGACTCCGTTTTATTCATCAATCCGTAGACACCGCTTCGCTAAAGTCTACGGACAGCGAGGAATACAGTTTTATAGTGCAATACAACAATAAAAACAAAACACTAACAAAAATTAATGTTTACCACGGCCGACAAAGTTTCAAAACACGTCACCACTGTTCAAAGACAGTCGGTCAAGCCTTTTTTTGCCCGTAAGAGTGCTGATACGTTTTTCAGCGGCGGCGAGAAAACTTCCTCCGCTTCATTTATCCAGCCTAAGTTGAGTGTTAGCCACCCGGAAGACGCCCAAGAAAAAGAAGCCGATCAAATGGCGACGAAGGTAATGGCCATGCCAGAAACGGCCCCAATTGCGGCGTCGTCAACTCCTAATGATGAACTGAACCGAAAAGAAGAAGAACAGGAAGTGCAGCGTGCTGAATTCGGCATCCAGATGAAGGAGGAAACAGAGGAGGTGCAACGCGTGCAAGAAGAGCGGGAAGTTCAACGCAAAGAAGAGGAAGAAACAGGCGTTCAAAGGTTGGAGGAAAAGCAGGACGAGAAAGTTCAGGCAAAACTATTTGCAGGAGCGGGAACCTCGGCATCCAATCATATTGTACATGCCAAATGCAGTGGCTGCGATGAAAAGAAAGTTGATAGAAAAGTAAGCTCGATACCTTTATCGTATACCTTGCAGCGCTCGTCACGAGGACCGCCCGGCGACGTAGAACAAGCCAGCTCCTTCGAGCATAATTTACAGAACACACGCGGAACAGGAAGTCCCTTGCAAGCTGAAACACGCTCTTTTATGGAGAGCCGGTTCTCTGCGGACTTTAGTGGCGTGCGCATTCATACCAGCGAAACGGCGGTGCAGATGAAACAAGAATATTCATGCACAGGCATTCACGTACGGTAATGATATCTATTTTAATAGTGGAAAGTTTGCACCTTCTTCCACGGAAGGGAAAACTTTGCTTGCCCATGAGCTGACACATACCATTCAGCAGGGAGCAAGTTCTCAGGTTACAACTCCTGCGGGGAGCGGAAATTCTACCGTCGCTCCCAAACTTATTTCCAGAACGAGAAGAATTCAGAGAAGCGCCGGCAACCTGGCCACGGCAGTCAATTTCGCCAAAGGCGAACAGGGTAAGGTAATTGCTAATAAAGAAGGTGCTGATGGTTTACGCTTCGGCTGGCAGCAGCTGATGGAATATTTTAAAACTACGCTTGGCGCTGAAAAAATACTTCCGGATGGGGTTACGGGAGATGCCACCACAGTACCGCAGGAAAACATTAAAAAGAAAAATATTGCCAAAGGCGTTAACGTGATCACGCCCGATGGACAACTAGCCAAAGGCGACCGCGACGCTATGCCTAGCTGGTGCGGTATATTCGCTTTCTGGGCACTGAACAAAGCCGGACTGCCAATGAAGAAATGGCTGCTTGGTAATATGACTATCCCGCCGGATGCTGCCATGGCCCCGGGACAAATGCCTGCTCCGGGCTTCATTGCTTACAGAAACCTTCGCTCACATTACGGCTTAGTGAGCGGCTCTTCCGGGTCCAAAGTTGTAACTGTCAACGGAAATACGGCAGGCTCTGATAACCTTGGCGGCGAAATTCAGGAGCAGACGCACGATATTAGTGAATGGACAGCTTTCATCGATCCGATGAAACTCATTGATGGCACGATAAGAAATCCGCAGGCTGGAGTAGAAGGTAAATCCAAGTCATTCCGCGAGCTTCAGAATGAATTATTCAGAGTAAGCAGAAAAGGAGAGGAACATACCGAGCAGGAGAATAAAGAACAGGAATACAAAGAGCGGGAATGTAAAGATAACGAGGGTAAGGAAATTCAGGCAAAACAGGAAAGTTTTCTTGCTCAGACTGCAAAAGACACGGCTGTTTTAGGAAAATCAGATACAGCAGAAAAGGAAGAGCTTCAACGTAAAGAAGAAACAGTCGACGAAGAAAAGATCATCCAAAAAAAGGAACTAATCCATACATCAGCGAATAGCACTTCATCTGACAAAAAAGAGGAGTTGCAGCGCAAAGAGGAGGAACAATCGGAGAAAGAGCAAATTCAGCGCTCGGGTAATAGTTCATTATCAGAAAAAGAAATCAAGCGAAAAGAAGATAAATGGGAGAAAGAGGGCGCTGCTAAAAATGACAAGGTAATTCAAGCAGCTTCGGACAGTTCGCCTCCGGTCAAAGAAAAAGTGCAACGAAAAGAAGAAATACGCGAAGAGCCATCGGTTCAGAAGAGGGATATGGTGCATGCTGCAGGAGACAGTTCGCCGCCTGCTAAGCAAGAGAAGGAAGAAAAGACAAGCGTACAAAGAAAGTCGGAACCAAAAGTACAAAGGCTTTTTGGTTGGGTGAGCGATGCCATTGAATGGGTAGGCGATAAGCTGGAAGAGGGAAAGAAATGGGTACTCGAGAAAGTTACCAAATTAATACTAAAAGTACCGGGGTATAAAGCCCTTCGGGTAGTACTTGGCAGTGATCCGATAACAGGGGAAAAGGTAGGTCAAACCGGCTATGATTTTATAGATGCCGCGATTGACATTATGCCTTTAGGTAATCTGATCAAACAGAAACTGCAGGATTTGGGCATCCTCGATCAGGCTGCAAAGTTTGCGGAGAAACTGTTTGGCAAAGTAAAAACGTTAATAAACGGCATTTACGATACCTTTGCCAATTTCATAGATAGCCTTTCACTTTCCGATTTGAAAGACATCCCAGGGGTATTCCGCCGGCTGGAAGCTGCATTCACTGCGTTTTTCAATCATATCATCAACTTTGCCAAGGGCGTAGCAAACGATTTTGTCGAGTTCGTAAAGAAGGCTCTGCTGATTCCGCTAGGCAACTACATTAAAACCAAAACACGATTCTGGGATCTGCTCTGCCTGATCATTGGTAAAGATCCGCTTACGGATGAAGTAAAATCTCCAACAGGCGCCAACATCCTCAATGCTATCTGCAACTTAAGTGAATGGGGTATTGAGCAGAAGAAAAAGATGCAGGAGACCGGCACTTTCAACAAAGTCGCCGCCTGGATAGATAAAGGCATCTCTGTCTTTAGAAAGGCCTACGACATGCTAAAAGCTGCCTTTAAAGGACTATGGGATATCGTTTCCATAAAGGCACTGATGCATCCGGTGGACGCATTCCTTAAGGTCTTCGATTCCTTCTACCAGCCTGTCGCTTTGGTCGGTAAATTCTTTATAGAAGCAGGTATCGCCATTCTGAAGATTGTAAAAGACGCCCTCTTCAAATGGATCTCAGAAAAAGGAAAAGAAACAAAAGGCTATTATCTGGTAACGGTGCTCATCAGCAAAGATCCGTTTACCGGCGAGAAGGTTCCGCGCACCACCGAGAACATGATCAAGGGCTTTATGATGCTCAGTGAAGGTGGCGAAGAGCAATTCAATAAGATGAAGGAGAGCGGAGCCATAGATACCGCCGCGGCCAAAATAGATGCAGCGGTGGCGAAGCTTGGCTTTACCTGGAATTATGTAAAGGGCTTATTTATAAATCTATGGGAGTCCTTTACCTGGAAAGACCTCTTGCTGCCAGTACTGGCATTTGCGAAGATTATAGCAACGTTTAAAAATCCTATCCTGCGACTCATTGCCTTTATTATCTCCATTGTGGTAGCCTTGTTCGAAGTGATTCTTCGGATGATGGGTTTCCCGGTTGACCTTGTATTTAAACTTATAGATAACGTAAAAAAAGCCTGGGCAGCCATAAAAGCCAATCCTACAGGCTTTTTGCTAAATCTGCTTAAAGCAATTAAGCAGGGCTTCATGCAGTTCTTCGACAATATCCTCACGCACTTGTGGGAAGGTTTAAAAGCCTGGCTCAAACAGGAGCTTGAAGACGGCGGTGTTCCAATACCGACCGATTATACCGCCATGGGTATTATCAAATGGCTATTGGTTGTGCTTGATATCACCATGGAGAAAATCTGGAAGAAACTGGAGCAACGGATAGGAAAAGAGAAAGTAGCGAAAATCAGAAACCTTATTGCCAAAGCCGAAGCCATTTACGATAAGGCTAACGAGGCAATGGAATTTATCGATGATGTTCGTCAGCGGGGAATGGAAGCTGTGGTCGATAAGATCAAAGAGAAATTGAGCAATATATGGGACATAGTGCTGGGTGCTATCCAAAGCTTCATCATGGATCAAATTATCAAAAAAGTTACCGCTAAACTCTTAAGCATGCTCGATCCAACGGGAATCATGGCAGTAATCAACAGCGCAATTGCGCTGTATAAGGCAATACAGTCCTTCTTTAAGTATCTAGCTAAGATTTTAGCCATCATCAATTCTTTCGTTGAGGGAATTGTAGAGATATGCGCTGGAAATATTTATACAGCAGCCAACTTCCTCGAAGGTTCCCTGGGCAGAGGTGTGCCTGTTGTTATAGGCTTCCTTGCCAACCAGGTTGGCTTAGATCTTAGTGGCAAGATCCGGGATGTGCTAGCTACAGTTCGCGAGAAGGTAGACCAGGGACTGGACTTTTTGATTGACAAGCTGGTGGGCTTTGTTGAGAAGCTGGTGGCGAAAGTAAAACAGGCGAAAGATGCGGTGCTGGGATGGCTGGGCTTTAAGAAGCCATTTACTACGAACGATGGAAAATCTCATAGCCTTTACCTTGAAGGTGAAGGTGCCAATGCAAAATTGGTTGTAGCATCTACTCCTAAAAC
>CBIHNR010000220.1:0-8226 GCA_966211215.1 uncultured Pedobacter sp.
GTAACTACGCCGCAGCCTTATCAGATGATAAAGGGATGTTTAAAGTGTCCATCCCTGACCTGAATGCCTTATTGCTGATATCGGCACAGGGCTATCAGGGCAAGCAAGTATCCTTAAAGGGAAGCAAGACGGTTGAGATCAGCCTATTTGAAGATTCTTATTCTTCAGTTTATGATGTGGCCCAACTGCCTTACGGCGACAAACCACTTAGCCAAACAGTGTTTTCAATTGCAAGTATTAATACAGAGGGTAGCTGGAACCGGGCAAATGAAACTGCAGATTCTTACCTGCAAGGAAACGTAGCTGGCTTAAATGCTACCCGCCGTTCGGGCACTCCCGGTATTGGTGCAGATTTGTTCATAAGAGGTTACAATTCCCTGTATGCAACAGCCCAACCATTGGTAGTAGTAGACGGGATGATTTACGACGTAAATACCTACGCCAACTCGCTAATTTCCGGCCACAGAACTAATCACCTTGCCAATGTCGATTTAAAAGATATTGATAACATCACGGTTATTAAAGACGGAACATCTTTGTATGGCACCAGGGGAGCAAATGGTGTAATTTTAATAACAACCGGCAGGGCTAAAGGCGAAGCTACAAGACTGGATTTTGGGGCTTATGGAGGCTTTAATTCAAAAGTGGAAAATCTTCCGGTAATGGGAGCCGACAAATACCGAATCTATTTAGCCGATTTGCTCAAAAGTTCTGGCTCTAGCGATGCGCAAATTGGTAGTATGCCATTTATGAATGAAGCAAGTTATCCGGCTTATTCAAGAACAACCAACTGGCAGGATGAAGTAATCAATGGCGGTTACAGCAAAAATTACTATTTAAAGGTTTCGGGCGGTGATAATATTGCCACTTATGCCTTAAGTATGGGCTATTTGGATAATGACGGGCTGACAAAAAATACCAATTTAACAAGGTATCAAACCCGGTTCAATGCTAACCTTAATTTATCACAGAAATTAAAAGCAACAGCTAACCTTGCCTTTTCTCGGGCAGAGCAAAATCTTCGCGACCAAGGCCGTTCTTTCGATACCAATCCCTTGTATCTTGGTTTAGTAAAGGCACCTTTCTTGTATCCTTACGAGATCCCGGCTGTGGGTAAAGTATCTCCCAACCTTGCAGACGTGGACGATTTTTCGATGAGTAATCCGTTTTCAGCGGTTGACAAGGCTTTAGCCTTAGACAGAAATTATCGCTTTGTAGGGTCTGTTGGTTTTGACTACGCTTTTAACAAAAAATTTAACTTACAGTCGGTTGTTGGTATCACCTACGATAAAATCCGCGAGAATACATTAAGGCCGAGGCTAGGGGTTGTTTCTGAGGTGCTTAATACCGCCGTAGGCGAAAATAAACCGGGAGCCAATGTTGTGCGCTATTTTTCGGTATATACCGATACATGGGCTTCATACAAACACTCGTTTAATACCAACCATAGCTTAAAAGCTAATTTGGGTTTCAGGTTTAACAGCAGCAAAAGCGAGTCGGACTATGGAATTGGCTACAACACCGCGAGTGATGAATTTGTAACTCTTGGAGGTGTGGAAAGCACCCTCAGAATTGTAGGTGGAGGTATCGGCCAATGGAACTGGCTTAATACCTACGCCAACGTAGATTACAATGCTTTTAACAAATACTTTTTGTCTTTCAATGTAGCTGCCGATGCTTCCTCTCGTTTCGGAACTGATGCAGGTTCCTTGTCTGTTGGCGGAACAAACATTGCCCTTCTTCCAGCTATTGGCGGGGCTTGGTTAATCTCTTCTGAAAATTTCATGAAGGGGCAAAAGGCTATCGAAACTTTAAAGTTACGTGCAAGCTACGGCCTTTCAGGAAACGAAGATATTGGCAACTACGGGTCTAAAAAGTACTACGTTTCTCAGGGCTTTTTAAACAGGCAGGGCTTGGTAAGAGGAAATATTGGCAACTCATCCCTAAAGTGGGAAACTGTGAAAAAAGCGAATATAGGCCTGGATGCGGCGCTATACAATGAGCGTATCAACCTAAGTGTCGATGTATACAATACTAACATTTCTGATATGCTTGTTTATGAGCCAACCGGTAGCCTCTCGGGTTTTCCTTATGCTCTTACCAACAGTGGAAGTATGGAGAATACAGGGCTTGAGATTGCGGTAAATACCAGGATCATCAATAACGAAAAATTGGTTTGGGGTATGGGCTTTAACTTGGGTACCTACAAAAACAAGATAAAAAGCTTGCCTGCCGGAATGCCACTTAACAGCTATGCCGGTGCAACTTACTTAATGAAAGAAGGAAGGGCTGCAAACCTCTTCTACGGTTATAAAACCAACGGCATCTATACATCTGCCGCAGAAGCTAACGCCAGTGGATTAATGAACAAATTATCAAACGGCTCTTTAGTACCATTCCAGGGTGGCGACGTTCGATTTGTCAATACCAATGGCGATGCTGTTATCGATAAAAATGACATGCAGGTTATTGGAAACCCCAATCCTGATTTTGTTGGAGGTTTAAGCAACAGGCTGACTTATAAAAGGTGGTCTTTGGATGCCTTGTTTACATTTAGCGTTGGAAACGATATTTATAATGCAACCCGCGCCAGCCTTGAATCTATGAGTGGTTATGAAAACCAAACTCTTGCAGTATTAAACAGGTGGAGGACTGATGGCCAGGTTACCAATATGCCAAGGGCTGTATGGGGAGATCCTGCTGAAAATGCCCGTTTTTCTGACCGCTGGATTGAAGATGGATCTTACTTCAAGCTTAGGACGATTTCTTTAAGCTATGATGTGCCTTTTAAAGCAGCATTTATGAAATACGCTACTGTTTATGCAACCGCCAATAATGTATTTACGGTGACTAAATACCTGGGATACGATCCCGAATTCAGCTCTCAGGGAAGCATTTTTGCTCGCGGAGTTGATACTGGTTTAGAACCTATTTACAAATCGGTACAATTAGGCGTTCGCATTGGATTATAATTGAAATAACATTACCAAACTATATATGAAGAAGAATTTATCCGGTTTATTTAAGACAGCACTTCCGGTAATGGTATGCGCAAGCGTGTTATCTGCTTGCCAAAAAACATTTGACTTACAACCCAAAGAGGTTCTTGTAACAGAACAGGTTTATCAAAATATTTATGATGCAGATGCCGCAGTTTTAGGGATCTATGGAAAATTTATGAATCTGGCGGGCCGCTATGTAATATTAAATGAATTACGTGGCGACTTGCTTGACGTAACCCCCAAATCTGATGCTTATTTACGGGAGATCAGCCTTAACAAAGCAGGCTCTGATAATCCATATGCAGATCCGGCTCCATTTTATGAAGTGATTTTAAACTGTAATGATGCTTTAAAAAACTTCGAAATCATGCGTGATAAAAAGCTTTTGGATGAAACTCAATTTTATCAGCGTTATACAGATGTCTTTTTTGTAAGGACATGGCTTTATCTTCAACTTGGGATACACTTTGGACAAGTGCCTTATGTAACTGAAGATATTGCAGATATAAATGTGTTGAAAGACCAGGCTAAATTTCCGAGGCTATCTTTTGATAAGCTGCTAGACGAATTAATAACCCAGGCAGAATCTATACCTAAAGAATATCTCGGACAGAACACTTCTCTGGTTAGCCCAACACTTTTAGTGCCAATGGAGCCATACCTTCTTAAAGATGGTGTGTTTAAATTTTTCATCCATAGAAGGTCATTGCTAGGCGATTTGCACCTATGGAAGGGGAATTATTTACAAGCGGCCAAGTACTATAAAGATGTAATGGAAACTGGCTCTAGCCTTACTACAACTACTAATTATCAGATCGATATTTATGATACTTACCGTATTACTAATGATAATAGTGGCAGAAATACTCTATTAACAAGCGGTACAGTTAATCCATGGCGCAATATCTTCTCGAATGCATTGGAAGAGACAGAAACCAATCGCGAGAGAATGTGGGTCCTTCCATTTTCTGAAACATTCGGACCCGTAAATCCATTTCTAGGCCTTTTCTCTATATCCAAAAGTTATGTGCTGAAACCATCTGACGTTGCTCGTGCAAATTGGGCAAATCAGGTGCGGACTGATGGTGGCTTAACTGATAGGCGTGGACTGGAAAGTTCGTATCGCTTAGTTAACGGGCAGCCGGAAGTTTTAAAATATGTTTCTAACTACGATCCTTTACAGCCTTTCAAGACAAGCGGTATCTGGATGCTTTATCGCGCAGCCACACTTCATTTGCGCTTCGCAGAAGCCGCCAACCGCGAGGGAAGAAGCAAGCTTGCCAGCGTATTAATTAATGATGGCTTGTATACCGGATTGGGAAATAAGGTAGCTACTTATAACGGAGTAACTGATTCTTATCCATTTGATTTCGACCCAACTAAAGGTACAAGGAATGGCGTTTGGTACCGTAATATCGGTATCAGGGGCAGGGCATTAAACCAAAATGTAACGGTCGATTCAACGAGGTCTTTCGATATGTCCGTAAATCCAAGGATAGTAAAAGACCAGGCTTTATTGACCCAAGATACCGAAGACTTGATCCTTAATGAAGCAGCTCTGGAAACTGCGTTTGAAGGCTATCGCTGGCCTGATTTATTACGTATCGCTTTGCGAAGAGAAAAAGATAAAGCTGGCGAAGGCGTGAAATATCTAAACGGAAAACTAGCGGCAAAAACAGGGAACCCTGCCACATTCAGTACGGTTGAAGACTTTTATTTGCCTTTTAAGTAGAAGAAATTCCAAAATTAGTGATTTAAAGGGAGGTGATATTTTCATCTCCTTTTTTGTTTGAATGTAATGGTTAGAGTATTTAATATGGCTAAAGCCCTTGTATGTAGCACTAAAATTCCGTTGGCTGAAGCACAACGGCAATAGAATTATCAATCAGTAGCTTACGCAGGTTAAGCGCACTGCAAGTCATATCCATTGCCGTCAGTTTCAACTGACGGAATAAAGTAAAAAGTATAATGGCTTTAGCCACCATTTAAACAACCCTATCAAAAGCCATCCCTTAGCCTCATCAGGATACCGCAGGACACATTCTCCCCCCAAAAAAACTAGCTTAGCCATTCAAAACTCGGCCAATAAAAACAGCCCACACATATTAACCAGGCAAGAGTTTAATAATTAAGCTCAGATTTTTAGGGAAAGTAATTCTCTAACTATTTCTGGCTAATTATAGGGGAGAAGCTTTGTTTAAGGCACTATAGATAAAACTAGTTATAGCCAATCGGATGTTAAAAAAATCAAGAAAAGCCGCTGTAAATGCCACCAAAGGACTATTAGTATGCGGAATAACATTAGCTGCATTCTCAGCCAATGCGCAATATACTACCTTAAAAGGAAACGATGTAACAACACCTTTACACTTATTAAAGCCAGAGTATCCTACGCCTTACGGCGAAACAAAACCTGCCGATATTAAAATAGTTCTCGATAGAGTGTTTAACTATCTGGATGCAAACACGCCCCCCCAGCTTGTTGATAAAACATCTGGCGCAGCCATAACCGATTATAAAAAAGTTACCGCTAATACCATTTTCAAACCGGGAGATTTCCGGCTGTTAAGTTATGAGTGGGGAGTAATCTATACCGGAATGCTTGAGGCAGGAGCAGCTACCGGCGATAAAAGATACACTGATTATGCCGTAAAACGCGTCAACTTTGTGGCGGATGCAGTTGCCGCATATAAGGATGTGATGAAAAAGAATCCCGAGGTAAAAACACCGGTAAGTGCATTGATGAATCCGCATGCCTTAGATGATGGAGGAGCAATTACGGCATCATTCATAAAAACACTTAGAACCGGCCAGCTAAAGGCTGATGTTCGTCCGGTAATTGACAATTTCATAAACTACATCATGAATAAGGAGTTCCGCTTAAGTGATGGAACTTTAGCCCGTAACCGGCCTCAGCCCAATACCCTATGGCTGGATGATTTATATATGAGCCTCCCAGCTCTGGCACAAATGGGCGTTTTAACCGGCGATAAAAAATACTTCGACGAAGCTGTTAAGCAATACCAGCTTTTCGCAAAGCGGATGTTTAATAACGAGCGAGGCTTGTACATGCACGGCTGGGTTCAGGATATGGAACCACATCCGCAATTTCATTGGGCAAGGGCAAATGGCTGGGCGTTGATGACTAAAGTTGAACTTCTGGATGCCCTGCCAGAAAATCATCCAGGCAGAGCCGAGATCCTTGAAATGTTGAAAAAACACGCTGCCGGATTAGCCGCCCGCCAAAACGGAACAGGTTTTTGGCATCAGTTGCTCGATAGAAATGATACTTACCTGGAAACATCGGCTACCGCAATCTATGCTTACTGTATTGCCCGGGCAATAAACAAAGGCTGGCTGGACGCCAAAGCCTACGGTCCAATGGCGCTGCTTGCGTGGAGCGCCGTAAGCACTAAAGTAAATGCCAAAGGGCAGGTTGAAGGAACTTGCGTAGGTACCGGAATGGGCTTTGACCCTGCATTTTATTACTATCGGCCTGTAAACAATTTTGCTGCCCATGGTTATGGCCCGGTTTTATTAGCAGGTGCAGAAGTATATCGGATGCTGGATAAACATCCTTTTGCAATCAACGATAGTTCAGTACAGATAACGAAGTAGGAGAAGGCTGATGTCGGAGGTCTGATGTCGGAAGTCAGAAACCTCACACCTCATACCTGAAAACCCGAAACCAATTAACAGTTTAAATAGAAAATGACAAAAACGGGGATATTTTTAGCCGTGGCTGCTTGTTTAGCCACAATTTCATTAAAAGCACAAACATCTTTCAAATTTGATTTTGGTTCAGGGGCGATAAAAAAAGGTTATACCCAAATTCTGCCAGAATCGGTTTATTCTAAGGAAAAGGGCTATGGTTTTCTTCCTGGATCAAACTTAAGTGCAGCAAATCACGGCAAGGATGCTCTTAAAGGTGATTTTGTTACCAGCGACAAACCATTTTATTTTACAGTAGATATTCCTGAAGGCGATTATGATGTGAAAGTGATTTTGGGCGATGCTGAAGGCCAATCAGAGCAAACAGTGCGTGCCGAATGCCGCAGGGCCATGATTTATCGGGAAACAACATCCAAAGGAGAAATTAAAGAGAAAACCTTTACTGTACACATCCGCAGGCCCGAAATAGCTGGCACTAGTGAAAAGGTAACATTAAAGCCCCGCGAGTTCGGATATTTCCATTGGGATAACCAGCTCACACTGGAGTTTAACGGCGCCAGCCCCAAAGTATGCGCAGTTGAAATTAAGAAAGCAGAAAAACCGATCAGGATTTTCCTTGCCGGAAACTCAACTGTAGTAGACCAGGCTTCTGAACCTTTTGCCGCCTGGGGGCAGATGATTCCGGCATTTTTTAAACCTGGAAAAATTTCTGTTGCCAACTATGCTGAGTCTGGCGAAACCTTGAGCAATTTCTTAGCCGGCCGCCGTCTGAAAAAAATCCTTAGCCAAATGAGAAAAGGCGATTACCTCTTTATCGAATTTGGGCACAACGACCAAAAACAAAAAGGCGAGGGTATAGGTGCATTTACCAGCTATAAAAGAGATTTAAAATACTTTATTTCCGAAGCACGAAAAAAAGGAGGGATTCCAGTTATCGTAACATCTATTCAGCGACGCAACTTTAACGACGAGGGAAAAATAAACGAAACCTTGGGCGACTATCCAGAGGCTTGCCGTCAAATCGCTAAAGAAGAAAATGTCTCTCTGATCGATTTAAATAAAATGACAAAAGTGATGTACGAAGCCTGGGGGCCGCAAGAATCTGAAAAGGCTTTTGCCCACAACCCGCAGATCGACAACACTCACCCCAATCCTTTTGGCGCTTTCGAAATGGCTAAATGTGTGATGAACGGAATTAAAGAGGCAAAGCTGGATATCGCCAAATACATCACCAATTTCGATGGTTTCGACCCTGCAAAACCGGAATTAATATCATCGTTTTACTGGCCAGTAAGCCCGTCTAAATCGACGGTTAAGCCTGATGGGAATTGAGAAGGGGTGTTTCGGGGTTTACTTAATCAGAGACTAGGAGCTTGGACAATGAATTTCAAAAGTGTTGTAAAGAAAAGTTTATAAATATGAGATTTACATTTGTCCGCTGTTCTATATTAAAACTCTTTGTCATCTCGACGCAAGGAGAGATCTTACAGTATTATGCTAACAAGCTAACTAAGATTCCTCCTGTCGTCGGAATGACAAAGCGTGTTAGTTT
>CBIHNR010000221.1:0-8226 GCA_966211215.1 uncultured Pedobacter sp.
TTTTTCTACCGACCTTTAACCCCGATGGGGTTCTTGTCCTTAACTAAATGACATTGGGCTGAAGCCCAACGGCAATAGAAAACCCTGCGCCAGATGTCACCACTATATTTGCTTTTTGGAAAAAGCTTCTTACTCGAGGTGACAAAACGCTCCTTTTCAAGTGTTTAAAAATAAATCACTTACTAGTTTGTCCTTTCGACGTAAGGAAACCACGAGGTAACATTAAGGGCAATTGAAGAACAAATTAATTTCTTAATAAATCCTAAGGCGCTTAACATAGCAAACTTTCTAGGGTCTCTCCTTGATGACAAAGTCTCACATTTGTAAATATCTAAAAATAAACCAATTGCATCTATTTGCAATCTATTTAAAATAAACAACATACAAAAGGAAGCGCTTTAAACTCCTCACAATTATATCTCCTGACCAAGCCCTTATTTTGCCAAACTGGTTTCCTTTAAAACCCTTACCAGTTCCTCCATATTTATAGGTTTAGAAACATAATCATTCATTCCTGCAGATAAACATTCCTCCTTGTCTTCCAGCATAGCATTTGCCGTCATCGCTATAATTACAGGTTGCTTATCAAATTCAGTCCTGATCTTTCTTGTGGTGCTAAGGCCATCCAGAACAGGCATTTGAATATCCATCAGGATTACTTCATATTCTTCTTTCCCTAACATCTCCAAAACTTCCTGTCCATTATTAGCAAGAGATGGTTGATAGCCCAGTTTATTCAATACCTTTATAATCAATTTCTGATTAATCAGATTATCCTCAGCTATAAGAATATTTAAAGGATGGCTAACGGCAAAGTCTTCGGATAGTAAATTGGCTTGTTTGTTTTCCACTACGGGCAGTGGCTGGCCTTGTTGTTTTAATTCCAGTTGAATTACCCTTAACAATTGCTGCTGTTTTACTGGTTTGGTAAGAATTGCAGCAAAAAGGCCTACATGTTTCTTCTGGCTCTCATCTCCAACCGAACTTAATAGAATCACCCGTTGTGTTGGATCGATCTCTTTTATCTTCCTGGAAAGCTCTACGCCATCCAATTCGGGCATTTTCATATCGGTAATCACCAGGTCAAAATTTCTTTCCCTGTTTAAAATTTCCAATGCCCTTTTACCAGATGAAGCGGTAACAGGTTTAAGATTCCATTGTTCGAGCTGGTTTTTTAAAATATGCAGGTTAGTTTCATTGTCATCTACAATTAATACTTTTCTTCCTTTACCTTCAGAGAATTCAAAATTCACATAATGGCGTATCGACTGTTCTCCAGCTTTGCAACGAATATTAAATTTAAAGGTGCTTCCATGCCCCTGCTCACTTTCAACCTTAATCTCGCCTCCCATTAAGTGGATGAGGCGTTCGCATATTACGAGGCCTAAACCAGTTCCCCCGTATTGGCGGGTTGTAGAGGAATCTACCTGTGAGAATGCTTTAAAAAGACGATGGAGCTTATCCTGGGGAATTCCAATTCCAGTATCTTTTACTTCAAAGCCAATGTCCAGGTCATCCTGCTGACGGCCGAGCAGGTTAACGCCTAGAAATACTTCGCCTTTTTTGGTAAACTTGATAGCATTTCCAATTAAATTTATCAGTACCTGCCTCAAACGAAGGCTATCTGCAAATAGAGATGGTGAGACCTGATAATCAATTTGGTAAACCAGATCAATGCCAATTTGCGCGGCTTTGCTTGCAAACAAATCCATCACCTCTTCAATACATTTACGCAGATCGAAATGATGCGGGTCCAGCTCCATATTTCCCGACTCAATCTTAGAGAAATCCAGGATATCGTTAATCACACTCAATAAAGCCTCGCCGCTGTTGCGAATGGTTTCAGCGTAATCTCTTTGCTCATCATCTAACTGGGTGGCGCATAGTAGAGAGGACATGCCGAGAACTCCGTTCATTGGTGTACGTATTTCGTGGCTCATTGTGGCTAAAAAAGCACTTTTAGCCTGATTGGCTTTAACAGCTTCCTCCCGGGCCTGCTGTTCCAGCTCTGATTTCAACTGTAATTCTTCTGCCTGAACCTGCAGCTCCTCATTTAAATGCTGAAGATGCTCCGATTGTCTCACAACTTGCTCAGTACGCTCGGTTACCAGCTTTTCAAGTTCTGCTTTTTGGGCCCTGATGATGCTGGTCCGATATCTGTAAAAGAAGTAGATGCCACTTATGATAGCCATGACACTCAATAACTTAAACCACCAGGTTAACCAGAATGGAGGCGTAACAATTATTTTTATGGAATTTCCTGCCATGTTCCATACCCCATCATTATTGGATGCCCGAACTCTAAAAGTATACTCGCCGGGATCCAGGTTGGTATATGTGGCTCTACGGTTTTTACCAGGTTTGTTCCAATTCTTCTCAAAGTTCTCAAGAATATAGGAATACTGATTCTTTTGCTGCGAGATATAATTTAATGCCGAAAACTCTATAGTAAATACCGATTGATCGTAGTTGAGGGTAATTTCTTTGGTTAGGCTGATATCTGTTTTTAATGGAGAATCAGGGTCTGAAGGGCTGACCGAAGTATTGAAAATTTGAAAATCTGTAAATACCACCGGAGGAGGATTCTTATTTTCTTTGATTCTATCCGGGTTAAAAATGGTAAATCCATTTGTTCCTCCAAATACAAGATCACCGCCCTTGAGCTTTAAATGTGCATTTTGTTTGAATTCATTTCCCTGAACACCGTCGCTTATGTTATATGTCTTTATTTCCTTGGTTTCAGGGTTATAGCTGCAAATTCCATTATTGGTACTTAGCCATAAAACTCCTTTTTTATCTTCATAAATTCCATAAATAATATCGCTGGGCAAACCGTCTTTGGCATAGAGATTAGAAAACTTATTGCTTTTCTTATCGAACAAGCTAAATCCCTCACTTGTACCTATCCATATTCTGCCTTTACGGTCTTCAGTTACCGTATAAAGCTTATCATTACAAATAGACCGTGGATCTTTGTCATTATGTATAAAACTTACCCTTTTATTAGTTTTTCTATCCAGTATTTGCAATCCGCCCCACGACGCTAAATATAGATTTCCATCGCTGGCATCGAGCATATCTGTAATAAAATTTTCTCTTCCATGAGTCCCGGTAGTGAAATCAATCAGCCGGTTTGCTTTCTGGTCAAAAAGCATCAGGCCGTCAAGTGTTTCTATCCAAATATTTCCAAGTTTATCTTCAAAAAGATACATTACGCTGGGGCTTATTAAATCCCTACCTGGCCCGCTTTTATCGTTTTTCTTGTAATGGGTAAATTTATTAGTAGCAGGATTGTACTGATCGAAACCGCCCTCCCAATATCCAAGCCACATAATTCCCTTCTTATCAATTAAAATGGAGGTAACTACATTGGCACTCATGGTATTCGGATTATCAGGAGAAGCCTGGTATCTGGTAAACTTTTTAGTTTTCGGGTTGAATTTATTTAATCCTCCTCCATCTGTGCCAATCCAGATGTTTCCTTGATTGTCTTCTGCTAAGGAGGAAATATTGTTATTGCTTAAGCTATTTTCCGATGCCAGATTAGTCCTATAGGTGTCAAAATTTCTTTCGGTTAGCAAATTTACACCGCCTGCATAAGTACCCAGCCAAAAGTTTTTGTTCTTGTCTATATAAATATTATTTACTGAATTCGAGCTTAAGCTCTCCGGATCTCCAGTATTATGGGTATAATGGTAAACGTTAGTCCTCGTTCTATCTATAATATAAAAGCCATCATTTACTGTTCCTGCCCATATCCTTCCATATTCATCCTCAGTGAAATTGGTGATGAAAGCATTCAATTTAGCCTTTTTAAGAAAAGGCACCAGTTTATTTTCTTTTTGTGAATAGCAATAAATGCCGTTAACAGTTGAGAACAAGATATTATGATCACGATCTTCCCCGACCTGAGTAATGTCTTTTACCGGTATATCTTTTCGCCTGGTTAGTTTTTTTAGCTTTGTGTTATAATTGTAGATAAAGTTCTCTCTGGTAACCATCCAGCAAATCCCCCGGCTATCAATATACATCGCTGTAATTTCATCGCCCTTTAAATGAAAATCGAAGAGGTATCGGAACTTCTTATCACTATTGCGTTTTGCATAAACGGTTGTACTGGCGGAGGTATAAAGCGTTTTATCTTTATCCTCAACCACATTAATTACTCTTGCTGGCCTTTTAATTTCTGTATAGTTGATGAAGGAATTTGTTTCTCTCTCATACATACTTAGGCCAGAAGCGGTTCCGATCCAAAGATTTTTGTATGAATCTTCGAAAAGGCGAAAGATTTCATTGTGTTGTAAACTGCTGGAATCATCTAAACGATGTTTAAATACTTTGCAGGAATAACCATCGTACCTGTTTAAACCGTTCTCTGTTCCTATCCATATAAATCCTTTATAATCTTGGAGGGTGGTTCTAACGTGACTGTTAGATAGTCCGTTAAAAACTGAAATCTGGTTAAATCTATAGTTGTAGCTTTGGCAAAATCCAAAAAGCGGCAAATACAGAAACATTACGAAAAACTTTTTCAACATAGGATAAGAATCTGCCACTAATAAAGTTAATGAAGTTTTCTATTAAACTGATAAATTCTATAATCGTTTTAAAAGCCTAATTAGACTTCTAGAAAAGATGTGGCTAGAAACGGAGCCAGGTACCAGAAAACGAATTTGTTTATTCGATCTATGATTGAAGCGCATTTAGAAGCCTTCAAAATTTTCTCATCTTTGCCTGTTTACCGAGAAACCAACCATGGTTTCAAATCAGCCGATCTTATCAAACTTCATTTTGCCAATCGAAGCTCCTTAGGCCTAAATTACCTAAGAATATCATTTAGGCAGGGTACAGATCTTAATATAGAGGGGGTAACTGTTAACCTTTCTGAAAAAAAATAGATTTGCACTAAATATTCATGTATTTGTAGCAAACTTAACCTTCTACTTATCAATAGTCTCTTATTGTAGCATATGCTCCATAAGATTGTTCGTCTATGTCGAACAATGGACGAAGAAGATAGGTTTTCCCATTGTCGCTTAACTTAAAAGTATGTTCGTTTATATTGTCGGGAGCAATATGTTGAAGAATTTTTTCTTTATTCGACCTTAAAATAAGTTCTGACGAACTTTCAAAAGCTAATAAAGTTGGCCCATAAAAAACAGAGATTACATTTTCATTATCAGGCATTGCTTTAAGATGCAGCTTATAATGGAAAACAATTTTCACCTGATCTTTATGTTGCCATTGCCGGTTAAGTGATATATAGGATGATGGTTGAATTATCTGGCCCTGCTTTATACCATTTACATAAATATCCGCGTTTGTAGCCCATTCAGGAATAAAAAAGTTCAGTGAAAATTTAGTTTTCTTTTTCAGGGATAATTGAAAGTCCACAACAGAATCGGCAGGGAAGTTACCATGTTGCTCTAACTGAACGCCCATGGAAGCCCAATCAACTTTTGAGGGGATATACATATTAATCCAGAGTGATGCATCATTGTGAAAATATATGCATGAATTAAGCAGTGAAAAAGCCTCTATGGTAGTGCCATTGCAGCAACGAAAGTCGGTTTCCTTTAAAAAGGACTTTTTTTGTGGTGAGCTCAATGGCAGATGGTATACGCACCTGCCACTCCTGGCACTTTGCAGAGCCATTATCGAGTTATAGAAAGTGTTCATATAAGCATCTGCATATTTTGGGTTTCCCGTCCAGGAAAAAAGCGTTGAGGTGAGTTTCTGTGTATTGTGAGACACACATGATTCCGCAATTTCCTTGGTTAAAGTATTGCTGAGTACTCCAGAATTGCCCCAATGTTCGGACGTAAGCGAGGTAGCTGTTGTAACGTTGGGACGTGGGCCGCTGCTGGAGCCGTTTACATAGGCGTGATTGCCGATCAGCATGTCCCAAAAATTTGTAACGGCAGCAAAATATTTGTCTTCTTTGGTTATAGCGTACCGTTGCGCAAATCCATTAACAAGCACCAAATGTGTATTGGAATGCAGCCCGGATAAGATGTCTTTATTTCGAGATAAGGGATTTAAGAACCAGTCGCGGTCAAATAATTTACCGAGGGCAAGGTGTTTGGGGTCTTTGGAAACTTTATACAAATTGTACAATACCTCGTTCATAGCACCGGCTTCATTTTGAGGGTTTGCCTCAGTAGTATAAAGCATTTTTTCTATCGTGGCACTATCCAGCCTTGACATGCGTTTATCCACATAACCAGCCATATTTAGTACCATTTGATAGGCTTTTTTGCTCCCTGTCCGTTGATAAACGTCCAATAATCCCTGCATTATTTTATGATAAGTATAATAGGGAGCCCATACGCTGCCAAACTTCCTTTCAAGCACATCAAAATCTTTTTCGGGAAAGGCACTCAAATAACCGTTGGGCAATGCCTGTTGACATTTTTCCAGCTCGCCCGTCATGTACTTTAACCTGGAAGCTAGTAACGGCTCATTATACTGTTCAACCACAGAGGAAACCGCGGAAAGATAATGTCCAACAAAATGCCCTCTGAGCCCGATACCAGGGGCCTCCCAGCCTTCAAGCGGCTTAGCAGATGAAGGAAGCCCTGCATTTATCCTAAAATTGTGTAAAAGCCTGTCAGGATCTAATGATTTTAAATATTCAATATTAAGCCCCTCTCTGTCTTTTACCCACGATTGTGTAAGTTTTACTGCTTTGTTTGAAAAGGGTATAACTTTAGCTACACTTTCATCGAAAGTAGCCGGCTGGCCGAAAAGGTTTAAACTGGCCGAAATCGAAAGGAACAAAAGTGTTTTTTTCAAAACGTATTTTCTTTTAGTGTTCATTCTAATGAATGGCAATTTTTGAAAGCATAATAAATTGAAATTCCACCCTTCTATTCCACCTTGATTACAGTACTTTTTCAGGCAATGAAAAAATTAATGAAATAGTACAGCTGGCATGATTATCAAGTTGTTTAAATAATTTATTTTCTAGAAGTCCACTCAATTAACAGGAGTCAAGGTTGCTACGAATCCTCCTCGGCCAAGCAGCTTCACGTCGAAAGTTCCCGACTCATCAACTTGCAGTGATTTTGTTGAGAACTCCTTATCGTTTTGCCCATCCGCAATCAGAGTTAAGGTATACTTAATCCCTTTCTCAAGAAAGGGCAGCTTAATTTTTTGCTGCTTTTCATTGATCTCTCCATTGATCCCTCCCACATACCAGGTTCTACCTTTCCGTCTGGCAATAGTTATATCTCTTCCCGGATAGCCATCCAGCAATCTTGTTTCATCCCAGGCAGTAGGAACAGTTTTCAAAAAAGATCTAACTTCATCCGGTAGTTCAAGATATCCCTGAGGCCGGTCGGCCATGTGTTGCAGGCCCGATTCAAACACAACACTAAGTGCTAACTCGTGCCCATATGAGGTAATGTGAGGGTGTTGAGAATTTGAGAAAGTAACCGGTGTATAATCCATGGAACCTACCACATTCCGAGTAAATGAAAGAGTTGTATTATGCGCTGCCGCTTTATCCGTTAAAATATTTTTATTATTATACCATTCAGCACCGTAAACTGCTTCTGTGGTCATTAAATTAGGATAAGTTCGTGCCCAACCTCTGGGTAGTGTAGCTCCATGAAAATTCACCAACAAATGATGCCTGGCGGCGTCTTTCAAAATGTCAATATAATATTTCATCATTTCCTGCTGGTCGCCACCAAAGAAATCTACCTTAACACCTACCACACCAATTTCATTAAGCCAGGAAAACTCCTTTTCTCTCTTCTCTGCTGTTAGCAGCCTGTCGACAGGGGTTGCAGCTAGCCAATCTGTGCCAGAGTTGTACCATAAAAGAGCTTTGATATTTTTACCATTAGCATATCTCAAAGCATCATTTAGATTTCCACCGTTTGACATTACATCCCATTCCCAATCAATAAGTACGTACGGCCAATTCATTTTTGCTGCCAGGTCGATGTATTCGATTACTTTCTTATAGTCTTTTGAGCCATGGTTATAAGCCCAATATACCCAGGCTGCACTTCCCGGTTTAATCCAGTCGGTGTCTTTAATGGCAACAGGCTCGCTTACATCGGTAACCAACGTACTTTCAACCACATCCGATAGGCCGCCTATTACCAACACATGCCATTGCGATTTCCAGGGCAGGCTTGAAACCGCACCTTTGTTCCATGTTTTTTTCGCTGGCGGGTAACTTACTTTATACAATCCTGCATTTTGCTGGTTGTT
>CBIHNR010000222.1:0-8128 GCA_966211215.1 uncultured Pedobacter sp.
TACCGCAGGCTGAATACATTATTTATGAGGGTGCGCCCCATGGTTTATTTTTTACCGAAAAAGATGCATTTAACGGCGACTTGATACAATTCATGCAAGTTCAGTCCGAGCCAATCTCGACACGGGAAAAAGCGTGGTAAAATCAAAGAAACTTATATAAGTACTTCAGATACAAGTTCTGAAGTACTTACCTATTATTCCTATACTCTTCATTTATCTTCTCCATTGCTGCTATATTTGAACATGTTTCAGGAAGTAGACAAACATATTACCCGATGCGGCGCAATTAGCAGTACCGAACTTGAAATCATTCATTCCAGGTTAAAACCGCGAACCATACGCAAAAAGATGCTTTTGTTACGCCAGGGAGAGGTTTGCAAGTTTGAAGCATACATTATAAAAGGCTGCATGAAGAAATACTACATTGACCAAAATGGCGATGAGGTAATCCTTCAATTTGCCGTGGAAGATTGGTGGATTAGCGATATCAATAGTTTTTCGGAACAAAAACCATCCAATCTTTTCATTGAAGCGATGGAAGATACCGAGCTTTTACTCATTGATTATGAAAGCAAGGAAGGCCTTTATCGTGAAATTCCTCAATTGGAAAGAGTATTCAGGCTGATGTTGCAGCGGGCTTACGCTGTTTTGGAAAATCGCTTTTATGCCACCGTGGCCCATAGTGCCGAAGAACGTTACCTTGATTTTATCAAGCGCTACCCCTCAATCCCGCAACGGGTGCCACAACAGCAAATAGCATCCTATCTGGGCATCACTCCCGAATCATTAAGCCGGATCAAATCTAACTTATACAAAAAGAGACAAGTATAAACTTCTTATCCTACATCAAGGCACAGCCTATGGCGGCTCTTTAATTTTGAAATATCAAATCAGGCAGATAAAACATTCCTGATCAATAAAGATTAAAAAAGAGAAACCATGGAAGATAGAATTTTAGGGCTTCACCACATTACAGCTATTGCTGGGGAAGCAAAAAGAAATTTTGATTTTTATACCCGCGTTTTAGGTTTACGCCTGGTAAAGAAAACAGTCAATTTTGATGATCCTTATACCTATCATTTTTATTATGGCGATAAGGTGGGAACACCAGGATCGATTCTAACATTTTTCCCTTGGGAAGGCATTGCCAACGGCCGCAGAGGTTCCAGGCAGGCTACAGAAATAGCTTATTCAGTACCCGCAAACAGTTTAGATTTCTGGGTAAAGCGATTGGCGCAAAACAAAATCACCTATAATAAGGTGACAGAGAAATTTGGCGAACAGTATTTAACCTTTTTGGACCCCGACGGATTAAAGCTTGAACTAACTGTGTCCAAAACGGCCGATAGCAGAACTCCATGGGAAACTGATGAAGTAAGCGCAGAACATGCTACCAAAGGCTTTCACAGTGTAACAATAACCACTAACAAATTACAGCCAACAGCCGATGTACTTACCGAAATTTTCGGCTATAAATTACTTGAAGAACATGTAAACAGGTACCGTTTTGTTGCTGATGCTGTTGAAAACGCAGCAATTGTTGACATAGTTGAAGTTCCGGGAGAAAGTATTGGCCATGTTGCTGGCGGGTCTGTACATCACGTAGCTTTTAGAGTAAAAGATGACAAGGTTTTAATGAGGTTCAGAGAAAAGGTCATCGATGCTGGCCTGCACATAACTGAGAAAATTGACCGTAATTACTTCTATTCCTTGTATTTCCGGGAACCAGGGGGCGTATTATTCGAAATAGCAAGCGATAACCCTGGCTTTGATGTAGACGAAAGCGTTGAGGAACTTGGTAGCAATTTAAAACTGCCTGCACAATATGAAGCATACAGAAAAGACATTTCAAGTAAACTTCCAATTTTAGTTTAGCTATGTATACACATCAAAAACAAGTAATTATATCCGGACGTCCCGTAGAAAAAGCTAGTATTATGCTCCACGGGCGCGGCGCAACCGCCGAAGGGATCATCGCGTTAGCAGAACACCTTAACCTGGTCGATGCTGCAATTTTTGCTCCCCAAGCTGCAAACAATAGCTGGTATCCATACAGCTTCATAGCTCCTACCGAGCAAAATCAGCCGGCTTTGGATTCTGCATTGAAGTTAATAGAGAATATTGTGACAGACATTGTAAAACAAGGTATTCCATTACATAAAATATATTTTCTCGGATTTTCTCAGGGAGCCTGCCTTTCCCTCGAATATGTCGCGCGTAATGCCGCGGCTTATGGAGGCGTAATTGCGTATACAGGGGGCCTAATCGGCAACGAGCTAATCATCCAAAATTATCAGGGAGATTTTCAGCACACTCCTATCCTTATAACCACCGGCGACCCAGACCCTCACGTGCCTTTACAAAGAGTAAAAGAGAGTGTTGAAATATTGGAAAACCTGAAAGCAGAGATTAGCCTAAGGGTTTACAAGGGACGCCCCCATACCATACAAATGGAGGAAATTCAATTAGCTAATGAGCTAATACTGTCACAGTAATTTCAATTATGTTAAATAGATTTATGGAGACTTTTAAAATTACCAGAGTTTTTTCTGACCAAACGGGCGAAAGCCACTTTGATGAGATTGAGATACCTCTCCATCCATCGGGGCCAATTGGATCTCTATCAGAAAATTATGAGGTACAAAATTTAATCTTCAGAAAAGTATTGCCTGAATATGATTATGAGTTCCATAATGCGCCCGCCAGGCAGTTCATTATTCTTTTAGATGGAGACATTGAAATAGAAACCTCCACAGGACATAAAAAGCAATTTGGTACCGGAGATGTATTACTGGTTGAGGATGTTGATGGAAAGGGACACCGCACTAAAAATCTCAAGCCAACAGAAAGAAAGTCGATTTTTATAACCCTAGCCTAAGAGCATCCATTAAAGATAAGAAAAGCCAGTTTGAGCTGGCTTTTCTTTAATACTCATACAGAGAATTCGTCTACACCGGCGCAATTTGAAAGAACCCTTTCGCATTTAGAATTATTTAAATCAAAAACTCTAACAACCTGTCTTGTAATTGGACTTCAATTTTAGCAGGCTTGTCAAGCTTAATTAACTCGTCATCAACATGCAAGCGGTTGCAGTCTCCTTTAATTTTAATATTGCGGCAAATAATACGCTTAAAATCATTTTCTATTTCATCACCCCTGATTTTACTTTCGACATAGTTTAGCAATTGTTCTCTATCGCTTTCGGGAATAGCTATCAATTCAAATCTACCATCGCCTGGGTCTGCATCAGGGGAAAGTATTAAATTGGGCCCGATGGATTGAGTATTCATGATTTCGATAAGCAAGTATTTTCCGGTATGGGCAACCCCATCCACTTCCATTTCAAATAAATCGGGTTCATATTCTGCAACTACTTCCTTTAGCATTTTTAAAGCGATGGCCAATTTCTCCTCGGGTGTATCGCTCATTCTTTTGTCCACCTGCTTCATTTTACTCATTAAAGAAGGAAACACACCATAGCCCAGGCCTTCTAAAAAAAAACGCGCATCTTTCAAGCCGTAGATTAGGCCTACGTCAAAGCTTTTCCTGCTTGAATGTTGCCATGTTATTAAGTTATGCGGCTTATTTATTACCCCCAAAGTGTTCGCCAAATTATTGGCGGTGCCTAAGGGAAGTAAAGCCAGGGGGAAACGTTTATCGGATAATTTCCTATTCAACAGTCGTTTAGTAACTTTTCTTATAGTCCCGTCCCCTCCGGCAATAATCAGAAAGTCTAATCTCTTGTTTAATTTTTCCCAGCCAGGTTCCTTTATAGAAGAATACTCAACTTTAAACCCCTTTGATTCAACCATTCGAATCAATTCATCTTCGGAATGTTCCTCGTCCCCTGCCTTTGGGTTATGCAAAATCCTGGCTCTTTTCATGCGAAAATCTTTTTTGGAAAACATCAAAACTGATTTTTGGTTGCATTAGTAAAGATTATTTATCCATAAGGCTGTAAATCAAGCAGCTCCAATACACATACTATGAAAATTTTGATAACCAACGATGACGGGATTTATAGTCCGGGGATTTTTGCCCTTGCGAAAATAGCCTCCCGGTTTGGCGAAGTGCGAGTGGTAGCTCCTGATGTTGAACAATCTTCTATGGGGCATGCAGTAACACATTCGAGGCCATTATCTTACAAGCCGTCTCCAATTCAATTTGAAGGAATTGAGGCCTATCGCGTGAATGGAACTCCTGCAGATTGTGTTGCTTTGGGTACACATTTATGGGCTAATACTGATATTGTGCTCTCCGGCATAAACATGGGGCCTAATCTAGGCAATTCGATGTGGCATTCCGGAACATTAGCGGCTGCTAAACAAGGAGTTCTGCTAGGGATACGGTCAATTGCACTTAGCACACCGGTTGGAAAAACAGAACCAGATTTTGATGCCCTGGCTCCCTTTGTTGAAAAAACACTTTCAATACTGCTGGACAGCACGGAATTAGGTTTATTTAATGTTAATTTTCCCGAGAAGCCACATGAAATTCTCTGGACCAGGCAGTCAGTAAGGTTGTATGATGGCAGGATTGTACCAGGAACCGATCCAATGGGGCGGAAGCATTACTGGTTCACTGTTACACCGCTCGAGCCTGCAGAGGAAGGTACCGACCGCTGGGCTGTCGAACAGGGACATGTTTCAATTACTCCGCTCCGCCTCGACCTTACCGATGAAGCCGCTTTGCAAAAAAATATATTGCAGCATGCAGATAAACTGTAAGAGGTGTGAGGTATGAGGTATGAGCTAAAAGCTAAAACCTCATACCTCTTAAATTTGAATTTCGGGTACCTCTCCGTCTATAGCTAATTTTCCTGCAGTAGCTTTTCTAATTTCATCTACTGTTACGCCTGGTGCACGTTCTAATAGTTTAAACCCACCTTCGGGCAAAACATCGAATACCCCTAGCTCGGTTACAATCTTTTTCACACAATTAACACCGGTTAAAGGCAAAGTGCATTTCGGCAACAACTTACTTTCTCCCGCTTTATTTACATGCTGCATGGCAACAATGATATTCTTGGCAGATGCAACCAGGTCCATCGCTCCGCCCATCCCTTTAACCATTTTACCCGGAATTTTCCAGTTCGCAATGTCGCCGTTTTCGGATACTTCCATCGCCCCTAACACAGTTATATCAATTTTTTGAGAACGAATCATTCCAAAACTCATTGCAGAATCAAAAAAAGCAGAGCCTGGCACCGTTGTGATGGTTTGTTTTCCGGCGTTAATCAAATCGGGATCTTCCTCCCCTTCATATGGAAATGGTCCCATTCCAAGCAATCCGTTTTCAGATTGGAGAACAACATTAATTCCCTCCGGAATAAAATTGGCAACAAGAGTTGGAATACCAATACCAAGATTTACATAATAGCCATCTTTTAGTTCAGCAGCTATTCTTTTAGCAATACCATTTTTATCAAGCATACAACTCAATTAATACTTCTTACTGTAACATGCTCTATTCGTTTCTCATAATTCTGGCCCTGAAAAATCCTATTCACGAACACCCCCGGGGTGTGAATCATATTAGGGTCCAGTTCACCCGGCTCGACCAGCTCTTCCACTTCGGCGATGGTAATTTTCCCGGCCATAGCCATTAGAGGATTAAAATTTCTAGCCGTTGCCCTATAAATAAGGTTACCCGATGTATCTCCTTTCCACGCTTTTACCAGGGCAAAATCGGCATCGAATGCCATTTCTATTAAATAATCTTTTCCGTTGAAGGTTCTAACTTCTTTGCCCTTAGCCACTTCTGTACCAATGCCAGCTGGGGTAAAAATAGCCGGCATTCCATAGCCAGCGGCCATACACCTTGTAGCCAGGGTGCCCTGCGGAATTAACTCAACCTCTAGTTCGCCTGAGAGCAATTGCCTTTCAAATTCAGCATTTTCACCAACGTATGAGGCTATCATTTTTTTTAGCTGCTTTCGCTTTAATAACAAGCCAAGGCCGAAATCATCTACTCCTGCGTTATTGGAAATGCAAGTTAAGTTCTTCACACCTTTTTTCATCAGGGCTGTAATACAATTCTCGGGAATACCACATAAGCCAAAGCCCCCTAGCATTATAACCGCCCCGTCATTAATATCAGAAATAGCCTTGCTTGCATCAGTAACTACTTTGTTAATCATGGTTTATAGGTTTATAGTCGAATTTAATATAAGAAAAATCTGCCCGTTTATTGTTTGGAACAGTTCTAAATAACTATCTTTGTAGCGTTATGGAAGATTGTGCAAGAGTAATATATACAGATAAAAGCGATATTTTGTTGCCTACTGACCCCGAATTTATAAAAGGAATAGGAGCACTTTTTGCTTGCTGTGATAACAAAAAGTGCTGTAAAAAATATAAAAAGGGCAAGAGGTGTAAAAAATGCCCTAATGCCTGATCTATTGATCTATTGTTTTCCGATAGTAGTAGCTAGTATTGCATTCATTTAACGCCCATCTCCATCGAGCAGATTTCCAAGCCCTCCTAAAATACTCCCTTCTTCTTTTCTACTCGTTGTGGCGTATTGCAATATTCTACCGGCAAGCCTGCTAATTGGCAAGGTTTGTATCCACACTTTCCCAGGCCCTCTTAACGTTGCAAAGAAAACTCCCTCACCACCAAACAAGGTATTTTTTATACCGCCAACAAATTGAATATCATAAGTAACTCCTTGCGTAAAGGCTACCAAACAGCCTGTGTCTACTTTCAATAGTTCTCCAGGTTGGAGCTCCTTTTCAGTTACGTGCCCACCCGCATGAACGAAAGCCAAGCCATCCCCTTCAAGTTTCTGCATAATAAACCCCTCTCCGCCAAACAAGCCAGCACCGAGTTTTCTTTGAAATTCGAGACTCACGCTTACTCCTTTGGCTGCACATAAAAACGCATCCTTTTGGCAAACTACTTTACCTCCGAGGCGGAGCAAATCAAGGGGGATAATTTTCCCCGGGTAAGGTGAGGCAAAACTTACCTTCTTTTTCCCATTCCCTATATTAGTATATGCAGTCATAAATAAACTTTCTCCGGTTAGGAGCCGTTTTCCTGCACTGAAGAGTTTACCCAGCAAACCACTCTGTTGTTGACTGCCATCACCAAAAATGGTTTCCATTTGTATGCCGTCTTCCATCATCATAAACGCGCCAGCTTCGGCAACTGCCGTTTCCTGAGGATCGAGTTCTACCTCTACATACTGCATTTCCTCGCCATGTATGCGATAATCAATTTCGTGGTTGTTAATCATTTTAAACTGTTTAGAGTAATTGGATGAATTACTGAAATTTATGTTACATTTTTTAAAATTTCAAGAACCTATGCCTATAGTATTTACGTATACGGACATATAAATTTAAACTAAACTAAGCTCGCAATTAAACTAATTCAAGTTTCACTAGTATAACTAATATAGGTTGATTATAAATTGCAGAAAATCAGATTTATAATCAGGTTTGGCAGAATAATTGTAAATGGCACAGTGAATTATCCACATGATTAATTCACAATAACTGAAGGAAGATGGAAAAGATTTTATCAGAAACGGAAGCTCTACATATAATTAATACTTTAACTGAATTAGAACAGGCAGAAATAAAGAGAGATAAAGTGAGGTTCGGCGAATTTTTCATTGGTGCCGATAATGATAACTATTACAGGGTTAATCCATTAAATGTTGTACATATAGATGGCATCTTTAAAACGATCATACCGCTTTCGGCATCAGCAGGCATCTAATAGTCATTTTAATATAACAACCTTTATCGGGTGTTCTTTTTCGGATTTTAATACGTAGCTTTGCAGCATTATAGAAAACGGCTTATTATTCCAGGTTTTCTTCTACTGCTAGAATCCGTAGAATTTATCTTAAACAATATTGGGCGTTCATTCTGTAATGAGTGCTATTATTCATATTACCTTGTTGGTTAATTACCACATACATCAAATTTTTTAAACATTAATGAAGATTTTTATCAAAGGGCTACCAGTACAAGTGAGTGAGCCTGAATTAAAAGAAGTTTTTGGAGACTTCGGACAGGTTAGGTCATTACGTATTGTTAAAGACCGCGAAACAGGACAAAGCAGAGGCTTTGGTTTTGTGGAAATGCCAAATGATGCAGAGGCGAAAGAGGCTATCAGAA
>CBIHNR010000223.1:0-8096 GCA_966211215.1 uncultured Pedobacter sp.
AGGTCAGGCCTTTGCGTTAAGGATGTGTTAAAAGCATCACTTTCGTTCGGAGCCGACTCTGCTGCATTGTAGATAAGTGAATCCGTTAGCGCAACGTTCTTATCTGTGGCTTCACCGGTTAAAACGTTTAGCTGTTGTTTACTCACCTCGATGGCATATTGCAGCCTTAAAATTTCAGGCTCCAGATTTTTAATGCTTGTATAGGCACGCAGCGTATCTACTCTTAAAGCCCTTCCCTGTGCCAATAATGACCGCGAATCTTCCAATGCTTTTTGATTACGGGTAATACTTTCCTTTTGAAGTTTCAAGCGTTTTTCCAGAACCAAAATTCTTAAATAAATCCGCTTAACTTCAGCCACTACATCAACTTCACGTAAAGTATATCTTAACCTGCTTTGTTGTTCTTCGAGCTTACTTTTTTGCAATTCTGCAGATACTCCCGGGCGATATAACGGCTGAACTAATGATGCTTGTGCTAAAGCCTGCTGATCGCCGCCCAAACGGGTATAAGGTATTTTATCAGGTGATGACGATGTTCCGAAACCGAAGAATGCCGGGCGCTGAAAATAGTGCTGCAATTGTGCATCTACGCGGGCATTGGGCAGAAACAGGCTTCTGATAATTCGCACCTGCTGTTGCGCCCGCTCTATGTTCAGCGAATCGGCTTTCAGCTCCCGATTTTGATTTCGTGCTAATTCGATTGCCCTTTTTAACGTAAGCTGATCTGTTTGAGCGAAGGCAAGAAACTTCGCCGAGCTCAACAATAACAGAATCAGCCATGCTGCTATTTGTATTTTATCTTCTCTTTCCATTTTTTATTTCTTTGTTTAATTGGAGATTAGAGATATGGGGTTTCACTAATCACTAATCACCAATTTCTGATTACTACTGTCAAACTTCTGTTCTCTATCCTCCGTGTGTGTTTGGCGGGCCGGGCGTGAGAAATAGGAATAAATTGCAGGAATTACGTATAGCGTTAATATCCCCGCGAAAACTAATCCTCCAACCACTACAATTCCCAGGGACTGGCGGCTGCCTGATGATGTTCCAAGTGACAAGGCTATTGGCAGTGTACCAAAGATCATGGCAAGAGTGGTCATCAAAATCGGACGGAAGCGGGATACTGCCGCGATACGAGCCGAATCCAAAACTGAAGCGCCTTCTTCCTTACTCTGATTGGCAAATTCAACGATCAGGATACCATTTTTAGTTATCAAACCAATTAACATGATGATGCCTATCTGGCTGAAAATGTTGATACTTTCCCCCGTAAACCATAAGCTTAATAAAGCGCCAGTTAATGCCATTGGTACCGTTAAAAGAATGATAAAAGGGTCTATCAGACTTTCAAACTGCGCAGCAAGCACCAGGTAAATCAGAATTATCGCAAAGACGAAAGCAAATATTAAACTGGAACTACTTTCAGTAAAGTCGCGGCTTTGTCCGGCTAAGTCTGTGCTAAATCCCTTTGGCAATGTTTTAGCCATAATGTTGTCCAGCTCTTTAATTCCTTCGCCTAAACTTACTCCCGGAGCTGGCGTGGCTGATATGGTTACACTATAAGATTGATTGTACCGGTAAATTGCCGGAGGACTTATGCCTTCGTTCATCTTCACAAGATTATCCAGTGACACCATTTCACCGCTACCAGATTTAAGGTGAAGAGAACGCAAATCATAAGGTGCTGAACGCTCTTTACGATCCAATTGTCCGATAACCTCGTACTGGCGATCGTTGTGAATGAAGTAACCATAACGCCTTCCACTTAGAGCTAATTGAAGTGTCCTGCCGATTTCCTGCGTAGAAATTCCCAGTTGGGCAGCCCGTTCCCTATCAATATTGATGCTAATCTCAGGACGGTTCACCTTAAAGTCTGGATTTTGGAAAGTCAATTTCTGACTTCCATAAACTGCGCCCATCATCTTTGGCATTACGTTAATCAATTGCTTTAGGTCAGGGGCCTGAACTACGTATTCTATAGGCTGTGAACTACTAAACCCACCGATAGTTGGAATTTGAATTGGGATACATAATACGTTACGGAATCGTCCCGCAGCTGCTACCAGTTTGGCATAAACCTGAGCTTGAGTTAAACCACTTTTACGGTCCTTCGGGTCTTCCAGAAATATCCATTGGAAACCTCCTATCGGCTGCTCAAGACTCCCAACACCAGCGGCAACGGCTGCATAGGTGCGGTTACGGTTCAAATCCGGAATTGAATCGCTTACATAGTTGCCTATCTCCTTCATGCTAGCTTCCATGCTTTCGTACGAAGTGCCTTCGGGGGCAATTACGGCAAGCCCAATCATGGACCGGTCTTCCAAGGGAGCCAATTCTGACGGTAGTTTTGGAACAAGGAAATAAGCCAATCCGAACGAAGCCAGCAGAATTACGAAGCCTAACCAACGCACTTTCAAGAAAGCAGTCAGCGATTTTTCGTAAGCGTTGTTTAATGCTACAAACCAGGGCTCGGTTTTCTTGTACAACCATCCATGAGCTGCTCCGGCTTTCAACAGGTAAGCACTCATCATTGGAGATAAAGTAAGCGCAACAAAAGCCGAGATGAGCACCGAACCAGAGACTACAATAGCGAATTCCTTAAACAGCCTGCCGGTCAATCCGCCCAGAAAAAGTATTGGCAAGAAAACCGCCGCAAGTGTTACAGTGGTAGAAATTACGGCGAAGTAAATTTCTTTAGACCCTTTACGCGCTGCTTCAATCGGCGACATGCCCTTCTCTACTTTACTGTAGATGTTTTCGAGCACCACAATGGCATCGTCCACCACCAGGCCAATTGCCAATACCAATCCTAGTAGCGTTAATACATTGATAGAAAAATCGGCAATGTACATGATGAAAAAGGTGGAAATGATGGAAACCGGAATGGCAACCAAGGGGATCAAAGTACTTCTCCAGTCGCGAAGGAAAATAAATATAATAATGGAAACCAAGCCGAAAGCAAGGATTAGCGTCTCTTCTACTTCAGATAAAGAGTTCCTCACCGGAACTGTAAAATCTTTACCTAAAGCAATTTCATACCCCTCTGGGGCAGTCTTTTTAATCTCTTCAAAGCGTTTGTTAAACTCTTCCACAATTGCCAGAGAATTGGCGCCGCGCTGAGGGTTAACACCAGTTCCTACGCCGTAATCGGCAGTTTTGCCATTATAAACAATCATGGCTGTGCGCTCATTTTGAGCAGCCATCACGGCAGTACCGATGTCTTTAAAGCGAACAATGGCTCCGTCTTTTTCAGTGATTATCATGTTATTGAAATCATCCTGGGTAACCAGCCTACCTTGAGTACGCAGAGTAACCTCGGTATTTTGACCTTCAATACGCCCACTTGGCAAATCCACGTTCTCTCGCTGCAAAGCTGCCTGCACATCAGATGGAGTTAAGTTATATGCGGCAAGTTTTACCGGGTCCATCCGAAGGCGCATTGCACGTTTCTTGCCGGCGTAAGAGTCAACCAATCGCACTCCAGGAATAGATTGCAGCTTCTCCTTAATGTTGATATTTACAAAATCGGTAACATCTTCAAGGCTTTTGGTTTTGCTCTGAACAGTAAGAAAAACCAGGAACTCTGGCGGGCCGGTTTTCTCGACAACGGTTGGCTCTATATCTGCCGGTAGCTGCTGGCGCGATTTAGAAACCTTATCACGAACGTCGTTTGCTGCTTCCTCAAGGTTAGCGTCCAGGTTAAACTCAACGGTAATAATACTTACCTGCTCCCGCGATGTGGATGAAATTGAGCGAATGCCATTAGCCTCTGCAATAGCTTCTTCAAGCGGCTTGGTTACCTGCGATGCAATTATATCGGCACTTGCACCCGGATAAACCGTTGTAACCGAAACAATTGGTGAATCAGTAACGGGATATTCGCGGGTTCCAAGGAAATTATAACCTACTATACCAAACAGTATGAGCAGGACTGACATTACCCCGGCTAATACCGGCCGGGAAATGCTCATTTGTGAAATTGAACTCATTGTGATAGATTTATTTAACTGATACTAGTTGAATATCTGCTCCAGGTGAAAGCCGAAGCATATTGCTGGTGATGATGGTATCGCCGGCTTCAAGGCCATTAATTACATGAACCGAGAAGGCATCACGTTGCCCTATTTCTACAGGTTTGATCTGGGCTTTATTACCCGATGCCACATACACGCTGTATCCTTGGGATGAAGGAATCAATGCCTGGTTTGGAACCTGCAAAGCATTTTCGGATGTTTTGAGGCTGATTTTGAGGCGGGCACTTTGTCCGGCAAGCAACTCTTTGCCGGGGTTCTCACCTACCGCCCTGATTAGCAACGTACGCGTTTCGTTGTCTAACTTGGACTCCAGAGCTACAACTTTTGCATTATAAAGCCCTTGGCTGGATTGGACACTGAATTGCAAAGCATCCCCCGATTTTAGAGCCGAAGTGTATTTCTCGGGTACAGAGAAGTCGAGCTTAATCTGGCTATTGTCCTCCAGTATCGCCAGCGATGTGCCAGGTGCCACCAGCGTTCCGGGATAAACATTTACGATACCGACAGTGCCACTAAACGGAGCGCGGATGTTGGTTTTCTCGATACTTACTTTAACCTGTTTTATTTGTGCCTGAAGCACTTTCAGATTAGTAAAGGTCTGGTCGTAATCCTGTTGCATCACAGCCTGGTGTTCTATGAGGTCCTTAAGGCGTTGTTCATTCAATCTTGCCAGTTTCTCCTGCTGTATCAGCTGTTCCAACTGAGCACGTAGATCGGCATCATCGAGCTTAAATAATAAGGCTCCCTGGCCAACAAACCTGCCTTCCTGAACGTGTACCGACACAACTTTACGGCTAAGCTCGCTCATGATATTCACTTCCTGCTTTGCATGAAGCGTTCCGGTTACTTCCATCTCTTCTTTAAGAGAATTGGATTGAAGCACATGCCCATCAACAGGAATTCCCTGAGCTTCCGGGGATGCCTGGGCCGCAGCCTTACTCTCTTTGCCCGTACTGCTGGAGCAGGCGTAAAAAGTAGTGACTATGAGCAGGGCTAAGCCTAGCCCGGTTAGGAGATTTTTTTGAGTTTTGAGTGGAGTTTTCATTGTATATTATATTTATATATTTAAATATTTCAATATATTATTGCGCATTTAATAGCAAAACGCAAATATCCCGTAACAATACGGTAGTTTTTTGCCGGCTCTATCCCCTCTATCAATCTCCTTCTGCCAGCTCTTCTTATTTTATCGATACATTTATATATTTATAAACTTCGATATATTGTTCAATTTTTTTTAGAGCTGAAGGCTCTTCAAAAATTCTGTATACTCGTCTAACACCTTAGTATTTAAAGCATATTTGACAGCCCTACCCTCTTTAGATGAGGAAATTAAATCGGCGTCGATCAACTGCTTAACGTGGTGAGAAATAGATGGTTGAGCCAAATCCACAATATCACTAATCTCGGTACAATAAAGGCACGCTTTCTTTTTGCTGATTTCCTTTAAAATCAAAATACGGCTTGGATCACTTAATGCCTTGGAAATCTTCTCAACTTTCTTTAAATCCATTTCACTGAACCTATTTGATGGAACAAATATATCGATAAATATAAATATATAAATATGTTATCTATTTAATGACTTTCAGATAACTTTTCTGCAAGGATAAGGCTTTAATAAGAGGTTTTAAAGTTTAGTTTGAGATTTGTTTGAAGCCTTTGGCCTTTGATTCTCTTCCTCTCCGCTCCCGCATCTACAATATACCTTTTAAGAATTCTTTCACTGCGTATGTAGAGAGCTGCCCACCTGGCCCATTAATGTTGTAATCAAAGCCGTGAGTTGCCCAAGGCATGCTTAAAAAGTAGTTTTTTACTTTAAACTTGTTCAACTTGTTTTGTAAGCGAATGCTATGTTCATGGGCTACTAAAACGTCGTTTTGGCCGTGAATAATTAGGGTTGGCGGGGAATTTTTGGAAACGAATTCTATCGGCGAACTGGCAAAGTAATTCTTGGGGACAGCAGCGTATTTTCCGCCTAAATAATCTTCCATTACCCTGCGAGAGTCCATCACCAAAGGATTTGCCGGAGCCGAATATCCCCAAACCATATCGGCAGGGCCGTAAAAATCAATTACTCCTTTTATGCTTGGGTCCTTTAAGGTATAAGCCGCCAGTAAAGCGATTTGTGCCCCGGCAGAGCGCCCCAGGAGCACCAACTTTGAAGAATCGATATTCAATTCATCAGCATGTTGCTTCAAATATTTCACGGCGGCTTTTACATCATCTACTGGAAAAGGGCTTTGATATTTTGGCGCAAGGCGATAATTAATTGCGGCTACCTGGTAACCTTCGTATGCCAATACTGAATTTAATTCGGGCAATTGCTTGTTATCGCCACTTTTCCATGAACCACCGTGAATAACCAATACGCATGGACGCTTTCCCGGCTTCGGCGATAAATAAAAATCCATTTTCAAATCGATATCTGGCAAGCTGAAATAGCTTCGTATTTGTGCAGCCATAAGCGCTGTACTTTTTCCGCCAACTAAAGCGGAGAATTTGAAAGGTGCTGAGCTGTTCGCTGTTTTCCCCGGAAATGCCTCTGCCATATCCGAAGCCAGCTTTTTTGACAGCATCCAGGCTCGGGCCACGGGGGTTAGAAAAAGTATCAATGCCAGCATAGCAGCCAGAGTGCCACCTAACTGGTGCTTCTTCATTTTCAATCCCCAAGCAACCGTTACACCGCTTGCCAGCGCGAAAAATAATGGAAACTCGGTTACCAAAATTGCAATTAACCACAAGTGATATGTAGGTGCATTGGCTATAGTAAGCAGTGAAAAAAGCAATAAAATTATGGCGAGGGTTAGTCTGGGCATCGCGTAAATATAGAGAACTGCCAGGCTTCATATTTCAAAAACTGCAATAAAGCATCACTTTGCGTAAGGGTTCGTCATTAAATTATCACGCAGGATTAAATATTTTCAAACTTCAAGTAACACTTAATTATTACTTAACATTTAGTTTACACACGAGGAATAGCTTTGCAACACTACTTATTACATACATCATTTGGGAGGCATCAATTTAATGTGTAGTTATGCCTAGATTTTCATTCCAGCAGCAGGTTCTTACGGGTTTTATTGTTACCCTGATTTTCGTTTTTTCGGGTGCTTTAATTGCTTACCACCGTATTTATGAATTACAAAATGATAGTAAATCTGTAGACCGCACCCAAGAGGTTATCAAGTTTACAAACCAGGTTTTGATTAATGTTGTTCAAGCTGAAAGTAGCGTACGCGGGTTTACTGCTACCGGAAACAAAAATTATCTTGATGCTTACAACGAAAATCTTAGTAAGATTAATCCTTCGGTCGACCGCCTTATGTCTCTGCTTAGAGACGATGTACACCAATCGCTGCTAGCAGATTCGTTGAAATTCCATGTGTCACAGAAACTCTATATGATGAGTAAAATTCTGTGGACGATCAATTCTGACAACCTTGGGCAAGCTAAACAGGAACTTGTTGAAGACCGCACTATCAATAATGTTCAAAGCTTGATCGACTCGATAAAGGTTAAGGAAGCGATTTTATTGGCTGAGCGAAGGCGTGTTAGCGAGGCGAACGTGAAAGAAACCGTTACCTTGTTTTGGGTTGGGAGTTTTGTGATTTTCGGCTTATTTCTAATCCTCTTTCAATACATCCGCGTAAGCTTTAGGAAGCGTAAAATCATTGAGGATGACCTACTTGAAACCAATGAGCAGCTGAAGGCAATTTCTGAAGAGAATAAATTACAAAACTGGATTTTGAAGGGAAGTACAGTTATTGATGAAGCTATGCGGGGGCAGCGTGAAATTCATCCACTGGCAGCTTCAATTATTCAGAGCGTTTGCCAATATACTCATGCGAATATCGGTGCCATATATCTTGCAACTACTAGCGGATCCTTAAAACTTGAGGCCGGCTATGCTTTTGATTCTGACCTTTACAATCTGGTCATCGCCCGGGGTGATGGTTTGGTTGGTCAGGTAGCTTTAGGGAAAGAGCCTTATGTATTGCATAATGTGCCGCCTAATTACTTAAAAATAAAATCTGCCCTGGGTGAAACTTCTCCTAAAAC
>CBIHNR010000224.1:0-7965 GCA_966211215.1 uncultured Pedobacter sp.
CAGCTTCTGCAATCTCTGCAGCACTTAAAGCCCTGCTGTAAATTTTAAACTCATCGATCGAACCTTTTAACAGCGGATCGTTAAATTGAGATTTACCTAAGTAGTTCTTGTCAGTGCTACCCAGCTCAGAAGGTTTGATAGTAGGTTGTAGATTCGGAGCTGTAGTCGTAGGCATCAAAACTCCGTTAATGTACATTTTACATGTATTGCCCGATTGGGTAATGGCAAAATGTGTCCAGGTGTTAAGCGGTAAAGTATACGTACAACTTAGCTGCTGTTCTGTACCTCCATTTTTAATAGCGTAACGCATTACGTTAGCGGTCCCAGGCTGGATCGATAAAAACATATACTTACTGGTTCCAGTACCGAAGTCAAATACACGCATCCAGTTAGTCTTAGCATCCATTTTTACCCAGGTAGAAATAGTGAAATCGGATAAAGTACTCACTATTCCAGTTGGAAGCGTAGCATAGGCAGTGGCCGTACCATCCAGCTTAAGCGAAGTTCCGGATTTTCCGGTACTGCGGGTTGCTGTGGCTGCTAAGGTACCGTGAGTTGCTCCCCAGCTATCGATGGCGCGGGTTCCGCTTGCTTCGTCAAATTTCAGGAAAGTAAGCTGGCCACTATTGGGTTTTGCTGCCACCTCTGTGCTGGAAGATGTTTCTCCTACACTATCCACCGCAGCAACCACATAGTAATACGTAGATCCATTGCTGATACCCGTGTCGGTGAACTTATTAGTGTTCACACTTGCGATGGTGGTATAAGGCCCACCGGATGTAGTTGAACGCTTCACGTTAAACGTGAAGTTCTGGATTGGGTCCCATTCCAGGATATTTTTAGCATCTCCTGCGGCAACTATAACATTGCTTACCACATTATTCTGTACAGTTAACGTGATGGTTTGTGTACCTGGGATACTATCGTTAACCGCACCTATAACTACAGGAAAAGTGCCGTATTCGGTAGCTGTACCAGATATTACCCCCCTGGCCGCATCTACACTTAAGCCCGCAGGCAAGCCAGTTGCCGTATAATCACTCAGTGGCTTAGTGCTAATGGCATAGCTAAATGGCCTGCCCAGTACAGCAGTGGGCTGGGTATTTGTGGTAATAGCAACCGACAATACTTTGGATTGTGATGTTGCCGGCCAGTAAACCTCATTTCCTGCTTGTGAAGCCGTAATGGTTGTAGTTCCGGTAGTCAGGACATGTACTTTTCCATCTACTATCGTTGCAACGGATGGATTCGAACTGGTGTAGCTTACCGGAAGCCCTGAAGAAGCGGTAGCCGCAGGGTCAAAATCATCGTCGCCCATTAATTTGGGGGCAATGGCATTCATCGTGATCGATTGGCTTGTAAAAGCTGAAGCGATCTCTGATGCACTTAATGCCCTGCTGTAAATCTTAAAGTCATCAATTGAGCCTTTGAATATAGGGTCGTTAAATTGAGATTTACCCAGGTAGTTTAAATTTGTGCCGGTGGTAGTGCCGGCAGGAGTAAGGTGCGAAGGCTTTATCGTCACCCCTGTATTGCTTGCTACCAAGGCTCCGTTGATATACAGGCTGGCTGTATTTCCAGATTGGGTAACGGCAAGATGCGTCCAGGTATTCAGCTGCAAGGGATAATTAAAGCTGACCGTTTGCTCTGTTCCTCCATTTTTAATTCTATAACTAACGGTTGGTAAGGCCACGCCATTTACTGTAACAGTTCCCCCCTGAACAGTAAGGAACATATATTGTGTAATTTGTGTACCACCGATACCAAAATCAAACACACGCATCCAGGTTGAAAGGGCATCCATCTTCACCCAGGTGGAAACAGTAAAATCATTTAGGGTACTTACAATACCTGCCGGTAAGGTGGCATAGGCATTCCCCGAGCCATCCAGTTTAAGGGAATTTCCGTATTTTCCGGTACCCCGGCTTGCTGAGGATGCTACAGTTGCATGTTTAGCCCCCCAACTATCAATAGCACGCCCGCTTGTTTCGTCAAATTTCAGGTAAGTAAGCTGGCCCACATTCGGAGATGCCGCCACCACAGGGCTGTAAGCCGAGCTATCCGGCGAAGCAACGTGGTAGTAATACGTATTCCCGTTATTCACACCAACACTATCAATATATTTGGCGGTGCTGATGGTGGCCAGAGTGGTATAAGGCCCGCCTGCTGTAGTTGAACGTTTTACGATATATGTAAGGTTCGGGATAGGATCCCAATCCAGGATGTTCTTACCATCGCCTCCTGCTGCTTTCAGGTTTAACGGGACAGCTCCCACCGGCTCAAAACGGAAAGGGAAGCTATAGGGAGTAGGATCATTATCGCTTCCGCCTATAGTAAATATATTCCTCCCATTTGGGTACCAGTAACCGTTTCCACCGTTCTGTGCCCGCTGAATGGCATACGAGGCCCCGTCAAAGTAAAAGTTCATGGAGTTCCAAACCAGCGAGAAAGGAGTAACATTACGCCCAAATTGTGCGCCCTCGCTCAGATAATTGCTAAAAGATGCTGGTGGTGTGCTCAGACAGGAAATTTTGTACCTGCCGTTGCTTTGCTTTCTGATATCCCAGATCTGAAGGAACGGATCAGAACTTACCCCTTCAAATAATGGGGTATTGGTTTCATTCCTGGTAAATAATGAATCACTGGTAGTGGTTTTAAGGTAGTAATACCCATCGGCCAGCGTATTCAACTGGTAATACTTAGAGGCCAAGTACCGTTTCATCGCATTGTCCAGTAAGGTCACATAGCCACTCACCTGGATCACTGTGGATTGAGCGTTGTATACTGATTGAATATAGGTGATGCTGTCATTTAACAGGGCATTGGCCGTTACCGGAAATTTACCCGGTACATTGGTTGCACTCGTTTCGGTGGTATCCCGTAATTTTATAGCCTCAGCCAGCTTTTTAAGGTAAGCGGCAGACATTTCAGAAGCTGAAACAGGTTCTATTCTATAGATCTGGTTGGTCCCGTCAAGCCATTTAAAAAGGGCCATCGAAGCGCCATTTGAGGTATTGAAACCCGGGACCTCCAGCGCTTTCCCGCTTTGTTTGCCAACAATATTGAAAGTCCCGTTTTCCTTGTCTTTTATCGTCCAGATCTGGCCTGAATCTGTAGCCGAGTAGGTACGTTGTTCAATCAGGGCACCGTTGGTTATGGCATTGCCCACCACATCCATCGCCTTGCCACTTAACAAATTTATTATCTTATAATCTGTACTGGATACAGGGCTTATTCTCCAGTGCTGGTTACTTAAATTAGCATACGCTTTTTGTCCCAATATTGCACCTTCGGCAGTCGAACTATTTTTAACCTCGACTGCTTTATTGCTATGTGTTGCTATAATCCGGTATACGCCATTTAAACCATCTGAATTTAATACTTGCGGAACAGGCGGCTCTTCCGGCACGTCAGAATCACTTGGGGAATCGGCACTTGTGCCCGCAGCGTTGGTGGCACAAACCTTATAATAATAGGTTTGCCCGTTAGATAGTCCAGTATCCTTAAAACTGTTCCCCGAAAGATTAGACGCTATAGTGGTATAAGGACCATTTTGTGAAGACGCCCGTTTAAGCGTATAGCTGTCTGCTCCGAAGGAAGAAAGCCATCGAAGCTGCATCTGATTATTGCCGGCGTAGGCATATACCGAATGCGGGGCTTCGGGTGCGACAACCATCCCTCCCTGTCCTCCTGTAATGCTTACATTGTTAAATACAGCGGTATTTAAAACACCGTTGGCATTGGAGCAAACAGCCAGGCCAATATAAGCCTTGCCCGTAAAGCCTTCAAACCTGCCCTGCGTTTCTACAGCCCAGCTGGTTCCGTCGAGCGAGTAGTACATGTCTATCACATCTCCAATCCTTTCAATCTTAACCCAATAGGAATCTTGTGGAATGGGCCTTTCGGTTTTTTCCCAGTTGGAGCCCCCTCTAACTTCCGTCCAACCATGCATAAAAGCTTCTGCCCTTTTACCGGATTTAATGGCGATCCAGGCTCTTTGTGCTGATGTAGAGGTCAAATCTGAACGGATCATTACCCCTGCCCTGGCATTAAGGGCACCCCCTCCTGCCGTTTCCACTTTGGCAATGATAGAACAGTTTCCGGTTACTTCCTTGTACACGAAGTGAAGGCCATCGGCTCCATGGGTCAATATTTCTGTCCCGCTTCCTCTTACCGTCCACACATTACTGTTGTAGGAACTGCTGCCTGCTGGCGAAGCCGCCCCGATGTCCAGAGAGGTTAAGCCGCCTGTTCCCACTTTTGTAGGCTCAGGCACAATCTCGGTTTGTGCTGGAACGGTAGCCGTAGAATTGTCTTCCGATTTATAAAACCAGGTATATACCGGGTCAAAACGTCCTGGTATTTTACTAAGCCGTTTAGATATGTAAGGAGTACTGAGCTTTTTGCGTACGTTATAGGCGCCATGCAGCAGGGTTAACCCCCATCTTCCTCCATCCCAGCAGCAGGGCGCAGCGTTAAAATAGTGCCAATCTGTAGTACCAAAAGGTATAAATCCGATAGCTTCACCTTCGTTCGTTTTAGCAAAATATTCTCCTAAGGCAAGCAGGCGGTTATCCAATTCAGAATAAAGGTCTATACCTTGCTTCCAGAACACTTCTGCGGTAAAGGCCATGCCGCTCCACATGCCATGAGAGTGGCCCTGGTCTCTTCCACTTTCCCCGTGTTCTCCACTGGGCAGCGTATTTTTAAATCCGGTAGAACCGATGTAGCGCATCAGGTGCACGATATGGGCCATTTTTGCCGGGTCATCAGAAAAGGCTGCGATAGCGGCTCCTCCCGCTATACTCAAGGTGCCTTTGTTGGCAGGGCCTAAAGCATAACCGGCACAACCTGTACGCGGCCAGTACACGTTGTTGAACAGGTTTTTTACGGCTGTGGTATTTTCTGCCGTCCAGCCGCTCCAGGTTCCACGAAGGATGGAGGCTGCGCCTCCATAGGCATAGGCATAGTCGCCTAAGTCCAGGTTGGACTCAATACCTCCAAATTCTGTTTGAGTAGTGGCCCAGGCAATTAAAATGTCCCTCGACTTTCTGGCATGTGCCTCATTTCCGGTAAAATACCACATCATGGCCTGAAAAAACGCAGCGACCATATCGTTTCTCCATGGATTAAGATTAATATTCGGATTGCGGCTAATCGAAACCTGAGGGTTCGGCATGTACGTCAGCTGCGACTTGCCATCGGCCGCCAGGATGTCGTAGGCCTGTTTCCAGGGATAATCACCGGCCTGCACATGGGCCTTCAGAGTACTGAGGTCAGAACTTGAAAGGGGAATCCCCGGATGCACAAAGGTTTGCGATCGTACTGACTTGCAAACCATGAGCATCAGACAAAGAATAAAAATGTAAATTTTCCTCATATAATAATTAATTTATTAGGCTGTTTTAACTGCATCAATAAAATAGTTTAAGATGCTATAGCAGGTAGGTCCTTTCTTATGCAACTCGTAGTTTGCTCTCATCAGAATACTTATCTCGCAGAGCTTGAACTGCTCTGTACATATTATTTACTACGGATTGATATTTTATTCCTGTCTGTAACCCTATTTCTTTTAAGTTCAGGCTTTCATAAAAACGTAACTGGATAATTTCACTTTGGCGTGGTGGTAAACAACTTAAGGCAGCCTCAATCAATTTTCTCTGTCCAGCAGATAATTCACGTTCCAAAATAAGCTCCTCTATGCTCTCCTGATAATCCTTGTCTATATCAGAGCCCATTTCTAACATCGAGCGCTCGGCCTTCTTAAAATCCCGTATATAGCTAATGCATACTGAACGGGCAGCCATGAAAAAATAGTGAGGGACATTATCTATTTTTCCGATATAAGTTCTCCTAAGCCAAAGTTTCACAAACGTATCCTGCAGAATGTCATTTGCAAGCTCATCGTCTTTAATGATAAGTATAACTTTAGAATACATTCTTGAATACAGCGTTTTATGTAAAGTTGAAAACGCTTTCTGATTCCCGGTACAAACTTCATCCCAAAGCTTGGCTAACTCTTTTAAGTTTACAGACATGTTGGTTTTTATATAATTGGTTATCCCCTCGTGCATTTATTTAGTAAATCGATTTACTAAATGAAATGCACTCAAATTTCAGCAAATATGCCCCTGTCCGGGAATGGGGAAAATGTCCATTCGATGGGGGTAAAGTGTATAAAATTTGATGTCAGATAAGTTCAGTTAAAAAATTTAATCAAATCAAGAAATCGATTTCCACCTCAGGCAGTTTAGATATTTCAGACTAATTTCTTCGAATTACTTATTCCAGGTAATTTGGCCAACCTTCTACTTAGGGAAGGTGATTCCAATCCTTTCTTACTATATAGGCTCCATGTAATAGGGATAGCGCCATCTTTCCGCCTAGCGATAGTCCGAAATCATCCGTACAAAAAACTATGTACATTTTAGCTTAATGATATATAAGCCAAACCAATTCTTCATGGCGCTATTTTAGGATCATCGGAAAAGGCCGCGATTCGGCTTCTGCGTATAGACTCAACGTGCCTTTATCTGCCGGCCTTAAGGCATAACCATCACAACAGAAGGCGGCCAGTACACATACAAAAAGAAACCGCCTCAACTTTAACTTGAGACGGCTTCTTAATCATTCATAATGATTCTTATTCTTTTATAATCGTTTTCGACGTGTTGTTAACAGTTAAAACATACACCCCAGCGTTTAATGAACCTAATTGTAATCACCAGCCCTGACATGGGCCTTTAAAATATCGAGGTCAGACTTTGTAAGTGGAGCCCCCGGGTGCACAAAGGTTTGCGACCGCACCGACTCGCATACTATGAGCATCAAGGCCAGAACAATGAAAAAGTATTTTTTTTTCATATAAAATCAATTCATTAAACAGCTTTGGCTGCATTAATGAAATGTTTTAAGAAATAGTTTGAAATGCTCTAGTAGGTAGGTGTTTTCTTATGCAACTCGTAGTTTGCTCTCATCAGAATATTTATCTCGCAGAGCCTGAACTGCTCTGTACATATTATTTACTACCGATTGATATTTTATTCCTGTTTGTAACCCAATTTCTTTCAAGTTCAGGCTTTCATAAAAACGTAACTGGATAATTTCACTTTGGCGTGGTGGTAAACAACTTAAGGCAGCCTCAATCAATTTTCTCTGTCCAGCAGATAATTCACGTTCCAAAATAAGCTCCTCTATGCTCTCCTGATAATCCTTGTCTATATCAGAGCCCATTTCTAACATCGAGCGCTCGGCCTTCTTAAAATCCCGTATATAGCTAATGCATACTGAACGGGCAGCCATGAAAAAATAGTGAGGGACATTATCTATTTTTCCGATATAAGTTCTCCTAAGCCAAAGTTTCACAAACGTATCCTGCAGAATGTCATTTGCAAGCTCTTCGTCTTTCATGATGACTATCACTTTAGAATACATTCTTGAATACAGCGTCTTATGTAAAATTGAAAACGCTTTCTGATTTCCGGTACAAACTTCATCCCAAAGCGTGGCTAACTCTTTTAAGTTTACAGACATGTTGGTTTTTATATAATTGGTTACCCCTCGTTATTAGTAAATCGATTTACTAAATGAATACACTCAAATTTCAGCAAATAAGCCGCTGTCCGGGAATGGGGAAAATGTCCATTCGATGGGGGTAAACTGTATAAAAATTGATGTCAAAATAAGTTAAGGTAAAATTTGATCATATTAGGAAATCGATTTCCACCCCACGCTGTTCAGATACTCCGTCTAATCTGCCTACCCAGAACGATAGTATGACAATGATATTTACAGCCGTTTCAGGGGGGTAGTGTTATCGCTCCGGCGGATACACACTGCTTACCTTCATTTTCCACAGTGCGCTACGGTGTGTACACATCTTCTGCAGATTCAGTTCTTTCTTTTTCTTTTCCATTCGGTGACTGTTGCGCAACTATTATCCGCGGCAATAATCAATTCAAAAAA
>CBIHNR010000225.1:0-7917 GCA_966211215.1 uncultured Pedobacter sp.
TGTCTTTCAATTTCATTAATGTCCACCTTCTTTTTGTTACTGTTGTCACGATAATATTCCTTCAAAGAAATTCCTACATAAATAATATCTGGCGTAACTTCTGCCTCAGCAGATCCGGAAACCTCCACTTTTCTTCGTGTATCAACAGTTTGTGCAATACCCGAAATCGTAAGAGCGCTTAATAAAGCAATAAAAACAAGTCTTTTCATAATTTAATCTGTGTGTCTAAGTTAGATGATCCTGTCTGATAAATTCCATAAACAAAATTTATTAGCAGAAGTTCCTAAATAGATATACGCCTGCTTATGAAAGATCGTAACATTTCCCGGAGAAATTTTCTTTGGAGCCTGTCTATGGGTGTAGGTGCCCTCGCATTAACATCTTCGTCATTCAGCCCTACATTTTTGACGGGCAAACGTAAGCGCTTGGGTATTGCACTAGTCGGCTTGGGTGCTTATAGCTCCGGACAACTTGCGCCCGCCTTACAGCAAACCAAAAATTGTTACCTGGCAGGCATCGTAACTGGTAGTCCAGTTAAGGCTAAAGCGTGGTCGGCAAAATATAAAATCCCTGAACGCAATATTTACAGCTATGAAAACTTCGACGCAATAAACAATAACCCCGAAATCGACATTGTTTACGTAGTGCTCCCCATTTCAATGCATAAAGATTTCACTATAAGAGCCGCCCTGGCAAATAAGCATGTTATTTGTGAAAAACCTATGGCGCTTAATGCTGCAGAATGCAAGGAAATGATTGCGGCTTGTAAAAAAGCAGGCAAAATGCTATCAATTGGATACCGGCTGCATTTCGAGCCACATAATCAGGAGATGATGCGGCTTGGGCAAAAGCAGATTTTTGGTAAAGTCAAGGCCATTGAGGCGGCTAATGGTTTCGTTTACGGTGGAGATCCTAATGCCTGGAGGTTGAAGAAAAGTTTAGCTGGTGGTGGTGGCTTGATGGATATGGGTATTTATGCAATTCAGGGCGCCCGCTATATCCTTGGTGAAGAACCGAGCTTTGTAAAAGCCACTGAGCAAAAAACCAAGCCAGAGCTGTTTAAAGAAGTAGATGAAACTGTTTTTTGGGAACTGGAATTTGCTTCTGGAGCTATATCTAAGGGACAATCTAGCTATAACGCCAACCTCAATTATTTAAAAGCATTGGCAGAAAATGGCAAATTTGAATTAACATCAGCATATCGTTATGGGGGAATTAAAGGCCGCACGAGCAAAGGGGAAATGAACTTTCCTCAGATAAACCAGCAAGCCTTGCAGATGGATGATTTTGCGTATTGCATTCTTAACAACAAGCCAACGAGAGTGCCGGGAGAGGAAGGATTGCAAGATATGAAAGTGATTGATGCAATTTATAGGAGTATTAAATCGGGCAATAAAGAAAGGATTGTTTGAGTGGCCTTCGTTAATTTCGTATGGCATGTGTCTTGACGAGCTTTTGGGAAAGCAAAATATAGTCATGACGTTTGGTGCCATGTTCGGCTAGCCCGTTTGTCATCTCGACGAAAGGAGAGAACTTAAAGCGCTTTATTATGCGTATTGCCTAGGATCTCTCCTATCGTCGAGATGACAAAGTTTCATATTTAAAAACATCTAAAAATGAGCCAGTTGTAAATGATGTCATTATAACTTTGGAGAGATCTTAAAGCGTATTATGCAAACTGTCGAGGGGGGCTCCTATTGTTGAGATGACAAAAACCGATGAACTTGGAATATATTCTCTCATCTATTCCCTCTCATTTATTTCATGGCTCATATTGATAAACTACCCTATAAGAAGAGTGCTGGTTTTTAGGGCTTATTTCTCCAATGCGTAGATCCTTTGCTTGCGGCGTTGGCTCGCATACCGAATATTTTTTGCCTTGGTAAATGATCGGGGTACCAACCGGTTTATCAAAGGCAACAGCCATGGTAATGTGGGTTGGGTATAGTAGGGCAATCATCGGCAGATTATAAATTTCTTTCACCAGATAAAAGAATAGCGCAGCCCTGTCATCACAATCGCTGTATTGTGCAAATAAGGTTTGCTCAGCAGAGTACCGCTTTTCCTTGCCAAGGACCTTTTCATCATCCTGGTAGAGAAAAGCATATCGGGTAAAGCGCATAAGGTAATCAACTCCTTTTTTCTGCTTCATGCCTTTAATGTTGTTTTTCAGCATCGGGATTAGTGAGCCATAAGTTTCTTTACTTAAAGGAATATTGAAGTAAGATTCGAAGTCTACTACCGGATAGTTAGCAAAAATCCTTTGAACTTCCGCGTTGAGCTTTATATTGAAATGATAGACTTTTTGTTTATAGCTGAACTGGATATTTTTCTCTGAATAATCCTCAGGCTTGAAATCCGGCATACGGGTTATTTTGTAGAAGAAGGGCTTTTGAGCTTCGGCAATATTAATTTTCACCGGTATGGGGATGTTTTTTTCAAAATCTATTTTGCCATAATCATGATAATTGAGGCACATATATTTCTTGCCATTAACCATAAAAAAAGGAATGTCCGAAATGTCTTCCTCGTTGCGCACGTAGAAAATTACCTTGTCATCGGCAATAGCTAGTCTGGCATCATATCCAGATTGCGTCAGAAAGAACCATTTGTATAAAGTGTATCTAAAATAATTATCCTTTTTAGGTGCTAACTGTTGAGCCGTTTTTCGGATGAGTTGATAATAAAGCCAGTCGTTAAGTTTATGAGATTCTTTGTACGCCAGAAGCGAATCTATTATCGGGTGCCATGAGCCAGAATTTATTGCACGATAAAAGTTAATTGCAGCAATTTCAGAAGGAATACTGTCTTTTGGGATTTGAATAGTATTAGATACACGCAGATTAACTGTGCCTTCGTAAAATTCGAAACTGTAACACTGATAGCGGTTCTGAGCCTTGGCGAAAGCCATGCTCAGTATCAAAATGGTACAGCTAAAGAATAAAAGAAGCCGCCTCATATGATTTAACAGTTTGTTTACTCAGGTTTAATACTGTGTTTAACGTTGGGCTGAAGAGTATGTTTCGGAAGACTGAAAACTTAACATTGGAGGCTAAGTATAAGAGTTGATGAGAATCAAGGGAAGGCCTTAGAAGGAGGCTTCTCAGGAACATAAATAAAACCTTCATGAACAGGAGCTTACAACGGCACATGAAAATCGTATAAGGTTCTTTGTGGCCTCTTAAAAACAATTAGATTTTCACAAAAAAAAGCCCCGTTAGGGGCTTTTTTTATTTATTCTTCTATAATCTCGCTGTGCGGATAACTTTCTTCTATTGTTTCTTCCTTGAAATATCTTTTTTGGAAGATTAGGATTGCAATAACTCCGATAGAAATTGCCGCGTCGGCAATATTAAATACAGGCCTGAAGAAGATAAATTCTTCACCGCCCCACATAGGAAACCACTGAGGGAAGGTGCCTTGTAAGATCGGGAAGTAAAACATATCAACTACCCTGCCGTGGAAAATGCTTGAATAGCCGCCTCCTGCTGGAAGAAATGTGGCGGGCTGAAAATAGGTACTTTCGCTAAACAGTAAGCCGTAAAATGTAGAATCGATGATGTTGCCCAAGGCTCCCGCAAAAATGAGGGCTACATTTAAAATCAACCCGCGGTGGTATTTCTTTTTTACCAGGTAAACTACACCATAGCCAATAACTGCAACAGCAACAATACGGAATAAGGTGAGGGCAAGCTTACCGGCTTCGCCTCCAAATTCCATTCCGAAAGCCATTCCGTTATTTTCGGTAAAGTGAATAATAAACCAATTGCCAAGAATTTTGAACTCCTGGCCAAGTGTCATATTAAGCTTTATCCAGATCTTAAATATCTGGTCGGCCAATAAAATTAAAATAATAGCCAATACCGGCTTGGTGTATGCTTTCATTTAGGACTGCTTCAATTTTGCTTCCATACTTAACGTAGTGTGTGGCACCGCACGTAAACGTTCTTTAGGAATTAATTTACCGGTTTCGCGGCAAACGCCATACGTTTTATTCTCTATACGTACTAAAGCAGCCTCAAGGTTCTCAATAAATTTTTTCTGGCGTGCAGCTAATTGGTTGATAGATTCTTTCTCTAATGTTGCAGATCCATCTTCCAGTGTTTTGTAGGTTCCTGCAGTATCATCAGTCCCGTTTAAATTAGGATTACTTAAGGATTGAGCCAGAGAGGCTAATTCTTCTTTAGCGCCGCGTATTTTTTCTACAATTAGTTCTTTAAATTCTAAAAGTTCTGCGTCAGAGTACCTTGTTTTTTCGTTATTTTCCATTTTAAGCTTTTGTAAGAGTTATTAAAAATTCCTGCTCGTCTATTTCAACAGTTTCGCCTTCAGCAAGCTCCTTGTCGAGCTCGAAAGACGCTGCCAGAACTTCGTCGCAAATATATGATAAATTACTTTTTACGGCTTCCGCTATATAAGGGTGGTTTATTACCCTTACATTAATTTTATCCGTTACCTCAAAATCCTTGTCTTTCCTTAAATTTTGAATTCGGTTTACTAATTCGCGTGAAATTCCTTCCTGTTTCAACTCGTTAGTAACCGTAACATCTAAAGCCACGGTTAGTTTTCCAATATTTGTTACCTGCCATCCCGGAACATCCTCCGCAATGATCTCTACGTCTTCTAAAGAAATTGCTAAAGCAAACTCATCTTTACCGAAGCTAACAGAGCCTTCTTTTTCAAAATCAGCCAGTTGTTGCTGCGAAAGGGAATTAATAAAAGCTGCTACATCTTTCATGTATTTGCCTGCTTTTGCACCTAACGCTTTAAAATTAGGCTTCACTTTCTTTTTGATAATTCCAGAAGTGTCGTTAATATACTCAATGTTCTTAATATTGGTTTCAGAAAGTATTAATTCTTTTACTTTTTCAACTTTCTCCTGGAAACTGCTATCTAGAACCGGCAATAAGATTTTGTTTAAAGGCTGGCGAACATTAATTCCAACTTTCTTGCGCAATGATAAAATCATGGAAGAGATATTTTGCGCCAAAGCCATGCGCTCTTCTAATTCCTTATCCACCAACTCAGCATGATAGGCCGGAAAATCTGCAAGGTGTACAGATTCAACGTTTTCTTTGCCTGTGATAGTATTTAAATCAAGGAACAAACGCTCGCTAAAGAATGGCGCAACCGGCGACATTAGCTTCGAAATGGTTGATAAGCAGGTGTATAGTGTTTGATAAGCCGAAATTTTATCAGCAGTATAATCACCCTTCCAGAAACGGCGGCGGCATAAACGAACGTACCAGTTGCTTAAGTGCTCATCCACAAATTCCTGAATGGCGCGGGTTGCACGGGTTGGCTCAAAATCAGCATAAAATCCGTCAACCTCCTGCGAAAGTGTGTTTAACAGCGAAATGATCCAACGGTCAATTTCTGGACGCTCTGCAATCGGAATTTCTGCCTCCTGGTATTTGAAGCCATCTATGTTGGCATAAAGCGCAAAAAATGCATAAGTATTATAAAGCGTTCCAAAGAACTTGCGGCGTACTTCATCCAGGCCTTCGAGGTTAAACTTAAGGTTGTCCCACGGAGATGCATTGCTGATCATATACCAACGGGTAGCATCAGCACTATATTTATCAATAGTTTCAAATGGATCAACAGCATTGCCTAAGCGTTTAGACATCTTGTTTCCATTTTTATCAAGCACTAAACCATTAGAAACCACATTTTTAAATGCCACAGAATCATTTAGCATAACCGCAATGGCATGCAAGGTAAAAAACCAGCCACGCGTTTGGTCTACGCCCTCGGCAATGAAATCTGCCGGGTAGGCATTTTCAAACTTGTCTTTGTTCTCGAATGGGAAGTGCCATTGCGCGTAAGGCATAGCTCCAGAATCAAACCAAACGTCAATTAAATCGGGTTCGCGAAGCATTTTCTTTCCAGTCGAAGAAATAAGAATAACATCATCCACATAAGGGCGGTGCATGTCGAACCTTCCTTCAGACAATTCCAAGATTTGAGCTTGAGCTTTATCGAATTCCTCATCATCAAGTAACCCGCTGTTAACAGCTGCAATAACTTTCTCTTTCAATTCGGCAATCGAGCCAATGCAAATCTCTTCCAGCCCATCCTCAGTTCTCCAAATCGGTAGAGGTGTACCCCAGTAGCGGGAACGCGAAAGGTTCCAGTCAACCAGATTTTCCAGCCAGTTCCCAAAACGTCCGCTTCCGGTTGCTTCTGGTTTCCAGTTGATCGTTTTGTTAAGCTCTACCAGGCGCTCTTTTACCGCGGTCGTCCGAATGAACCAGCTATCTAATGGATAATATAAAACTGGTTTATCTGTCCTCCAGCAATGAGGGTAGCTGTGCTCGTATTTCTTTACATCGAAAGCTTTGTTGTCCTCTTTAAGCTTAATAGCGATCAAAACGTCGGTCGGCTTAAAATCAGGTGCGGCAAGCTCATCAACGCTAAAGTATTCTTCTTTTACAAAACGACCGGCAAAATCAGTTACTTCATCAACAAATTTGCCCTGGCGGTTAACAAGAGGCTGTTGTTTGCCATCGGCATCGGTAACTAAAACAGCCGGAACACCAGCGTTTTTAGCAGCCCTGAAGTCGTCCGCTCCAAAAGTAGGCGCAATGTGCACTATACCAGTACCATCTTCTGTGGTAACGAAATCACCAGGAATAACACGGAAAGCGTTTTTTTCAAGTTCTTCATTAGTTACGTAAGGCAAAAGTTGGTGGTAGTTTAAACCAACCAGTTCAGCGCCTTTAAATTCGGCAGCAATTTCCCATGGAATAATCTTATCTCCAGCTTTGTAATCCTGGAATGATGCGTTTTGAGCATCCGCTTTAAAATGTTTTGAAACCAGGTCTTTCGCCAAAACTACACTGACTGGAGCGTGAGTGTACTGGTTAAAAGTTCTGATTTTAACATATGAAATGTTGTTTCCAATAGCTAATGCGCTGTTTGATGGAAGAGTCCAGGGAGTTGTGGTCCAGGCAAGAATGCTTGTATCTTCCAGCTCATTTTGGAAAAGTACCGACGTTAATGGATGGATTTGCCCTTTCTTGATGCGGAACTGGGCAACAATAGAAGTATCCTTTACGTTGCGGTATGTACCGGGTTGATTGAGCTCGTGTGAGCTTAAGCCGGTACCGGCTGCTGGAGAAAAAGGCTGAATAGTATAGCCTTTATATAAAAAGCCTTTACTATAGAGCTTTTTTAAAATCCACCAAAGGGTTTCGATGTATTCATTTTCGTACGTGATATAGGGCTTATCAAGGTCAACCCAATAACCCATTTTTTCGGTCAAGTCGTTCCAAACATCTGTATATCTCATTACCTCTCGGCGGCAAGCGGCGTTGTATTCTTCAACCGAAATCTTTTTGCCAATATCCTCCTTGGTGATGCCTAAAGTTTTTTCAACGGCAAGCTCAATAGGTAAACCATGAGTATCCCATCCTCCTTTACGCTCTACACGAAAGCCCTTTTGCGTTTTGTAACGGCAAAAGATATCTTTAATGGCACGTGCCATAACGTGGTGAATACCAGGCATTCCATTGGCAGAGGGAGGCCCTTCGTAAAAGGTATATGGTTGTGAAGCGGGACGGCTCGAAATACTTTTTTCGAAGATGTTATGTTTCTTCCAATATTCTAAGATTTCTTTCCCGGTTTCAGATAAATTCAGCTGTTTATATTCTTTGTACATCAGTATTTTAAACCAAATTTTAAGGCTGCAAAGTTAGGTATTTGTGATGGAAAAAAACAGGGCTTTCGCTTTAGGAAAACTGGGAGGATCTAAAGGAATTCATAGAAGATTAAATGCTCCGGCGCTTGCTAATTCACCATATTTGGAGAAACTACAGGCGGGTCTAACTTGGTATTAATTAAATAGATTGAATGGCTGAATAGTACATTTGGCGTGATTTTAGTTATTATATCTCGTAAGGATTGGTATTCGAT
>CBIHNR010000226.1:0-7900 GCA_966211215.1 uncultured Pedobacter sp.
AAGCTTTGGAAGGCCTTGCAAAAAAGAAAGCAAATTTGTTAGAGAAGCAAGACGCTGTGCAGGAACGGTATGCGGCCAACAAAGCTAATTTTGAGCGTCTGCACCAGCACGGTAAGGCACTGCGTTTTAAGCCAGCCTTAGTGGAAATACGATCGGTGGCTATCCGGATACAGAAGCAGGAAGAGGCTTCGGCTTTGCTTATAGAGCGCTTGCCAGTTCTCAAAGAGGAGCTTGTGCAAGCAGCTGCATCTCTCGAAAATGCTCGCTTACAGGCAAAAGAAACCCAACAGAAAATAACAGATTCAGAGCCTTTATTTGAAAAAATAATACAGCAAGATTTTGCGATTGCAAATTTACTGGCTCAGGTAGAGAAACTTGATTTGGGCGTTCAAAATGCCGAACAGGAAGTTCAGTTCGTCTTTACTTCGCAAACAAATAAAACTATTCAGCTTAGTGAGATTGAAAAAAGCCTTGAGAGCCTGACACAATGGTTACAACAAAATGAGCATGATAAGGAATTAGAAAAGGATATCGTTGTTTTCAGGCAGTATCTTAAGGAAATCTCTGAAAATCAAATTCTAATAAAAACTTTAGAAACCGAATATGAAACTTCTGTTAAACAGCAATCTGCTGGGAATGCGTTCCTGGTTGAAAACAAGCTAAAGACTGAATTTATCGAAAAAGAGCTAAGTGAGTTACAGCTGAAAGTAAAAGAGTTAGAATCCAGCTTGGCGTCTGAGCCTGATTCGCTAATCGATTTAGAAGATGAATCGGTAAAATTGCCAGTTTTAATCAGTTTGTGTGAGCAACAGTATAAGTCTGCTTCCACTTTTAAAAAAGGGGAGGATGAAAAAGCTGCTTTGCAGGTAGAGCTTGATAAAAATACGAGCCTCTATAAGTCGGCTGTGGCCGAACAGCAGAGCCTGGTAGAAAAGAAAGAGCAAGCAGAAAGCTTTCTATCAGATTTAAGGCAGTTGGTGGAGGTTCAACAGAGAATCAGAAAATATGAAGAGGACAGGAATTTGCTAAGGCCAAATGAACCCTGCTTTTTATGTGGTTCAGTGCATCACCCTTATGTGGAAACTGGATATGAGCCTCAACTCACCGAGGCTGAACAGAAACGGAGCAGGCAGGAAGTAGTACTTGCAGAGTTGATTCAAAAGCTGAATCATAAAGATTTAGAGTGCAATACTTTGAAAAACTTAATTGAATCGATTGATAAGCAAATGAGCCGGCTTACTTCTGAATTATTGCTTATCAAGGCTGAGTTTGAAAAGGGGAATAGCCAATTGCCCAAGCCTCTGGATATTGCCGCCGCCGATACGATACAAGCCATAGTTCTTAAGAAGCAACAGCGGCAAACACAGGTGTTGCAAAAAATTAAAGGACTGCGGAATGTTGGCCTGCAAGTTCAAAACCTTGAAAAAGAAATAGCGCAGAAGCGCGAGTTGCTAATGCTGGCCGAAGCTAAAACAAATGCAGCGATTGAGCGCTTGAACCTTATCTCGGAGCAGATAGGTAAATCCGAAGCTCAGCTTGATGCGGCTAAAGCTAAACAAGCAAAAAATATAGGTCAGATTGAGGGATTATTGCAAACTTATAAAGTTGCTTTTAGCCTCGAGAATCTAAGCAGCATTGAACCTGTTTTATTGGAACGGTCGCAAGCTTATTTGCATTCACTGGCAAAACAGCAGCACTTGAATTTAGATCTAGTAAGTATCAAAATTGAGTTAAGCAAAATTGCAGAGGGATTGGCCGAAAAGCTGGGACAGGTTTCGAGGTTAAAAGCTGAACTTGATGGGGAGAAGGCGGCACTTGAGAGGCTAAAAGCGAGCCGTTATGATGCGTTTGGCGATAAAAGTCCAGCTGTTGAAAAGGAAAAGCTAAGTAAGCAATTAAACTTACAAAATAGCCTGATGGAATCTGCACAAAGTACCTGTCAGCATAAGCAGGAATTGTTAACGGTAAGCGAAACCCAGCTGGGACAACTGGAAGTGGAAATATCTTCGCTAAAGGCCGATTTGGCCCGTTTAAATGGAGAGTTGATTGGCCATATTAAGGAGGTGGGAATCGAATCCGTCGAAGAATTAAAGCAGCATTTTATTTCGGAGGAGGAAGTGCTTAAGCTTGCAGAGTTAGAAAAAGAGATTTCCACCCAAATTGAAACGCTCAATCAGATGTTGATTCAAACGGATTTAGAAATTAAACATGAAACATTAAAGGAACTCACATCTGAAACCCTTGACGACTTGCAGGAACGGTTTGGGGAAATTGAAGAAACCGGAAAAAATCTTAATCAGGAGATTGGCCGTTTAAATCAAATTTTGACGGAAGATGACCGGATGAAAGCCAAGTTTCGGGAAGTCGCTGCTCAAATTGATTTACAAAAGAGTGAGTTTGAGCGTTGGCAGCAACTGTCTACTTTAATTGGATCTGCGGATGGAAAAAAATTCAGTCGTTTTGCGCAGGGCTTAACACTTGCCCGATTAACAGAATTGGCAAACAGGCATCTGCAAAAATTAAGTGACCGCTATCAAATATTAAAAAGTAAAGAAAAGGATCTCGAACTTCAAATAATAGACGGGTATCAGGCTGATGCTGTGCGGCCAATGGCTACTTTGTCTGGAGGCGAAAGCTTCCTGGTGAGCCTTGCTTTAGCCCTGGGGCTTTCAGACCTTGCAAGCCGAAAGGTGCAAATCAATTCATTATTCATTGACGAGGGGTTTGGTACACTGGATGCAGATACTCTTGACATTGCAATTTCAGCACTTGAAAATCTACAGTCTAAGGGGAAAACAATAGGCATTATATCTCACGTGGAAGCTCTCAAAGAAAGAATTGGGGTTCAAATTCAGGTAAGCAAACAGCCTGGAGGTTCAAGTAAAATTAACTTGTTAAGCTATGGCAGTAAGGTGGAGGTTTAAGAAAAAAGACGCAGATTTAATTTTATTTGCGTCTTTTTATCGATAGGTAGATGAAAACTACCAAATGTCGCTGTGGCGATCATTTCATGTCCTCAAATTTTTTAACTCCTTTTGCAAAATATAGCCATACGATGCTTTTATCACTTAAACCCGCCCTGTTAAATTGCGGATAAGTTTTATGGGATTTTTTTAGATTCTTAAAAAGATCTTTAAAGAAAGCAACATGAGCTTTATTGATCGCTCTTGCTTGTTTAAACTTTCCATCAGCCATAAATTTCAATAGAGAAATAAAGTCGAGCCAGAATCTTGTGAATAGAACAGGGAAACGTCTATTCCGCGGCAAATTTTTTAATAACATTGCCAGGTTGTTTCTAAAATTTAAATAGCTCTTGTAAGGGCTGTCGGTTTGCAGAGTACCACCTCCAATATGATATATTACTGAATCTGGGCAGTACATGATTTTATATCCCCGGTTTTTTAAGCGCCAGCATAAATCAATTTCTTCCATGTGGGCAAAAAAATCAGCATCAAAGCCATCTACTTCCAGCCAGCATGTCCTTTTTATAAAAATTCCGGCACCGCTAGCCCAAAAAATTTCAGAGGCGGTGTTGTACTGGCCTTCGTCTATTTCAACGGTATCAAAAATTCGCCCGCGGCAAAATGGATAACCATAGCGGTCAATAAAACCGCCGGCAGCACCAGCATACTCAAAGCGTTCCCTGTCATTGTAATCTCTTAATTTGGGTTGGGCGGCTGCAATTGTAGCATCGCTCTGCATTAAATTAATAACCGGTTCTATCCAGCCCGAAGTAACTTCTACATCCGAATTTAGTAGTACGAAATAATCAGCCTCAATATGTTTAAGCGCCTCATTATATCCTCCGGCAAAGCCATAATTTTTAGCGTTTTTAATAATCTCAACCTCAGGGAATTTTGCCTTTACAAACTCTACCGAATCATCCGCAGAGTCATTATCGGCTACATAAACTTTTAAATTGGGATATGTGGAAGACAATACAGAAGGAAGAAATTGCTGAAGGTAATCTTTTCCATTCCAGTTAAGAATTACCACAGCTACACTTGGGAGGGCAGTCATTGAATATCTTCGGGTTTAAATTTCCAACGTTTATGTGACCAGAGCCATAGTTCAGGTTTAGCTTTGATGTAATTCTCAAGCATCTTGGTATGTGCTTCTGTAATTTCGTGGCCTACAGTTTCTTGAGGGCATTTAAATAAGGTTGTAAAAGTCGCCTCGTAATAACCTCGTTTCACCCGGTCTATTGCAAAAAATACTACAGGATTACCAGTTGTTTTTGCAATTTTTTCGATACCTAAAAAAACGGAAGTAGGCTGATTTAAAAACGTTGTAAAATATTGTGTTTCTTGCCGTGTTGGAGTTTGGTCGCTAACAAAAGCCATTACATACAGCTTATTTTTGTACTCGGCAATCTTTCTTAAAGTCGACTTCATGGGCACCATAATTGTGCCGAAACGGCTGCGCATTTGATTCATTAAGTTGCCGAAGTGTGCGTTTGCCAATGGCTTATAAATAACCATTGCCGTGTTTCTAATGTAGAGGTTGATGGCAAGATTACCCCATTCCCAGTTGGCGTAGTGCCCGCCGGTTATCAGCACCGACCTTCCTTCTGCGAAATATTGCTCTACTTCTTCCGGGTTCAGTACTTTTAGGCGCTTTTTAATAGATTCTTTAGATATGGTGAGCATCTTAAAGGATTCCAGAATATTATCGCATAAAAAATGAAAGAATTTCTTTTCAATTGCTTTTAACTCAACCTCGCTTTTTTCCGGGAAAGCATTACGCAAATTAGGCATCACCACATGCCTTCTGTACTTAATAACGTAGTATATAATGAAGTAAAAGAAATCCGATAATAAATAAAGAACGGGAAAGGGGAGGAAAGATATCAGGTATAAAGAAATTTTAACAAGACCCCAAAGAACCTTCTTCATTGAATGCTTTTATTATTTAATTTCGGCGAACCGGACTACAAACTTAGTATATACAATGAATAAAGGCGCAATCTTTCCATTATTTTACTTACCACCTATAGAGTTTTTCAGTAAACTATTACAATATAAAGAGAATGCGCTTCTGGAACGAGCTGAACATTTTCCGAAGCAAACATATAGAAACAGGGCTTGCATACATTCGCCGCAGGGCAAGCTGGATTTAATTGTTCCGGTAATTAAAGGATCAAAAGTGCATACTAAAGTTAAAGATGTCCGAATTTCATACGATTTTGACTGGCAGCGCTTACATTGGCTAAGCCTTCAATCCTCGTACAGAAGTTCTGCTTATTTTGAGTTTTATGAGGATGAGTTTGCTCCCTTTTATGAGAAAAAGTTCGATTTTCTGTTTGATTATAATGAGGCTTTGCTAAAAGTGATTTTAAAAGCGTTGAAGCTTAATATTTCTTACAATTATCAGGACATTTACGAAAAGGAGTATTCAGACTTAATTGATTTTCGTTCTTCTATCCATCCAAAAATTAATAATGTAGTAAGCAACAAGCCTTATTTTCAGGTGTTTGACGAGAGGAACGGTTTTATACCCAACCTAAGCATAGTGGATTTGTTATTTAGCCAGGGTCCGCAAAGCGGCCAGTATTTGTAATATGCCCAGCAAATTCCGGAGAATTACAGTAAAGAAAACGGAAAGGAAGATGCCTCCGCCAGGAAGTAGTCCGGGCTTATTAGAAATAAGTCAGGGTGCTTTAAGCCCACGTATTACAGTTTACTCATTCTCCTTAAACTTCTTTGAAATAAATGCCGCGCAAGATTTTGATGGAATAAAGACGATTCTCAAAAAAAATGCGGGCCGATGCCATTGGATAGATGTGCAGGGTTTAGGGGATATTAAATTACTCGAATCCATTAGAGAGGAATTTAAAGTTAGCAGCCTTATATTGGAGGATATATTGCATACACACCAGCGCCCTAAGTTGGAGGAGTTTGACGATTATCTTTTTGCCACCAGCCGAATGCTCGGCCTCAACCAAAACCTGCAGCTGGAAAACGAGCAGATATCTTTCCTTTTAACCGAAAATATATTATTTACATTTCAGGAAAATTATGAAGATTGCCTGGAGCCCGTTAGAAAGAGGCTAAAGGAGGGCAAGGGCAATATCCGTAAGAGCGGCAGTTCATACATTATGTACGCCCTAATGGATATGATACTGGATAATTATTTTTTCCTGATAAGCCGCTTTGGAGAAGAACTGGAAACTCTTGAAGAGCGCCTGTATCGCCGGCCCGATAAGTCCATCACATACGAAGCCCAGCAGATAAAAAGAGCCCTCATTGTATTAAGGAGGGCTGCCTGGCCGGAAAGGGACAAGATAAATGATATGCTCAGAAGCACATCGCCTTTGATAACAGAAAATACCAAGACGTTTTTAAAGGATGTGTACGACCACTCAATGCAAGTTATCGACCTGGTGGAAAGCTATAAGGAAATAACCACAAGTTTGATTGATATGTACCTGTCTTTTGTAAGCAATCGTACCAATGAAATTATGCGGGTGCTTACGGTAATATCGTCGATTTTTATTCCCTTAACTTTTATTGCAGGAGTGTACGGTATGAATTTTGCCCGTGAAGATCCGAAGACTGGTAAAGTACTAGCTAACAACATGCCCGAATTGTATTCTGAGCATGGATATGTATATACTATGCTTGTTATGGGCATAATTGCCGTATTACAATTGATATATTTTTGGCGAAAAGGCTGGTTAAAATAGGCATTGGATAGTTAAAATATTTGTTAAATCTGTTGCCTGGCTGGCTTTATTGCCCTAAAAACTGGTTCATTTTACTATTTTAGCGGCCAATGCAATCATTTGAGCTTGATAAATCAGATATTCAACGCCTGCAGCAAGCACTTGACGGAGATGAAGAATCTCTAAAGGTCTTGCTATCAGAATATCACGCCTCAGAAATTGCTATTCTGTTTGAAGGCCTGCCTCAGGAAGCCAGAGAACATATCATCAACATTCTCCCCGCTGATATTGCCTCTGAGGTAATTTCTGAGATGGATGCTGAAATCCACCCGGAAAAAATCCTTGAAAACTTAGCTCCAGAGAAGCGTTCTGAAATTGTTGAGGAGCTGGATTATGATGATGCTACAGACATTATCAGCCAATTGCCAGAGCAGCAACAGCTTGAAATTCTTGAAGGGCTGGATGAAGAGGATGCCTCGCATATCAGGACTTTATTAAGTTACGATGAGGATACTGCTGGTGGTTTGATGAACACCCAGGTATTGAAAGTGAATAGCAGCCTTACCAAAAAGGAAGCCCTGGATGAAATTATTCGCCTGTCTGAAGAGATTGAAGAGTTTTATACAATCAATGTAGTTGATAATTATAATCGCCTGGTTGGGATAGTTTCTCTAAAAGACATTATTAAATCTAAATATACAGTACACATCAGGGAACTTGTAAAAGACGACTTTGTGTTTGTAAAGGCAGATACCGACCAGGAAGAAGTAGCAAAATTACTATCCCAGTACAATTTGACCAGTATTCCGGTGGTTGATGATCATATGCACTTGTTGGGGCGCATTACTTTTGATGATGTTATCGACGTACTTCAGGAAGAAAATACAGAAGATATTTTGAAAATCTCCGGTGTATCTGAAGATGAGGAATTATCGGGTAATTGGAAAGAAGCCGTAAAAAGCCGCCTGCCCTGGCTGATTTTGAATTTAGGCACAGCATTTTTGGCATCCTCAGTAATCAGGCATTTTGAACCCACTATCAGCAGGGTTGTTATCCTATCGGGATATATGACGATGATTGCCGGAATGGGAGGGAACGCTGCTACCCAGGCACTTGCGGTAACGGTACGCCGTATTTCCTTAAGTGATTTAACAGATAAACAGGCTTACCAAACTGTATTCAAGGAGTTAACTGTTGGTTTAATTAATGGTGCAGTAAACGGCCTGATCGTTTTCA
>CBIHNR010000227.1:0-7837 GCA_966211215.1 uncultured Pedobacter sp.
GTTATTCACACATGTTAGTTGTGCAACAGTCACTTCGATGAAAAGAAACAATACTTAGCGAAGCGATCTCATGAACATCTTAAAAAAACAATTAACGTGTGAATAAATCTTGTGCCTTGCGAGGTGCCTTTTTTCGCACATTCTTCTGCGCAAATTATTGAGATGTTAATTATCCTATATGGACTCAATGAGTGCTTCGCAGTTCCCTTATCAGCCACACAGTGCTTCGCCGGCTTTTCCCTTTCCACACATCCCCTCGCTTCAGATACCGACCGAAGGGAGCTCATTGTCCAAAGGACTCCTTTGGAGAGGCCATTGAAAACAATTAATACTCAATAAACCCGACAATGCACCTCCATATACACAGGCCCGCTGATAAGTGAATTATTGAGGGCATAAGTTGTCTTTAAAGGGCTCAATGAGTGCTTCGCAGTTTTTACCCAGGCAATCGCAAGGCACCGCCTCCGAATCAAGGGTTCTGCTTATTTCAAATGTCCTCCTGCAAATCGCCTAAATACAAAAACTTGAACCTGCGCCTATGTGCTAGTCTTTTTTACAGAAGCTATCGATAATTTTCATTACCTCAATTCCTTCTGATGCTGGGCAGGGATTTTCTCCCTGAGATGAAAAATATTTATTTACCAGTTCTATCATCGGCTGTTGAATGTGAGGTGGTGCTTTTACCTCAACACGTTCCTGATGTCCATTTTTAGTTACGGTATAATATTGCCCGAAAACGGAGAAACTGATTTTTCCTTCAGAGCCGATAATTTCCACCAGATCCCTGGTTTCTTCTTTAGGTACTGTAAAGCACCAGGTTCCTTTGAAAATGATACCATTCTCGAATAACATTTCGCCGGTAACAATATCATCTGCAGGGTAGTAGCCTGCCTGGTTTCTCGCAAAACCACGTGATGTTTTTACTTTGCCGAAAAAGAATAACATAAGGTCAAGCTGGTGCGGAGCCAGGTCATGGAATAGGCCACCGCCAGAAACCTCCGGATTTACCCTCCAGTTATCGTGGGTTTTGGTAATTAAATCAGATTGATGCGGCTGTAGCATTTGCAAGTTTATAAAGCGAACATCTCCTATTGCTTTGGCATCCAGAAGTTCTTTAATCTTTATAAACAAAGGCAGGCCGCGGCGATAATGGGCAACGGTCAGTTTGGTTTGATATTTTTTTTCTGCTTCAGCCATGCGGATAGCTGAGGCAGTATTTAAAGTCATTGGTTTTTCGACATACACTGGTTTGCCTGCCTTCAGTGCAGCTATAGTATATTCTTCGTGATTTAGAGGAGGTGTAGCCACATAAATAGCATTAACTTCAGGGTCGTTGATTAAGTCGTTAGCATCGGTATACCATTTTGCAACGTCGTGTCTTTTTGCATAATCTTCGGCTTTAGCTGCATCCCGACGCATAACAGCAATTATTTTTGAGTTAGGTGCCTTACTAAAACCCGGGCCGCTTTTCACTTCAGTTACGTCGCCGCAACCGATAATTCCCCAATTTATGGTTTCCATCTGTTTTATTTTTTGATAATTGATTGGGATTGTAGCCAGTGTTGTACCCGGTCGGTCCAGTGGTCTGGAGCGCGATTTGGGCCTATGCCAAATCCGTGCCCGCCTTTAGGGTAGATATGCATTTCTGCTGGAACATTGTTTTTTATCAGGGCTTCGTAAAACCGAAGGCTGTTTTCCACTTTTACGGTTTTATCATCTCCTGCATGTATCAACATGGTAGGAGGGGTTTGTGCTGTTACCTGGGTTTCGTTAGAATAAAGGTTAGTTAGCTCCGCAGTCGGACTGCCGCCAATAAGATTATCACGAGAGCCTTTATGCATCAGGTTCTCCGACAGGCTGATAACCGGATAAACCAAAATCATAAAATTAGGGCGAAGGTTTATTTGTTCTGGATTTTCAATTACAGATTTGTTGAAGTGCGTACCAGCCGTTGATGCTAAATGCCCGCCTGCAGAGAAGCCGATTATTCCAACTTTAGAAGTATCTATTCCCCATTCTTTTGCCCGGCTTCTAACTGTTTTGATAGCCTGTTGTGCATCTTGCAGCGGCCCAATTGTTTTATCCTGCATGGTTTTATCAGAAGGCAAACGGTATTTTAAAATGAATGCCGCTACTCCCATCTTGGTAAATTCTGCTGCTATATCTGTCCCTTCATTCGTGTAAGATACAATACGATAACCCCCACCGGGCACGATAACAACAGCTGCTCCGGTTGCTGTTTTTTTGGATGGGAGATAAATCTCTAAAGTGGGCTTTGAAACCTTTTCATAGCGTATCTGGCCAGTGTTGTTTACGTTTTTGATTTCTTCATCAATCCCCTCAATAGCATTCGGAATCGTTTCGGGGTAAAGAGGGATTACTGTTTGCGAATTGCTTCTCGTAATAAACGCAGCAAACATCATAATTAGCAGTGATTTACGCATTGGTGGTGTGTTATTTTTCGCAATAATAGCAAACGAGGGGTGTTTAACATTAATCTTTCACAAATTTTTTTCGGCAAGCGCGACGGATTTGGATGACAAGAAAAACGTTTTGTTTGCTAATATCCCGCGGGGCGATTCATGAATCGCCCCTACATGTGTTCCATTCAAAAAACAGCCAACAAGAAGGGCGCCGAGTCCTTTTCAAGAGACTCGGCTAGGAAGCAACGATACAAAGGGCGCTCGGGGCAATTCATGAATTGCTCTTTTTATAAAATGTTTTGCTAGCTAACATTCCGAACAGCCAACAAGACGCCGAGTCCTTTTCAAGAGACTCGGCTAGGAAGCAGTTAGTTAACAACAAATATCAATAGGCCTCAGGTTATAAGTACTCTTTTTGTAAAAATAATCCATAAAATAAGTATATACAGCTTTCGAACGTTAATTTTACAGCGAACCATCAAACCCATATAAATGAAGAAATTACTTTTCATAGCGTTATTTTCAATAATAAGTGCGGCTGTCAACGCACAGATAGTAACCCCTGTTAAATGGTCTTATGCCGCAAAGCGCATTAGTAAGACGGATGCGGTTGTTTTTATAAAGGCAACTATCGACAAAGGATGGCACGTATATTCTCAAACAGTAGGAGAGGGTGGCCCGGTGCCTACATCATTTAGCTTTAGTCCTTCAAAAGAGTACACTCTTGTAGGCAAAACAAGCGAGCCTAAGCCTGTAAGTAAATACGATAAAACGTTTAGTATGAACGTTGCCTATTTTGAAAGTTCAGTAATTTTTCAGCAGAAAGTTAAATTAAAAGCGGCTCAAACCGTTGTAAAAGGCAAATTGGAGTACATGGCCTGTAACGACCAGAAATGTTTGCCTCCAGATGAAGTAAACTTTAGCGTTGCTGTAAAATAAGCCTTCAATGAAGTTTTTTAAATACGTTCTTCCAGTATTTTTCTTGTTATTTATTGCTGAGGCCCGGCTGGTAGCTCAGCAAACAGATACAGTTTCAACTGAAGGCCTTGTCTTTTCTGAGCAAGCTGATACCCCGGTTGCCGAAGTTACAGATACTTTAAAGCAGGCAGACACCGCCACAACGATATCTTCAATAAATGGGTCGAAGCAGGTAAATGCCGAAAGTAAGCCGCAAGAATCACTTTTATCCATTTTTCTAAAAGGTTTTTTGGGTGGTTTTGCAGCCTTGATTATGCCTTGCATCTTTCCAATGTTGCCTTTAACGGTAAGTTTTTTTACCAAGAGCTCGGAAAAGAAATCGGGTGCAATTTGGAAGGCAATTATTTACGGCGTATCCATTATCATCATTTATGTAGTCTTGGGGCTGGTTATAACTATATTATTTGGCTCAGATGCGCTCAATGATTTAGCAACCAATGGCGTATTTAATATGCTGTTTTTTATACTGTTGCTGGTTTTTGCCATCTCGTTTTTAGGGGCATTTGAGATAACCCTTCCGTCAAGCTGGGTTAACAAAATGGACGAAAAATCGGATACCAGAGGATTTACAGGCCTGTTTTTTATGGCCGCCACTTTGGCACTGGTATCTTTCAGCTGCACCGGCCCAATCATAGGGACACTTTTGGTAGACGCGGCTGTTACCGGAGCACTTCTAGGCCCGGCTATAGGAATGTTCGGGTTTTCTTTTGCCCTGGCGATTCCATTTACCCTATTCGCCATATTTCCATCCTGGCTTAAATCCTTGCCAAAATCAGGCGGGTGGCTAAACAGTGTTAAGGTTGTTTTGGGCTTCCTTGAATTGGCTTTGGCCCTCAAATTCCTTTCAAGTGTTGATTTAGCCTATCATTGGGATTTGCTTGACCGCGAAGTCTATCTTGTTCTATGGATTGTGATCTTTGCGTTGATGGGCTTGTATTTGCTTGGAAAACTTAAGTTTAGCCACGACAGCGACCTTAAATACTTATCTATCCCCAGGCTTTTTTTATCAATCGCGGTATTTTCCTTTACATTATATATGGTTCCGGGATTGTGGGGGGCGCCTTTAAAAGCAATTTCGGCTTTGCTTCCTCCTCAGCATACGCAAGATTTTGACCTGTATACTAATAGCTTAAGTGTTCCATCTTCTAAAACGTCGGGAGTACATAAATATTCGGATAAGTTTCATGCGCCGCTGAACCTCGATGCCTTTTTTGATTATGAAGAAGGGCTGGCTTATGCGCGAAAGGTGAATAAGCCAATATTGATTGATTTTACCGGGCATGCCTGTGTTAACTGCCGTAAGATGGAAACTACTGTTTGGCCTGATAAAGAGGTATTGCAACGCATAAGAGATGAATATGTATTGATTCAGTTGTATGTAGATGATAAAACAGATTTGCCTGAAGCTGAACAATATGTATCAAAATTTAGTGGAAAAACGGTAAAAACTATAGGCAATAAATGGAGCGATTTTCAAGCTTCTCGTTATAATGCTAATTCTCAGCCTTTCTATGTTTTGCTGGATACTAATGAGAAAGTAATGCTTCCTCCAAGTGGAGCTAATTACGATATTCCTTCATTTTTGAAATATTTGGACGATGGGCTGGTAGCTTTTACTAGCGATTAGCCGGTTAGCGGTTAGCTATGAGCTATGAGCTATCAGCTTTTAACTATCAGCTAACCGCTAAAAGCTAACTGCTAAAAGCTAACCCGCTAATCGCTAAAAGCTAATATCCCAACCCCATCAATTTCGAACCAGGCTTTAAACGCATAAAATTGATATCAGGCAGGCTGCCGTCTGCTTTGCGAGGTTTTATCAGTTCAGCTTCATCAAATCCCAGAAAGTCTTTTTCAGAAACTTTTATATCCATGCTGAAGTAGTTTCCTGCTATATCGCATTTCTGTGCATCAAGTTTATCTACTTCTTTAACACGCGCCTTCAGCCCCAGATTGTTTCGCAAAAAATGCCCATAACCTGGTACATCTGTGCGATTATCGTTCAGGCGGTTTAGCATATTATAATTAACAGAGTTGCCATAAGCAGAATTATTGAGCCAGTCGCTGCCAGAAGGATGATGGTTTGAATAAAATCCGTTTGCCTTGTTTTTAACCGCAAGGCAGTAGCGTATAATATTTCTCGGCACCGGGTTTGGCACTTCCTCTGCCGGCCTTGCACCGTATCCGCCTGCTTTAAAGCCATTGCCATCGGCAATACTTTTAAAAGTAGGGGAGTATCCGTTGTAAAATGCCCAGCAATTTTCGAAAATCACAGGTTCGGCAGAATTGATGCAATCATAGCCATCATCGCTGTTAAACCAGGCCCTGCAACCACGGAAAATATTGTTTACGCTTCCCGGCTGATTATGGCAGCCAAATCCATCTGTGTTTCCGCCACGGCCGTTTTCCGAAGTGTAATCATAATTGCGGTAAGCATCACAATTTAAAAACAGGTTATTTGAACCGCTTAAATGATAAATGCCGATAGCCTGACCATCGTGCATACTTAAGCGTTCATAGATATTGTTGCTGCCGCGATTTTCAAAGCATTCAGATTGTGTATGGTTAGTTGCCGTAACTTGTACTCCAACCACCTCTAAACCTTTAATATGAAGCCATGAACCTTCTACATAGAATGCAATCACCCTTAAGCCTGCAGGTTTTACCTGCGAGAAATCGAATATAGGCTGTTCATTCTTGTAGGCCCAGTAATGAATCGGGGATTCCTTCGTTCCACTTTTATTCAGGTTGTGTACGTAGGCAAATATTTTGCGCTTTTCTTCAATCTGGTTTTCCATGATAATGTACTTCCCGCCGCGGATAAAAACGGTATCTCCGGGATTTACCAGTTGCTGCGCTTTTTGAATGCTGCCTAATGGATGGCTGATGCTTCCTGGATTGGCATCGCTGCCATTAACGGCAACGAACAGGGTTTTAGCCTGAAGAAAAGTGCTAAGCCCAACAAGGGCTGCTAATAAATAAAGTTTAATCATGTGTGTAAATTGGTTATAAGCGATAAAAATACACATATGAGGGGTTGGACATGTAATATTTATGATATTTTATGATTTGATTAAGCAAAATCAATGCTTTAAAACCATTAATTTTGCAGCCGAATACCTATAAATAAATTTAATAGATGGCTAAAGCGAAAACCAGGTCACAATTAGTGATTTCATCAATCAAACAGAAAATAAAGTCAAAGAGAGACGATATTCAAAAGCTAGAAGACGAAGTAACAGCATTGGAAGCGCAACTTCAGCTTTTAGAAGAACGTCCGGAGTTTTTAGCTACAATTTTAGAAGCGCTTCCAGAGGGTGGGGAATAAGCCTGGATGTTAGAAATTTTATATAAGGATGAGCATCTTATAGCAATCAACAAGCCGCATGGCTTATTGGTTCACCGTTCATCCATAGCCAGGGATGCTGAAGAGTTTGCGTTGCAGTTATTGCGTAACCAGATTGGTCAATGGGTTAATCCGGTACATCGCATTGACAGAAAAACGGGTGGTATTTTGCTGTTTGCCCTAAATAAACAGGTGGAAACTGCCATGCATCAATTATTTGCAGAAAATAAGGTGAAGAAAAAATACCTGGCTATTGTTAGGGGATATACGCCCGACGAGCAGGAAATTGATTACCCTTTGCGCAAAGAGAATGGAGTTTTGCAGGATGCTTTCACAAGTTATCGAACTTTATGCAGAGCCGAACTTGACATTCCTTTCGGGGCGCATCCCACCTCCCGGTATTCGCTGGTTGAAGCAATGCCTACAACGGGGCGTATGCATCAGTTACGTAAGCACTTTGGGCATATTTTACATCCTATTATTGGCGACCGTCCACATGGTTGTAATAAACAAAACCGGTTCTTTAAGGAGAACTGGAACATGGTTACCATGTTATTGCATGCTTCAGAATTGTTTTTCGAGCATCCACTAACGGGAGAAGATATTCATATTGAGGCGCCATTACAGCAGGAGTTTAAACGAGTAATGGAGCTGATGGGCTGGGTAGAACAGCCTGCTTAAAATAACAAATGCCGGGATTTGCCCGGCATTTGTTATTTTAATTTAAGGGAGCCTGCAAAAAATGCTTTTTTTAGTCTCATCTCTATCCTTCTAGAAAAGCTGCGTCTCTTTTTCTTTTCCAGTCGATGAAAAGAAACAAAAATCTTGTGCCTTACGAGGTGCCTTTTTTCGCACATTCCTCTGCGCAAATTTCCTTATCAGCCGCACGGTGCTGCGCCGGCCTTTCCCTCTCCGCACATTCTATCGCTTCAGAAAACCCGACAATGCACCTTCCTCAAACCACATTCCTGCTGATAAAGAAATTTTCACCCAGGCACTTCGCAAGGCACCACCTCCGAATCATGGGTTCTGCCTATTTCGACTGTGCTCCTGAAAATTGCCATACATTAAGTGCAAAAACTAGACACACACA